>CBJNFW010000155.1:0-19999 GCA_966435935.1 uncultured Nocardia sp.
TACGGCCTGCTGGACGGCATCCCCTTCACAACGAAGGCCAGCTACAAGGTGCGCCACGGCGACCACATCCGCATCTGGCTGCCCGGCCCCGTCCACGACCTCCCCGCCGCCGAGAACATCCCGCTCGACGTCCTGTACGAGGACGAGTTCCTGGAGCGATGCCGCGCACTGCTGTCCGAGGGTGGGGTGCTGGCCGTCCAGGCGGGTTGTCAGACCATGTGGCGCAACGAGACGCTCAAGCGTTCCTGGGCCCGGTTCCACGCGCTGTTCCCCACGGTCGTGCCGTACGTCAGCGACGAGCACGAGTGGACCTTCCTGTTCGGCACGCCGAAGGCGATCGATGATCCGGTGGCGAAGATGACCGCGACACTGCCGCGACTGCCCTACCGCGCGCAGACGGTCGACGAGCGAGCCCTGGTCCGCGGCGCGATCGAACCGCACGCACTGCGTTCACCCGTGGGCGTCGGCTGAGATTCACCGACTGGACCTCTGCGAGTCGGGGGCGAAATCCCCCGCTTCGCAATACCGTGGAGTATGCGCACTTTCGTCCATCTCCTCCTGCTGGTTTGCGCCGTCGCGGTGGCGGTGGGAACCTTCGGGCCGCTCATCGGCACCCTCGAGGCCCGGCATGTGCAGCTCACCGAACTGCGCGACGGGTTCCCCGCCGGTCGCAGCCTCGATCAGATCCAGGCGCAGTCGGTCAGCCTGCAGACGTCGCTCGCGATAATCCTGCTCGGCGTCGCGGCGGTGATCCTGCTGGCGACACTGTTCGGCTCGCGTCTGCTGGGCTGGCTGGGCGTCCTGGTCGGCCTCGCCGCCCTCGGCGTGCTGGCCTGGCGCCTGGACAGCTCCTTCGACAACCAGATCCGGACCGACTACCACCACCTGTTCTCCGGCACCTGGGGCCTGTACGCGGTGGGCGGTGGTTTGATCGTCGGGTTGCTGTGCCTGCTGGTCCCCCGCGAGCGGCGCGGGTTCTGAGCGTTCGCCGACCGTATCCGGCGGGCCGGCTGGGACCCGCCGGAACCGACCGGTTCTGCGTGCGCGGGCCGTAGCCGGGCGGTGTTCCCGCAGTGATTCCGCGTCGCCGGGCGGACAGGGCGACGATCACGACCTGAGTTCCACCGTTCACGGCAGGGCGGGCGGTTCGATGCCCAACTCCCGCAAACGATCACGATAGATCTCGACGTTGGCGAGCTTGATCTGCTCGTAACCGCGGATCATCTCGGGCAGCGAGGCCGCCTCGACGGCATGGTCGTAGCCGGTCGTCAGGGTGGTGCGGAGGGTGTCGATCATCTCGATGTAGTGCGCGAGCAGGGCCCGTTCGACGCGACGGACGTGCGCGTATCCGAATGGATCGAATGCGGTGCCGCGCAAGCGTTTTCCCTTGGCCAGCACGCGCAGGGCCCAGTGGGACCGAGGGCCCAGGCCGATCTTCTCGGTCCGGCCCAGGGCTCGCAGGATCGGCGGATGCAGCCGATAGGTCAGCTTCGCGCCGCCGGGGACGGCGGCGGTCACCTCATCGAGGAAGGCCGGATCGGTCAGGCGGCGAGCCACCTCGTATTCGTCCTTGTAGGCGGTGAGCTTGTACAGCCCGCGCGCCACCTGCTCGCTGAATTCGGTGCGATCGGTGACCGCGCGCTCGGATTCCCACACTCGCTGCACGAGGGCGACGTACGCACGGGCGACGCGCACGCCGCCGAAACCGATCAGCTCACCCGCGCGGTGCTCGACCAGCCGCCGGGTCTCACCGGTCGCGCTCAGACCGGCCAGCAGCTCCGCCGGGACCTCGGGCGCGACACGTCCGCCGGGGCCGGGCGAGGTCGCGGCGGCGAATTCATCGGGACATGCCACCGCCGCACGACCCCAGCGGAAGGCCGCGATGTTGGCGGCGACCGCGACGCCGTTGATCTCGATGGCCTCCTCGATCGCCGCGGCGGGCAGGCGCAGCGCACCGACCTGGTATGCGGCGCCGACCAGCAGGAAGTTGGCCGCGGTCGTGCTGCCGAACAGCGCCTGCGCGGCGGCCAGCGCGTCGAACGCGGTCATCGACCGCGACACCGCGGACAGCCGGGCGAGCAGATCATCGGTGTCCGGATACCGCACCGCCGCGTCGTACACCATCGCACCGGTGGGCGTCCGGCTGGTCGAGGCCACCGTGATCGTCTGCTGCGCCGACCCGTAGGCCAGGTTCTTCGGATCACCCGCGGCGAGCAGGTCGAAGGCCAGGACGCAGCCCGCCGAGCCGGGCGTGAGCCGGTTGGCGGGCTCGAGCGAGGTCGCCGCGAAACGCATGTGCGACACCACCGGACCGGCCTTCTGGCTCAGCCCGATCTGGTCCAGGCCCGCGACCTGATACCCGGCCCGCATCGCGGCGGTGGCCAGAACCTGATTGACGGTCACGATGCCGGTACCGCCGATTCCGGCCAACAGCACGTTCCAGGTGGCGTTCGGCGATTCCACGCCGACGTCGGGCAGCTTCGGCGGTTCGGGATGAACATGCTTGCGGCGCGGCGTTTTCCGCGACGGCTTGCCTCCGGGTTCGGGCGTCTCCACGGTGACGAAGGACGGGCAGTCCCCCTTCAGGCAGCTGTAGTCGGTATTGCAGGAGGTCTGATCGATCCGGGTCTTGCGGCCGAATTCGGTGTCGACCGGCTGTACGGACAGGCAGTTGCTCTGCACACCGCAGTCGCCGCAGCCCTCGCAGACCGCCTCGTTGATCACCACCCGGGTACGCCGCACCGGCAACTCGCCGCGCTTGCGTTTGCGGCGCGCGTCCGCGGCGCAGTGCTGGTCGTAGATCAGCACCGTGACCCCCGGGATTTCGCGCAGCATCCGTTGCGCCTCGTCCAGCCGATCCCGGTGCCACAGCAGGGTTCCCGGCGCGAGGTCGCGCTTGCGGTACTTGTCCGGCTCGTCGGCGCACACGATGATCTGCCGCACCCCCTCATCGGTGAGTTTGCGCGTCAGACGGGGAACCGCCAGTGCCCCTTCGGCGTTCTGGGCTCCGGTCATGGCGACCACATCGTTGTAGAGCAGCTTGTAGGTGATGTTCACCCCGGCGGCGATGCATGCCTGGACCGCCAGTTGACCGGAGTGGAAATACGTTCCGTCGCCGATGTTCTGGAACAGGTGCGGCACATCGGTGAACGGGGCCTGCCCGATCCACTGCGCGCCCTCCCCGCCCATCTGCGTCAGCCCGACCACCTTGCTGTCGGTGCGACCGGACATGGTCACCAGGGTGTGACAGCCGATTCCGCCTCCGGCCAGGGAACCTTCGGGCACGGCGGTCGAGCGGTTGTGCGGGCAGCCGCTGCAGAAGTAGGCGGCGCGCCCGGTCGGCAGCACCGACAGCGACAGTGGCTGCGGCAGTGGGCGTCTCATATCCAGATGACCGTCCAGCACACGCCGCAGCGGGGCCAGGATCCGCCCGGCGGTCAGTTCACCGTCGGAGGCGAACAGCGCCCGGCCCTCGGCATCGCGTTTGCCGAGAATCTGCGGCGCATCCGCTGTGCCGTACAGGATCTCGCGGATCTGCGTCTCGACGAAGGCCGTCTTGTCCTCCACCACGATCAACCGGGACAGGCCGGATGCGAATTCGCGGACCCGTTCGGAGGCAAGGGGATACGGCATTCCGATGCGCAGCAGCCGCACTCCCGCCCGCCGCAGCGCGGCGTCGTCCGCGCCGAGATCGGCCAGGGCCTGGCGCATCGCGTCGAACGCGGTTCCGGTTGCCGCGATGCCGATCTCGGCATTCTGCGGATTCACCTCGATGACATCCAGATCGTTGAGCGTGCTGTAGGCCAGGACGGTCGCCCAGCGCGGACCGTGCAGATCGGCCTCGGCGAGCAGGCTGTCCGCGGGCGCGCCCATCGGCCGCTGCCGGTACGTGAACGACGCGCCCTCCCAGGAGATCTCCGGGACGACGATATCGATGTCGCCGATCGTCGCCGGGACCGTCCACGCACCGTCGGCCACATCGGCGACGATCTTCAGCGCCACCGGACAGCCCGAAGCCCGCGACAGCGCGACGCCGTGCAGACCCATGGTGACGATCTCACCGGCGTTGCGCGGGAACAGCACCGGAATGTTCATCGCGGCCAGGGACCGCTCGGAAGCCGCGGGCACCGTGGAGGATTTCGCCGCGGGATCGTCACCGACGAGAAGTAGCACCCCGCCCCGGGGATTGACGCCGTACACCGCGGCGTGCCGCAGCGCGTCCGTGGCACGGTCGAGCCCCGGGCCCTTTCCGTACCAGACCCCGACCACACCGTCGTGGGTGGAATGTCCGCCCGGCAGCTCGGCCTGGGAACCCCAGACCGACGTGGCCGCGAGCTCCTCGTTCACCCCAGGCACGAAATGGATGTCGTGCTCGGACAATACTCCGGGCATTCCACCGAGCAACCGGTCGACCCCGCCCAGCGGCGAGCCCTGATATCCGGAGACGAAGGTGCCGACGCGCCTGCCCGCGCGCAGATCCCGGACGTGCTGTTCCACCAACTGCCGCGCGATCGCCTGAACCCCGGTCAGGACAACGGTTCCCGCGCCGACGCGGTAGCGGTCGGCGAGATCGTACGGTGCTGGGATCAGATCGCGATCGGCGAGCTCGGTCATCAGTTCCACCCGTCCGGCCGGCACCGATCAGGTGCGACCTAGATTGAGCATTCGACGCCGCCATACTGTCCCCGCAGCGCGGAATGAACAACCTACACCGCAAAAGTTGAGCATTCTGCACAGATTGCAGCACCCTGACTGCGCAGTAACAATGCAGCTTGCGACCTCGGATGTGATCGCGAACACGGCACCGCCGAGTACCGGATGTTCGTAATGCTTTTCGGCCGGTGCGACTCTCAGCGGGCCCGGCGGACGAATTCGGCGCGCCATCGGCCGCACAGGGTGGCGTATCCGCGCAGATGGTCGGCGGCGAATTGCTCGGGATACCAGTCGTGGTCGGAGACGACATCGGTCCAGACATAGGTCGGCACCGGCTCCTCGAGGCCGATCACACGGACCGTGCGCAACTCGTACTGCTCGTCCTCGAACGCGTCGATGACCTCCCAGTCGGCCTCGGTGAGTCCTTGCAGCACCAGCCCAGAGGCCAGCCGGCCCGGTTCGACGACCAGGCCGGGATAGGCACGTTTCGGTAACGCCGCCACCCGGCGGTCGCGGACCACGCCCAGTTCCGCATCGGGCACCCGCCCGAGCAGCTCCGCGAGCACGGGGCCGAACTGCAACGTGCCATAGGCGAACAACGTGTCCGCCTGCGAGGCCGAGGAACTCGGCCGGCGCACGGGCGCGGCGGTATCGCGACGCGGCCCGGCGGGGCCGCGCGCGCCGCCTTCGGTCATGCGAGCCCGCGTTCGACCCGTCCGTCGGGCAGAACGCGGTACGCGAGGCGGATTCGAGTACCGCCGGCGAGTTCGCCAGTTATTTGCGGAGCCGGAGTATCGAGCGCGGCCAACGCCGCGACGATCCGCGCGATGTGATCGGGGCGCGCGACCGGCACGTCGGAATCGAGCTGGGGCGCATTACGTGTCATGTACCCATGGTGCCTCATCGAGGCTCGGGAAACATGATATTGGGGGTGGTGAACTGACTCACGCTCCGGATTCGCCGCCGCGCCATTGCGTGGGCCGCACGGTCGCGGACGCCAGCCGAGTGAACGTTTCACCGTCGTGAGCACTGAAAATGGTGATATCGGCACCGTGCGCGCGGTTCAGTTCCAGCAGCCGACGGCGGTTGTCGCGGTAGGGCATCCCGGCCACCGCGGCCAGTTCGTACAGGCGCCACAACAGCGGCGTATGCGGTTGTGCCGGATCGATTTCGCTGCCGACGCCGAACGCGTCGCCCGCGTGCAACAGCCACCCCCGGCCGGTATCGATCGCGACGCCGACATGTCCGCGCGTGTGACCGTGCAACGGCACCACCAGAATTTCCGGCGGCAGACCGGGCAGATCGCGCACCGCGCGGAAGCCGAACCACTCTTCGCCACCGTCGATTTCGTTGACCATCCACCGCGGGCCGTGCGCCCACTGCCGCGCCCGGTACCGGGTCCGCTCGGAGAACGTCCGGCGCGCGGTCGCGGCCCGGAATTCGGGACCGTGCACGTGCACGGTCGCCTCCGGGAAGTCCGAGAGTCCGCCCGCGTGATCGAAATCCAAGTGGGTGAGCACGATGTGGCGGACATCGGCGGGGTCGTAGCCGAGGCCCTGAATCTGACGGTACGCCGTCTCGTGTTCGGCGAGTTCGAGACCGAGCACGAAACGACTCGGGCCCACCATCGTGCCCGGATCACGCACGCAACCGAGACCGAATCCGGTGTCCACCAGAACCAGTCCTGCCCCGGTCTCGACGAGCAGACAGTGATCGACGGCGCCCAGCGCCATGCTGCCGCAGTTGAGATGATGAATCCGCACGCCGAGAGCGTCCCAGACGCTCCTGCGCCGGTCAATCGCATCCCCCCTCGGCACCTGGCAACGGCGCGAATTCGTGTCCCGGAACACTTCGGGGCCGAGGCCGGTCGGCGAGGATCACACCGGCCGCTGCGTGCGAATCACGTCGGCGAGCTGTTCGTAATCCTCGGTGCGCGCGGTGGATCCGCGGAAAACCAGCCCGAGCGTGCGCCCCGGAGCGGGCGCGGCGAATCGGGCGATGCGCAGTGTGCCACGAGAGGTTTCGGCCGCCACGGCCATTTCCGGAATCAACGTGACGCCCAAACCTCCTGCGACACACTGCACGACCGTCGACAGCGAGGCGGCCCGGGTGTCCCCCACCGGCCCCGGCCGGATGTCCTGGGCGCGGCACAGATCCAGGGTCTGATCCCGCAGGCAGTGCCCCTCGTCCAGGAGCAGCAGCGGCAGCTCGTCCAGTACCGCGGGCGAAAGGCCGGTGCGCCCGGACAATTCGTGCCCCTCGGGCACCACCAGAACGAATTCCTCACTATAGAGCGGGATTTCGAGCATGCCGCCGGTATCGGACGGCAGCGCGAGCAACGCCACGTCCAGGATGCCGCTGCGCAGTCCGTCGAGCAGCCGCGCGGTCTGGTCCTCGATGACGTGCGGCACCATCGCCGGGAATCGGCGCCGCAGTTCCGGCAGGACGGCGGGCAGCACATAGGGCGCGACAGTGGGAATGATGCCCAGCCGCACCGTGCCGCCGAGTCCGTCGCCGACCGCGGAGGCGATGAACCGGTCGGCCGCCTCGAGCGTCGCCATCGCTTGCGGCAACAAACGCTTACCCGCCGCTGTCACCAGAACTCGACGCGTACTGCGTTCGATCAACTGCAGTTTCAGGCCGTTTTCCAACGATGCCAAGGACTGCGATAGCGTGGGCTGGCTCACGTTCAATCGCGCGGCCGCCGTGCCGAAGTGGCGATACTCGGCGATCGCCACGAACGCACGCAGCTGTGACAGGGTGGGCTGATAAGTCTGATCAGTCACGCCTATCAGTGTAGTGCGACTGATCACGTTTACCTTTTGCCTGGCTGCGGGCAAGATCACAAGGTAGATACTTCCGCACGGCAATCCCGACAACGAAGGACGAGAAGGAGACAGCATGGCTCTGCTGACCATCGGCGACCAGTTCCCCGCGTACAACCTCACCGCCGTGATCGGCGGTGACCTGTCCAAGGTCGACGCGAAGCAGCCCGACGACTACTTCACCCAGGTCAGCAGCGACGACCACGCCGGCAAGTGGCGCGTGGTGTTCTTCTGGCCCAAGGACTTCACGTTCGTGTGCCCGACCGAGATCGCCGCGTTCGGCAAGCTGAACGAGGAGTTCGCCGACCGTGACGCCCAGGTGCTCGGCGCCTCGGTCGACAACGAGTTCGTGCACTTCCAGTGGCGGGCCCAGCACGAGGACCTCAAGACCCTGCCGTTCCCGATGCTCTCGGACATCAAGCGTGAACTGGCCACTGCCACCGGCGTTCTCAACGCCGACGGTGTCGCCGATCGCGCCACGTTCATCGTCGACCCGAACAACGAGGTGCAGTTCGTCTCGGTCACCGCGGGTTCGGTGGGCCGCAACGTGGACGAGGTGCTGCGCGTGCTCGACGCACTGCAGTCCGACGAGCTGTGCGCGTGCAACTGGAAGAAGGGCGACCCGACCATCAACGCCGGTGAGCTGCTCGCCGCCAGCGTCTGACCGACCCCGAAGGAGTTATCGGCTGTGACCGTCGAGAACCTGAAGAACTCGCTCCCCGAGTACGCCAAGGACCTCAAGCTCAACCTGTCGTCCATCGCGCGCTCGACCGTGCTCAGCGAACAGCAGCTCTGGGGCACCTTGCTGGCCTCGGCGGCCGCCACCCGATCGGCGGTCACGCTGCGTGAGATCGCCGAGGAGGCCGCCGACACGCTGTCGGCGGAGGCGTACAACGCCGCCCTCGGCGCGGCCTCGATCATGGGCATGAACAACGTGTTCTACCGGGGTCGTGGATTCCTGGAGGGCCGGTACGACGATCTGCGTGCCGGACTGCGGATGAACATCATCGGCAATCCGGGCGTGGACAAGGCCGATTTCGAGCTGTGGTCCTTCGCGGTCTCCTCGATCAACGGCTGCCAGCACTGTCTCGAGGCGCACGAGAACACCCTGCGCGAGGCCGGGGTCTCGCGTGAGGTGATCTTCGAGGCGCTGCGCGCGGCGGCGATCGTCGCGGGCGTCGGGCAGGCGGTGCAGTCCACCGAGGCGCTCGCCGCGGCCGGGGTCTGATACCCGCGGGCGCTTCAGCGGCGCAGCACATCTCGCGATGGCCGCGTACTCGGCGAGTACGCGGCCATCGGCGTGTTCCCGGTCGGTCCCGCGTGAGTCAGCTCGACGCCGCGGCGACGAGCATGAACGCGGTGCCCAGGTCCATCACCACGTGCGGGATCACGGTGGCCGGGGTCATCGCATGCCCGACCGCATGGCGCAGAAGCGATTTCGGCCCCGGAACGAACATCAGGACAGCGTCCAGGACGAACAGGGCCGCGAGTACGAGCATCGGGGCCGCCGACCCGGTATGCGGATGATCCCCGCTCATACGCATCGCGTGCCCGGACATGGACCACAACATCGCCACGACCGCCACCAGGTGGTATGCGATCGTCGCGGCCCGCGCGGGCAGGCCGTCGCCGTTGCGCCAGGCGCGCACCCGTTCGGCCAGCACCGCCACGTACACCACCGTCATCGCGGTCAGTACGCCGCGCAGGGCGTCCGGGGCGGCGACCACCGGGAAGACCAGCATCGCCAGCATCACCAGGCACATCAGCAGATGTGCGGCATCGGATTCGTGATCGGCGACCGGACCCGGCACGCGCTCGCTCACGCCACCGGATGCGAAGACCGGGAGCCTGCCCGCGACCAGAACCGCCGCGAGCACGAAACCCGCCACGACCCCCCAGCGCAGCACCGAGTATTCCGCCACGAAACCACCCACACCCCACCGCCTTCCCGCGACGCGCGCACGCCTTGGTCCATGCTCGCATCCCGTACCGGGCCGGGGCACCCTTTCATTTTGGCGTCCGGCGCGGCAACGGCCGTGCGGCCTCAGCCCAGGGCGCGCCCGAAGGCCGCCGCCAGCTCCGCGACCTGCTGTTCGGTGATGACGAAGGCCGGCGAGATCTGCAATGCGCCCTGCCCCGCCGCACGCGCGGAAACGCCCTGGGCGCGAAGGGCTTTCACCATCGCGGGCCCTTCGGCCGGATCGGCCAGCTGCACCGCGGCGACCGCGCCCAGCCCACTGCGCACCTCGGCCACCCGAGGATGCGCCGCCAGCGGCGAGAAATGTTCGTGCAGTAGCGCTTCCAGATTCTTACTGGCGTCGATCAGGTTCTCACGCTCGAGAATATCGAGATTGGCCATCGCGGCCGCGGCGGCGCCGGCGTGGCCGCCGTAGGTGTAGCCGTGCCGGAACCAGACATCGCCGGAATAGAACGGCTCGGCCACCCGGGGCGCGGCGAAGACCGCGCCCATCGGAAGGTAGCCGGAGGTCAGGCCCTTGGCCGTGGTCATCAGATCCGGTTCGAGCCCGAAACGCGTCGAGGCGAACCAGGAGCCGCCGATGCGGCCGAATCCGGTGACGACCTCGTCCGCGACGAAGAGGATGTCGTTCTCCCGGCAGATGCGCCGCGCCTCGGCCAGATAGCCCTCCGGCGGCAGATACACCCCGCCCGCGCCGATGATCGGCTCACAGAAGAACGCGGCGATGCGGTCCGCACCGGCCTCCTCCACGAGTGCGGCCAGCGACCCGGCGTCGTCCCATTCCACGGTCCGCGCGTCCGGGACGAGTTCGCCGTAACCCGCGCGGTTCGGCGCGATACCGCCCAGAGCCGTTCCGGCGTAATGCATTCCGTGGTAGGCCAGACGCCGGCCGACGATCAGGGTCTTGTCCGGCTTGCCCGTCTCGTGCCAGTACCGACGCGCCAGTTTGGCGGCTGTGTCGACCGAATCGGATCCGCCGGAAGTGAACATGATCTTGCTGCCTGCCACCGGGGCCAGCTCGGCGAGACGTTCGGCCAGGTCCTGTGTGACCGGCGCGGTGATATCACCGAAATTCGAGTAATGCGCCAGGGTGGACAGTTGAGCGGCCACCGCGTCGGCGATCTCGCGGCGGCCGTGGCCGACGTTGGTGAACCACAGTCCGGCCGTGGCGTCGAGGTAGCGAGTACCGGCCTGATCCCAGATGTAGGCCCCTTCGCCGCGCGCCACCGCGAAGGCGCCGTCGCGCTCGACCGCGCCCATATCGGCGAATCCGTGCCACAGCGATCCCATGTCCGGCTCCTTTCGTCCACACCTCCGGCGCCCGTCGTCGCCGGACCCGCGCGAGGCCAGACTACCCGCGAGTACGACCACCGTCGCGTGGCGCGAACGCCGCGGGACATGATCATCGCCCCGACCGCCGTGGCCCGATAACCGGTGGCGGAGCCGGGGGATGAATTCGCTAGGCTGGAGGATGCAATGACCAGGACCGCCGCCACATCACGCGAGCTCCGTACCCGCCTGGCCGAACTCTCGATCCGCGACGAACACCGGTTACGACGACGGCTCGACAAGGCTCG
Organism: uncultured Nocardia sp.; assembly: GCA_966435935.1. Classification (GTDB taxonomy): domain Bacteria; phylum Actinomycetota; class Actinomycetes; order Mycobacteriales; family Mycobacteriaceae; genus Nocardia. The sequence goes on from CBJNFW010000155.1 coordinate 11,034, forward strand.
TGGCGGGGACCTCGCCGACATCGAGAACGAGATCACCGCCGCCGAGGCCCGTATCGCCGCCCGCCGCGCCGCCGTCCCGCAGATCCGTTATCCCGAACAGCTGCCCGTTTCCGCGCGCCGGGACGATATCGCCACGGCCATCGCGGCGCATCAGGTGGTCGTCATCGCCGGTGAGACCGGTTCGGGTAAGACCACCCAGATTCCGAAGATCTGCCTGGAGTTGGGCCGAGGCATTCGCGGCACGATCGGCCACACCCAGCCGCGCCGCCTCGCCGCCCGCACCGTCGCCGAACGCATCGCCCAGGAACTGGGCACCGAACTCGGCGATGTGGTCGGCTATACGGTCCGCTTCACCGATCAGGCCTCCGATCGCACCCTGGTCAAACTGATGACCGACGGCATCCTGCTCGCCGAGATCCAGCGTGACCGCATGCTGCGCCGCTACGACACGATCATCATCGACGAGGCGCACGAACGCAGCCTCAACATCGATTTCCTGCTCGGCTACCTGAAACAGCTGCTGCCCAAACGCCCGGACCTGAAGGTCGTCATCACCTCGGCGACCATCGATCCGGAACTGTTCGCCCGGCACTTCGGCACGCAGACACCCGTGGGACGCACCGGCTCCGATCCGAGCGGCCCGGGTACTACCGCGGGAGCCGCCGACCCGAAGCCCGCGGACGCCGCCGCACCGGCTGCCGGCACCGGCTCGCAGACACAGCACTCCGATCGGCACGACGCCGAATCACCGGAGAACCGGGTTACGGCACCTCCGGCCCGCGGGGGCGGCGTAGCTTCCACCGCCGCCGCGGCATCGACGGATGCGGACGCCGCACGGCCGACGTCCGATTCGGCAGCGAGGCAAGCGGATCGGCAGGAGAGCGAGCCCCGCGGCGCGGGTGAATCGCAACTCCGGGGGAACGACGACGCGCCCGACGGTTCGGGCGCGGCGCCGGCCGACTCCGGATCGGAGCAGTTCGGGATCGCGCCGGGCGAAGAGTCTCGCCCGAATGCCGGCCGACCGGATCGACGGGCGGACAGCGGCGAGACCACAGCCGCCGAACTCGAGCGGGCGGGCTCACAGCAGGGGCAGAGTGGGCCGGAGTTCACAGCGGCTCCGATCGTGGAAGTCTCCGGGCGGTCGTTTCCGGTGGAAGTGCGGTACCGGCCGCTGACGCTCGAAATGCCGGTCACCTCCGAGGATCTCGATGACGAGGACACCGAGATCGTGGACCGGGATCCGACCGATGCCATCGGCGACGCGGTGCGCGAACTACTCGCCGAGGGGGACGGCGACATCCTGGTGTTCCTGTCCGGGGAACGCGAGATCCGGGACGCCGCGGACACGTTGCGGGATATGCGGTTGCCGCGGACCGAGATTCTGCCGCTCTACGCGCGGTTGTCGGCGGCGGAACAGCATCGGGTGTTCGAACCGCACACCGGGCGGCGGGTGGTGCTGGCGACCAACGTCGCGGAGACCTCGCTGACCGTGCCGGGCATTCGCTACGTCATCGATCCGGGCACCGCGCGCATCTCGCGATATTCGTTGCGCACCAAGGTACAGCGGCTGCCGATCGAACCGATCTCGCAGGCTTCGGCCCGGCAGCGGTCGGGCCGGTGCGGCCGCGTCGCGGACGGCATCGCGATCCGGTTGTACTCCGAGGACGACTTCGAGTCACGTCCGAAGTTCACCGAACCCGAGATTCTGCGCACCAATCTGGCTGCGGTCATTCTGCAGATGACTGCCCTGGGGCTGGGCGATATCGAGAGTTTCCCGTTCGTCGAGCCGCCCGACAGCCGCGCCATCCGCGACGGTATCGCGCTGCTGGAGGAACTCGGCGCGCTGACCCGCCGCGACGAACGAGACCGAGCGAACGCGACACCGGGCAGAGCGCTGGCGCTGACCCCGATCGGCCGCGAGATGGCGCAGATCCCGGTGGATCCGCGGATGGCGCGCATGCTGGTCGAGGCACAGCGCGGCGGCTGTCTGTCCGAGGTGCTCGTCATCGTCGCCGCGCTGTCCATCCAGGATGTCCGCGAGCGCCCGGTCGAACATCAGCAGGCCGCCGACGCGCAGCACGCGCGCTTCACGGTCGAGGGTTCGGATTTCCTGTCCTACCTGCGCCTGTGGGACTATCTACGGGAGCAGCGAAAGGCACTGTCCGCCAACCAATTCCGCCGGATGTGCCGCGACGAGTTCCTGCACTACCTGCGGATCCGGGAATGGCAGGACCTGCACGGCCAGCTACGCACCATCACCCGTGGCCTCGGCTGGCATCCGGACGCCGACCGGCCTGCCGAATCCGACGGCGGTCCAACCGAATCCGGCGATCGGGGGCGCGAACTTCGGGGCGCGGGAACCTCCGGCCGCTCCCGGGATTCCAGTGCTCCGGAGTCCGGCAATGGATCCGGAGGCCGTCGATCCCGTTCCGGCACAAGCGGACCCGTTCGCCACGGAATCTCCGTGTCTTCGGACGATCCCGGAGCCGACGGCGACCGCGGACCGCGCACGGACAAATCTCGGCGCGCTGATGCCGAAAGACCGGCCGGTGACAGGAACGGCAGTGCATCGAGCCGGGACCCGCGCGACGACGAACCCTTGTCCGAGAGTGACGAACCCACCCGGAAGGGCCGCCGTACGCAACGTCACGGCAAGGCCGGACGTGACAACGATGCCCGTCCCGGCGGTGGCAAATCCGCGTCCGGCGAAGGGGCATCACCGGACGCCGAGACTCGAAACCGGCGAGGAGGCCCGGCAGACCGCGAGCGGCGAAACAATGACGCCGATGGCTCCGGCCGGCGCGGCCGGTCGGGTGGTAAACGCGAATCCGACCACGGCGCAGCCGAATCCGTACTCGGACGGGGCGCCGTGCAGCGTGCCGGGCGCGCGGACGTACTGGCCGCGAGTGCGCCACAGCCGGACGGGTTGCCGTGGGATGTGACGTCGATTCATCAGGCGCTGCTCGCGGGAATGCTGTCGCATATCGGGGTGCGCGAGGCGGAGACGCGCGAGTTCCTCGGCGCGCGCAATGCCAAGTTCATGATCTTCCCGGGGTCGTCACTGGCGAAAAAGCCGCCGCGGTGGGTCATGGCGGCCGAACTCGTGGAGACCTCGCGGCTGTGGGGGCGCACAGCGGCCCGGATCGAGCCGGAATGGGCCGAGCGGCTGGCCGGAGATCTGGTCAAACGCACGTATTCCGAACCACACTGGTCCGCCAAACGGGGTGCGGCCGCGGCGTACGAGCGGGTGACGCTGTACGGCATTCCGCTGGTGGTACAGCGGCGCGTGGATTTCGGCCGCATCGACCCCGAATTGTCGCGCGAGTTGTTCATCCGGCACGCTCTGGTACAGGGCGAATGGCAGACGCGGCACGAATTCTTCGCGCGCAACCGCGAATTGCTGGAGGACGTCGCCGATCTGGAGCATCGGGCGCGCCGCCGCGACATCCTCGTCGACGATCAGGTGCTCTTCGATTTCTACGACGAGCGGATTCCCGCCGACGTCGTATCGGTCCGGCATTTCGACAGCTGGTGGCGCACCCAGCGGCGCAAGGATCCGAATCTGCTGGACTTCACCGCCTCGACCGTGGTGAACGACGATGCGGCCGTGCTGGACCCGGCCGCGTATCCGGACGGCTGGCGACAGGGTGAGCTGAGTTTCCCGCTCACCTACCAGTTCGAACCCGGACAGGCCGACGACGGCGTCACCGCGCACATCCCGGTCGCCCAGTTGGCGCATGTCCGTGCGGTCGGCTTCGACTGGCTGGTGCCGGGGATGCGCGAGGATCTGGCGGCGGCATGGATCAAGACTCTGCCGAAACACCTGCGCCGCAGCGTGGTTCCGGCGCCCGACTTCGCTCGCGCGGCCCTGGCGCAGCTGACGCCGCGCGCCGAACCGTTGCGCACCGGGCTGGCCCGGGAGCTGTCCCGGCTCGGTTCGGTGACCGTCCGGCCCGCGGATCTCGATCCCGCCGCGCTACCGGACCATCTGCGGATGACCTTCGCCGCCACGGCCCCCGACGGCACGATCGTGGATCGCGACAAGGATCTGGCCGCGCTGAAAACCCGCCTGGCCGATCAGGTCTCGAAGTCCGTCGCGCGGGCCACCGCCGCGGCGGAACGCCCGGCGAGCACGGTGTGGACCTCGGAATCGCTCGGCGCCCTGCCGACGACGGTGCGGCGGGAGGTGGGCGGACAGACCATCACCGGCTATCCGGCGCTGGTTCCCGAAGGCGCGGGTGTCGCGGTCCGGGTGCTGGCCTCGCCCGCGGCACAGGCGGCAGCCATGCGCACCGGCACCCGGGTGCTGCTGCTGAATCAGCTGCCCACGTCGGCTCGCGCGGCCACCGCGGGGCTCTCCCCCGCCGATCGCCTTGCGCTGAGCCAGAATCCGTCCGGATCACTGGATGCGTTGGTCGAGGATTGCAGGGCCTGCGCCGCGGACGAACTGATCGCCGAGAACGGCGGCCCGGTCCGAGGCCCCGAGGAATTCAAGGCGTTGGTCGAGCGGATCCGCCCCCGGTTCGGTGCGGAGGTGTCCCGCATCGTGCGTCTGGTGGTTCCGGTCCTCACCCAGGCTCACCACGTGCGCAGCGCCCTGGCGAGCACCGCCGATCGCGAGATCGCCGAGGACGTCCGGCATCAGCTGGACGACCTGGTCTTCGCCGGATTCGTGACCGAATTCGGCAGCGCGCGCCTGCGCGAACTCCCCCGCTATCTGCAGGCCGCCGCACTGCGTCTGGAGGCATTGCCCGCATCGGCGACCCGCGATCGCCAGGGCATGGCCGAACTCGACCGCGTGCACGCCGCCTATCAGCGGCTCCTCGACGCGCTCCCCGAAGCGCGCCGCACGGGCCGCGACGTCACGGAGATCTGGTGGATGATCGAGGAACTGCGGGTCAGCCTCTTCGCCCAGCAACTCGGCACCCCATACCCGGTGTCGGCCAAGCGAATCGAACGAGCCATCACCGCCGTCCGCACGGCCCCCGCCCGCCGCACACACTGAGTCCGCTCACCTGGACCCGGCCACTGTCGGCGGGCCCCGCCCCAACTCGTGTCAGTGCCGGGCCTCGGGACGTACCGGTACTTCGCCGGACCGAGCCGAGGCGCTGTAGTGCAATGCGAGCACACGAGGTGGGCCGCCAGTGCCATCGCCGGACTCGCGACCGTGCGGCGGCGGATCGGCGGGCGGCACAACACACGTATCGTGGTCCGGTGACGTATCCAGTGCGGACCATCACCGTCGACATCGACCGACCGTTCGTCGATGTCACGGATTTTCTCGCCGAGCCACTGAATTTTCCGCGCTGGGCGACCGGCCTGTCGTCCGGTATCGAACCGGGTTCGCCGAGCGCCGGTGCGGAGCCCGGCGAGTGGGTCGCGGATTCGCCCCAGGGGACGGCTTTCGTTCGATTCAGTCCGCCCAACGAGTACGGAGTGGCCGATCACCGGGTTCGGCTGCCGGACGGCTCCGTGGTGGATATCCCGCTGCGCGCCATCCGCAACGGCGACGGCACGACGATCACGTTCACTCTCTTCCGGCTGCCCAGTGTGGACGACGAACAGTTCGACACGGACAGCGACTGGGTGCGGCGCGACCTGCAAACCCTGAAAGCGTTGTTGGAGAAGTAATCCGACGCGCAGTCCCCAGGTTCTGCCACCACGGCCGACTCGCCGGAATCAGTCCTTGCCCGCGGAAACCGGTTGCTCCTCACGAGCCTGTTCGGCACGGCGGCGGCGCAGATCCTCGATCTCGCGTTCGAAATCGTCTGCGGAGCTGAAGGATCGGTACACCGAGGCGAAGCGTAGGTAGGCGACCTCGTCCAGGTCGCGTAGCGGGCCCAGGATCGCCAGGCCTACCTCGTGACTGGGAACCTCGGGAGAACCCGTGGCGCGCACCGCATCCTCGACCTGCTGGGCGAGCAGGTTGAGTGCGTCGTCGTCGACCTCGCGGCCCTGACATGCGCGCCGCACGCCGCGGATAACCTTCTCCCGGCTGAACGGCTCGGTGACACCGCTGCGCTTGACCACCGATAGAATGGCGTTCTCGACGGTGGTGAACCGTCGCCCACATTGCGGGCAGGCACGACGGCGCCTGATGGCGGTGCCTTCCTCGGCCTCACGCGAGTCGACCACCCTGGAGTCCGGGTGCCGACAGTATGGGCAATGCATCCGAGTTCCTTCGTCGATGCCTGCAGTAGTCCATAGCCATGCTGTATCTCCACAGCACTGTCGAGGATACCTGTCGGCCCGCCAGGCCTCGGATGCGGCGTCGCCGCCACCACCGCCCACGGAACACTACCGTCCGGATGTCGGCACGATCAGCGTCCCGCCGCCGACGACCTCCGCGCCCCGCAGCGAATTGAGCTGCACGATCCGATCGACCGTCTGCCGCACCGGAACTCCGGGGGCCACCCGCGCGGCCACCTCCGCCAGCGGCTCCCCCTCACGCACCTGGACGACCGTCGTCGGCGCCGGACTCGGCACCGCCCCCGCGCGCAACTGGGCGATTCCGAGTAGCCCGCCCACCGCCAGCGCACTCAGCAGAGCGGCCAGCGCCAGCGTCGCGAATCCGATCCGCGCCTGCTGGACCCGGGCCTGCGGATGCGGCGTCCCGGCGAATCGAAGCCGGGGCCGGTTGTAGCGCATGACCCCCGAGGGCGGGCGCCCGGCGCGGGTACACCCGGCGCGCACATCCCGGCGGGGGGCGCCGGTCGTACGCGGCCGACGAGCGGGCGCTGCCGCGCCGTACCCCGAATAACTTGCGGCGTTATCGATTTCGCTGATCGTGGTGCGCATCGGACGGACCTCCGGGGGCGGTGTGCTGGATCGATTTCCGGTTTTCGATCATGTGTTCGAAGAACTGATGTTCGATTCTTACCACGCGCCGCCGACAAAGTCACCACCATCCGCGACATGCGTCGAACAGATGTTTGAAACCTGGCCGAGACCGGACTACATTCGGAGCACGCGATCCGGCGTGGGCCGGTAGGAGCGGATCAGGCCGGCGCGGTGGCGCAGTGTCGGCGCACGACCCGAGGAGGACGAAGCACACCCATGAACGGGAGGACCACGACCGTGAGTGAGCGCAGCGAGGCAACCACGGACACCGCGCACGCGCGACCCAGCATCGGCGAGGTGCGGTCGTGAACGAGCACACAGCCGAGGGCCGCGACGACTCGGCCGGTCCGGCCGGCGTCGACGACGGCGTCGAAACATCCGGCGCCGGAACGGATCTCACCGCCCGGCAGCGCAAGGTACTCGAGGTCATCCGCACCTCGGTCACCGAGCGCGGCTATCCGCCGAGCATCCGGGAGATCGGTGATGCCGTCGGTCTCACCTCGACCTCTTCGGTCGCCCATCAACTTCGCGCCCTGGAGCGCAAGGGCTATCTGCGGCGCGACCCCAACCGGCCGCGCGCGGTGGACGTGCGCGGGCTGGACGAGACCGCGGTGCGCGCGGTCACCGGCGTGACCACCCTGCACGCGGTGCCGAGCGACGCCGAATCCGGCGATCAGCCCACCCCCACCTACGTCCCGGTGCTGGGCCGGATCGCCGCCGGTGGGCCGATCCTGGCCGAGCAGGCGGTGGAGGACGTGTTCCCGCTCCCCCGCGAACTGGTCGGCGAGGGTTCGCTGTTCCTGCTGAAGGTCGTCGGTGAGTCGATGGTCGACGCGGCGATCTGCGACGGCGACTGGGTCGTGGTGCGCCAGCAGAACGTCGCGGACAACGGCGATATCGTCGCGGCGATGATCGAGGGCGAGGCCACCGTCAAGACGTTCAAGCGCACCGGCAAGGACGTCTGGCTGATGCCGCACAACCCGCATTTCGAGCCCATTCCGGGTAACGACGCGCAGATCCTGGGCAAGGTCGTCACCGTCATCCGCAAGATCTGAGTTCGGCACCCGCCTGCCGTGCCGCTTCGGTGGCACGGCAGGTACGCGTTTCAGCGGCCGAAGCGCTGCCGCAACTGCGGATCGTTCTCCCACCACAACCCGCTCTGCACCGCATCCGATCCGGCGGCGACAGTGGTGTCCGGGCCGGACCGGCCGATTTTCGGCCGCCGGGCGGGCGGCGCGGTCTCGACGGTGGCAGCCGCATCGAGTTCGGCATCCACCTCCGCGGCCTTGCGCCGTTCGTCCGAGGCCCATGCCCGCATCAGCGCCAGGAGATACGGCAGACCGAGCACATCGCCGAGTACCCAGATGATGCCCGCGGCGATGGTCTGATCCATTCGCAGATCCGGCCCCCAGGTCCGCCCGACCTCGGTGTAGTAGCCGAGCGCCACCAGTGGTCCCCACCACAGGACGATGCCGAGGATGCCGTCGGCGAGTGATTCGAAGACCGTGATCAACAGGGACAGCCCCTGCGAATAGCGGTGCGGCACCGGGTCGGTCTGCAGCCGCGAGTAGAAGTACACGAATCCGACGGCCACCAACGCGATCCGGGTGAACGCGTCCGCAACGCCGTGTCGCAGCACGATCTCGTACCAGGGACTCAGGAACAGCAGCCACGGCGCGGCCAGCATCGCCAGCGACGGCGCCAGCGGAAAGGTCACCGCGCGCGCGAGGGTCGATTCCAGTATCCGGTCGAGCCGGGCCCGCCCCTGCGGCCCCAAAGCCTCCCGCAACACCGTGAACGGCCTGCCGCTGGCCAACCCGAACGGCACCACGTACAACAGCAGGAGCGTCTGCAGCGCCCGCACCCACATCAGCGTGTCGGAATAGACCCCGACCATGCTGATCCCGCTCAGCAGCCAGAGCCCGAGTCCCATCAGGATGAACGCCGCCGGCCGGCCACCGGGGATCACCGTGCCGCGGGGGGGGGGGGAGGGGGGGTGGGGGGGAGGGGGGGTGTAACAGGGGTGCAAGAACATCTTGAGGATGGAGCGAGTCGGCGGGTTCTGGAACTGGCTGACGGCGGCGCCGACAGTCACGTCCCCGACCTGGATCTGATGGATGAACAGC
>CBJNFW010000156.1:0-19968 GCA_966435935.1 uncultured Nocardia sp.
GTACGTGATCTTCACCTCCTTGTCGACCGGTCGCCCCAAGGGTGTGGCGGTGCCGCACGGTGCCATCGTGAACCGCCTGGTGTGGATGCACGCGCAGTACGGCCTCGCCCCCGACGATGTGGTGCTGCAGAAGACGCCGTCCACGTTCGACGTGTCGGTGTGGGAGTTCTTCTGGCCGTTGCAGATCGGTGCGCGGCTGGTCGTCGCCAAGCCGGACGGGCACCGCGATCCGGCCTATCTGGCCGAGTTGATCGCCGCCGAGGGCGTGACGGTGGCGCACTTCGTGCCGTCGATGCTGGCGGTATTCGTCGCCGCGCTGGCGAACGAGCGTGGGGCCGTTGCGGTTCCGGGCGGTGTCCCGGCGGTGCGGCTGCGCAACGTCTTCGCCTCCGGTGAGGCGCTGCCCGGCCCGATCGCTCAGCAGTTGCGCGCGTTGACCGGCGCGCGCCTGCACAACCTCTACGGCCCGACCGAGGCCGCGGTCGACGTCACCTACCACGAGGTGACCGATGCCGACGCCGTGGCCGTGCCGATCGGCGCGCCGGTGTTCAACACCCGGGTGTACGTGCTGGATTCGCGGTTGCGGCCGGTGCCGGTGGGCGTCGCGGGTGAGCTGTACTTGGCGGGCTCTCAGCTCGCGCGCGGATATGTGGCGCGGGCGGATCTGTCCGCGGATCGGTTCGTGGCCAACCCGTTCGGTGACGGTGAGCGCATGTACCGCACCGGCGACCTGGTCGTCTGGACACCGAGCGGCGAGCTGGAGTACCTGGGCCGCACCGACTTCCAGGTGAAGTTGCGCGGTCTGCGCATCGAACTGGGTGAGATCGAGTCCGCGCTGACCGCCATCGACACGGTCGCGCAGTCGGTCGTGCTGGTGCGCGCCGACGAGCGCCTGGGAGATCAGCTGGTGGCCTACCTGGTCGCCGCACCGGGTGCGCGGATCTCCGTTGAACTCGTGAAATCCGAACTGGCACAGCATGTTCCGGCATACATGGTGCCGACGGCATTCGTGGTGCTGGACGAGTTCCCGCTCAACGCCTCGGGCAAGCTGGACCGCCGGGCGCTGCCCGAGCCGACCTTCGAGGCCCGGGTGTTCCGGGCTCCGGGCACCTCCGTCGAACAGGCCGTGGCCGATACCCTCGCCGAGGTGCTCGGTGTGGAGCGGGTCGGTCTGGACGACGATTTCTTCGCCCTCGGCGGCAACTCGCTGCTGGCCACGCAGGTCGCGGCGCGGCTGGGCGCGGCGCTGGACACCGAGGTGCCGGTGCGCGTGCTCTTCGAGGCCTCCAGCGTCGCGGCGCTGGCCGCGCGGGTGGAATCGCATGCGGGACAGGGCGGTCGCACACCGCTGACCCCCCGGCCGCGGCCGGAGCTGGTGCCGCTCTCGCCCGCGCAGCAGCGGATGTGGTTCCTGAACCGCTTCGATCACCGCACCGCTGTCAACAACATCCCGGTCGCCATCCGGCTGACCGGCGAGCTGGACCGGGACGCCTTCGCCGCCGCCGTGCGCGATGTGCAGATCCGGCACGAGGCGCTGCGAACCATCTATCCCGAGATCGAGGGCGTCGGCTACCAGCAGGTACTGCCCGCGCCGTCGGTGGAGTTCGAACTCACCGCCGAACCGGTCACCGAGGCCGAGCTGCCCGCGCGCATCCTGGAACTGGCCGGCGTGCACTTCGACGTCACCGCCGAGATCCCCTTCCGGGCGAACCTGCTGCAGGTGATTCGCCCGGCCGCGCCGAACCGCAACGGCGACCGCCGGCCGCTGCCCGACGAGCACGTCGTGGTGCTGGTGATGCACCACATCAGCGGTGACGGCTTCTCGCTGCGGCCGCTGCTGCGCGATGTGGTGGCCGCCTACTCCGAGCGCTCCCGCGGCGAGGCGCCCGCCTGGACGCCGCTGCCGGTGCAGTACGCGGATTACGCGCTGTGGCAGCACGAGGTGCTCGGCGCGCCGGACGATTCCGCCTCGGCGGCCGCGCGTCAGATCGCCTACTGGACCGAACAACTGCGCGACCTGCCCGAGCAGATCGATCTGCCCGCGGACCGCCCGCGTCCGGAGGTGGCCACCAATGCCGGTGGGACGCACAACTTCTCGATCGACGCCGAACTGCACGGCGCGCTGACCGAACTGGCCCGCGCGCACGGGGTCACGCTGTTCATGCTGATGCACGCGGTACTGGCCACCTGGGCGGCGCGGCTGTCCGGCAGCCGGGACATCGCCATCGGCACGCCGATCGCGGGCCGCGGCGAGCGCGCGCTCGACGATATGGTCGGCATGTTCGTCAACACGCTCGTGTTGCGGACCGAGGTTCGCCCGGACACCCGGTTCGCCGAACTGCTCGACGAGGTGCGCCGCACCGATCTGGCCGCGTTCGGCCATGCCGACGTGCCGTTCGAGCATCTGGTGGACGTGCTGAGCCCGGTCCGCTCGCAGGCGCACCATCCGCTGTTCCAGGTGGTGCTGACCTTCGAGGCGACCGGTCAGCGTGACGCGGCCGCGGTGAGCCTGCCCGGCCTGGACCTCGAGGTGGTCGAATTCGACGCGGCCACAGCGAAGTTCGACATCCAGCTGACCGTCGGCGAGGCCGTCCCGGAGGATCCGGCCACCGCCGCCGGTGGGCTGTCGCTGTCCTGGAACTACGCCACCGATCTGTTCGATCCCGCGACGGTCGCGGCCTTCTCGGATCGGTTGCTGCGCATCCTCTACGCCGTGGTCGAGGATCCGGCGACGGTGCTCGGCGATATCGATCTGCTCGGCGAGGCCGAACGGCTCGACGTCACCAACCGCTGGGTGAGTTCCGGAAACGCCACCACCACAGGACGTTTCGCCGATCGCGACCGCACCCTGTCGGATCTGTTCGACGAGATGGTCCGCGCGCATCCGGACCGGATCGCGGTGAAGTCGGGCGAGGACCGGCTCACCTACACCTCCCTGGACCAGCGCGCGAATCAGTTGGCGCGCAGGCTGATCGACCAGGGCGCCGGACCGGGCGCGCTGGTCGCGGTGATCCTGCCGCGCTCGGCCGATCTGGTGGTCGCCCTGCTCGCAGTGGTCAAGTCCGGCGCGGGTTACGTGCCGGTCGACCCGAGCTACCCGGCCGAGCGGATCGCCTACGTGCTGGGCGACTCGGATCCGGCGGTGGCGATCATCGACAGCACCGTCGAGATCGATCTGGGCGTGCGCGCGGACGGCACCGCGCTGCCGGTCGTGCTGATGGACCACTACGGCATCGACGTGCCCGACCTGCTGGACTCCGGGGAACATCCGGTCACCGACGCCGATCGGCTCGCACCGCTGCGCGCCGAGGACGTCGCCTACGTCATCTACACCTCCGGTTCGACCGGCCGTCCCAAGGGCGTCGCGGTCGAGCACCGCAACGTGGTGCGGCTGTTCGCCAATACCGATCGGGACTTCGGTTTCGGCGCCGACGACGTGTGGACGCTGTTCCACTCCTTCGCCTTCGACTTCTCGGTGTGGGAGCTGTGGGGTCCGCTGCTGTTCGGCGGCACCCTGATCGTGGTCGACTACTACACCTCGCGCTCGCCCGAGCAGTTCCTGGAACTGCTTCGGCGCGAACGGGTCACGGTGCTCAACCAGACGCCGTCGGCGTTCTACCAGCTCGCCGAGGCCGACCGTAACGCCGTCTCCGATCCGCGGACCGCGGCGCGGCCGCTGTCGTTGCGGTACATCGTCTTCGGTGGTGAGGCACTGGAACTGCGCCGCCTCGCGGACTGGGTCGCGCGCTACGGCGCGGGTGCGGACGGCAGTACGCCGGGTAATCCGCAGCTGGTCAACATGTACGGCATCACCGAGACCACGGTGCATGTCTCGTACCGGCCGATCGACGCCGAAACCGTCTCCGCCGCAACGGGTTCGGTGGTCGGCCGGGCCATCGCGGGACTGCGCGTGCACGTGCTGGACGATCGCCTGCACCCGGTGCCGGTCGGCGTGGCCGGTGAGATGTACGTCTCGGGCGGTCAGCTGTCCCGCGGATATCTGGGCCGCCCGGATCTGAGCGCGGCGCGTTTCGTCGCCGATCCCCTGGGCGACAGCGGTTCCCGGATGTACCGCACCGGTGACGTGGCGCGCTGGAACCGGCACGGTGAGCTGGAATACCTGGGCCGCGCCGACGACCAGGTGAAGGTGCGCGGTTTCCGCATCGAACTCGGCGAGATCGAGTCGGCGGTGCTGGCCCAGCCGGGTATCGCGCAGACCGCTGTCATCGTGCGCGAGGACCAGCCCGGCGATCAGCGCATCGTCGCCTACGTGGTGCCCGAACCGGGCGCCGCGCCGGCGCTGGATGCCGTGCGCGACGGTGCGGCCGAGCGGCTGCCGTCCTACATGGTGCCCACGGCGTTCGTGGTGCTGGACCGAATCCCGTTGACCGTCAACGGAAAGCTGGATCGCCGGGCGCTGCCCGCGCCCGCGGTGCAGGCCCGCGCCTACCGCGCGCCGGAGACGCCGGTGCAAGAGGCGGTGGCCGCGGTCTTCGCCGAGGTGCTCGGCATCGAGCGCTCCGCCGGACGCGGCGTCGGCCTGGACGACGACTTCTTCGACCTGGGCGGCAACTCGCTGATCGCCACCCGGGTGGTGGCGCGGATCGGCGCGGCGCTGGGCACCACGGTGGCCGTGCGCGCGCTGTTCGAGGCACCGACGGTGGAGGCCCTGGCCGCCCGGGTGGAGTCGCACACCGGCGACGAGACCGGCCCGCGTCTGGCCCCGCGCCCGCGCGACAGCACCGACCTGGTGCCGCTGTCGTTCGCGCAGCAGCGGATGTGGTTCCTGAACCAGTACGACAAGTCCTCGGCGGCCTACAACCTGCCGCTGGCGATCCGGCTGTCCGGTGAACTCGACACCGCCGCACTGCAATTGGCGATCTTCGATGTGGTGCGGCGGCACGAGTCGCTGCGCACCCGCTACCCCGAGCACGGCGGCGCGCCGACCCAGCTGGTGGTGGCGGCCGAGCAGATCGCCCTGGATCTGCGGGCCTATCCGATCGGCGCGGAGGAACTGGCCGCCGCGCTCGCGGAGTTCGCGTCCATCGGATTCGATGTGGCCGAACAGGTTCCGCTGCGCGCCCGGTTGTTCCGGGTGCAGCCCGACGAACATGTGCTGGTCGTGGTGGTGCACCACATCGCCGGTGACGCCATCTCGATGACGCCGCTGGCCCGCGACCTGATGACCGCCTACACCGCGCGCACCCAGGGCAGCGCCCCCGGCTGGGCGCCGCTGCCGGTGCAGTACGCCGATTTCGCGATCTGGCAGCGCGAGGCGCTGGGCACCGAGGACGATCCGGACTCGCTGCTCTCGCGTCAGCTCGCCTACTGGCAGGGCGCACTGGCCGGGATTCCGGACGAGCTGACCCTGCCCGCGGATCGCCCGCGGCCCGCGGTCGCCTCGCATCGCGGCGCGACGCTGTGGCGCACGCTGTCCCCGGAACTGGTCTCGAAGCTGGAAGAGGTTGCGCGCCGGCGCGGTTCGTCACTGTTCATGGTGATGCACGGTGCGCTGTCGGTGCTGCTGGCCCGGCTGTCCGGCGGCGACGACATCGCCGTGGGTACCCCGGTCGCCGGACGCGGTGAGGCCGCGCTCGACGATCTGGTCGGCATGTTCGTCAACACGCTGGTCCTGCGCACCGAGATCGATCGGGCCGAATCGTTCGGCACGCTGCTCGAGCGGGTGCGGCACACCGATTTGGAGGCGTTCGGCAACGCCGACGTGCCGTTCGAGCGCCTGGTGGAACTGCTGGCACCCGAGCGCTCGCAGGCGCGCAACCCGCTGTTCCAGGTGGCGCTGTCGTTCCAGAACATGGAGCGGGCCGGGCTCGAATTGCCGGGCCTGACGGTCTCGGCGCTGGATCTGGACGAGAACATCGCCCGCTTCGACCTGCAGTTCACGCTGTCCGAGCGGGACTCGGCCGGGATGTCCCTGGCGCTGACCTACGCGACCGAACTGTTCGACGAGGCCACCGCAGCCTCCTTCGTCACCCGCTGGCAGTGGGTGCTGGAGGCGATCGCCGCCGATCCGGAGGTGGTCGTCGGGTCCATCGAGATCCTGGAGCCGGCCGAGCGCGCCGAAATCGTCTCGCGCACCGGCGGTCCCGGACTCGCCCCGAGTACGCTGCCGGAGCTGCTGGCGGCGGCGGTCTCGCGTGATCCGGCCGCGCCCGCGGTGGTGTTCCGTGACATCCGCCTGACCTACGGCGAACTCGACGAACGCTCGAACCGCCTGGCGCGCTTGCTGATCGATCGGGGCCTGGGCGCCGAGGACCTGATCGCGATCGCGATTCCGCGTTCGGCGGACTCGTATTTCGCCGAATGGGGTGTGACCAAGTCGGGTGCGGCCTTCGTGCCGATCGACCCGTCCTACCCGGCCGACCGCATCGAGCACATGCTCACCGATTCGGGCACCCCGATCGGCCTGACCGTGGCCTCGGTGCGCGCCGACCTGCCCGATTCGGTGCAGTGGCTGGTCCTGGACGAGCTGGACCTCGACGCGTTCGACGGCGCGGCGGTCACCGATGCGGACCGGGTGCGGCCGCTGCGGCCGTACAACCTCGCCTACGTCATCTACACCTCCGGTTCCACCGGTGTGCCCAAGGGCGTCGTGGTGCCGCACGCGGGCCTGGCCAACTTCAGCGCCGAGCAGGTCGCGCGCTACCGGCTCGACTCCGATTCGCGCACCCTGCATTTCTCCTCGCCGAGCTTCGACGCCTCGCTGATGGAACTGCTGTTCGCGGTCGGCCCCGGCGGCACGCTCGTGATCGTGCCCACCGGCGTCTTCGGCGGCGAGGAGCTGTACGAGCTGATCCGGCGCGAGCAGGTGAGCCATCTGTTCATCACCCCGGCCGCGCTGGCGACGCTGGACCCGGCCGGACTGGACAGCCTGCGGGTGCTGGCGGTCGGCGGCGAGGCGTATTCGCCCGAGCTGCTGGCGAAGTGGGCGATTCCGCTGGGCGGCCCGGATGGGCCGATCCGGTCGTTCCACAACATCTACGGCCCGACCGAGACCCAGATCGTGGTCAACATCGGCGAGCCGCTGCTGCCCGGGGACGCGCTGACCATGGGCGGTCCGAACCGCGGCGTCGGGTCGCTGGTCCTGGACAACCGGCTGCAGCCGGTGCCCGACGGTGTGGCCGGTGAGCTGTACGTCTCGGGCATCCAGGTCACCCGCGGATATCACGAGCGGGCGAGCCTGACCGCGGACAAGTTCGTGGCGAACCCGTTCGCGCCGGGGGAGCGGATGTACCGCACCGGTGACGTGGTGCGCTGGACCACGCGGCAACTGCCCGACGGCACGCCGGAGCACCGTCTGGAGTACGTCGGCCGCTCTGACTTCCAGGTGAAGGTCCGCGGTTTCCGCATCGAGCTGGGCGAGATCGACGCCGCGCTGACCTCGCACGAGAGTGTCGACTTCGCCGCGACGATCGGACATCGCAGCGCCGCGGGCGCGACCTCGCTGGTGTCGTATGTCGTTGCCGCACAGGGACGTACGGTCGACGTCGCGGCCCTGACCGAGCACATCGGCAAGCGGCTGCCCGCCTACATGGTGCCCGCGTCGGTGATGGTGCTCGACCACATCCCGCTGACCCCGGTCGGCAAGCTGGACCGCCGGGCGCTGCCCGAACCGGTCTTCGCCTCCGAGGCCGCCTTCACCGCGCCGCGCACGCCGCTCGAGCACACCCTCGCCGAGGTCTTCGCCGAGGTCCTGGGCATCGAGCGGGTCGGTATCGAGGATTCGTTCTTCGCGCTGGGCGGCGACAGCATCGTCTCCATTCAGCTGGTCGCGCGGGCCAAGGCGCGCGGCGTGGTGTTCTCCCCGCGCGACGTCTTCGAACAGCGCACCGTGGCCGCCCTCGCCGAGGTCGCAACGACCACCGACGCGCAGGGCGACGCGGTGGCGCGCCTGCCCGAGCTGCCCGGCGGCGGCGTCGGCACCATGCCGCTGACCCCGGTGGTGCGTTTCATGGTGGAGCGGCCCGGCGGTATCGGGCGCTTCAATCAGACTCTGGCACTGGAACTTCCGATCGGTATCGATCGCGCGGGCATCGCCGCGACGGTCGCCGCGGTCATCGACCGGCACGACATGCTGCGCGCCCGGCTGCGGCGGCACGCGGGCGCGGAATGGATCATCGAAACCGCCGAACCGGGCACGATCGATGTGGACGCGCTGATCGACCGGGTGGAATTCGACGCCGCGGCCGAGGATGCCGAGGTCTTCGAGATCGCCCGCGCCGCACTGGATGTCACGCTGGACCGGCTGGACCCGGAAGCGGGCGTGGTGATCCGGTTCGTCTGGCTGGAGCCGGTCTCCGGCTCGGGTTCCGAGCGCGCCGGCCGACTCGTGGTCGCCGCGCACCACATGATCATCGACGGCGTGTCCTGGCGAATCCTGGTGCCGGACTTCGTCACCGCGTGGGGACAGCTGTCCTCCGGGCAGACGCCCGAACTGGCCGAACCGGGCACCAGCATGCGCACGTGGTCGCACGCGCTCGAGCAGGTCGCCGCCGAGCGCACCGGTGAGCTGGAGCGCTGGCGTTCGGTGGTCGAGGGTCCGGACCCGCTGCTGACCGCGCGTCCGATGGATCCGGCCATCGATGTGTCGGGCGTCATCGCCCGTCATCACGTCGAGGTGTCGGCCGAGGCCACCCGCGCGCTGCTGACCACGGTTCCGGCGCTGTTCCACGGTGGCGTCAACGATGCCCTGGTGACCGCGCTGGCCCTGGCGACGGCGGCCTGGCGTGCCGAGCGTCTCGGCGAGGCCGCGGAGGGCGCGGATTCACTGCTCATCCGGCTGGAAGGCCATGGCCGCGAAGAGGATCTGGTTCCGGGCGCTGATCTGTCCCGGACCGTCGGCTGGTTCACCGCGATCTATCCGGTCCGGCTGGACCTGTCCGGGATCGATGTCGCGGACGCGCTGACCGGCGGCCCCGCCATGGGCCGCGCCATCAAGGCGTTCAAGGAACAGTTGCGTGCCGTCCCGGACAAGGGTGTGGGCTACGGCCTGCTGCGGTACCTCAACCAGGAGACCGCCGCACAGCTTCCGGCGCAGTTGCCGGGCCAGGTCAGCTTCAACTACCTGGGCCGGGTCTCCGAGGGCGGCGTGCCCGAGGCGCTGCGCGGCTTCGGCTGGGTGCCAGCGCCCGAACTGGGCGAGCTGGGCGGCGACTACGACGCCGATATGCCCGCGATGGCGCCGCTGGACATCAACGCCATCGTCGTCGGTGATCAGCTCACCGCCAATATCGGCTACCCGACCACGCTGCTCGGCGACGAGGCCGTCGCGGGCTTCGGCCGGATGTGGGTCGAGGCGGTGGAAGCCGTTGCGCGCCACGCGGATTCCGCGCAGGCGGGTGGGCACACCCCGTCCGACTTCCCGCTCGTGCGCAGCACCCAGCAGGATGTGGACGACTGGGAGCGCCGGTTCCCGGCGCTGATCGATGTGTGGCCGCTGTCGGCGCTGCAGGCCGGTCTGCTGTTCCACGCTCAGCTCGCGGCCACCTCGGTGGACGTGTACACCGCGCAGGCCGTGCTCACGCTGACCGGCCGGGTGGATGCGGACCGGCTGCACGCCGCCGCGCAGGCGCTGGTCGATCGCTACGAGAACCTGCGCACCGCCTTCGTGACCGACGCCCAGGGCAATCCGGTGCAGTTGGTTCTGGACGGCGTGCGGGTGGCCTGGGCCGAACACGACTGCCGTCCGGCCCACGCGCGTCCGGGCGCGACCGCGAGCGAGATCATCGACGCCGACCGCACCCAGCGGTTCGATCTCGCCGAGCCGCCGCTGATCCGGTTCACCCTGATCCGGGTGGGCGAGAGCGAATGGCAGCTCGCGGTGTCCAACCACCACATCCTGCTGGACGGCTGGTCGATGCCGCTGCTCATGCGGGATCTGCTGGTGCTGTACGCCACCCGCGCCGACACCGCCGCGATGCCCGCGGTGCGCTCGTACCGGCACTTCCTGGAATGGGTTGCGCAGCAGGATCATTCGGCTTCGGTCGCGGCCTGGGCCGCGGCGCTGTCGGGTGTGTCCGAGCCGACTCTGCTGACCCGGCCCGATTCCGGCCGCGAGATCACCTCGCTGTCCGGTGAATACCTGTTCGGCCTCGACGTGGACGCGACCGCGCGGCTCACCGAGCTGGCGACCCGCCTCGGCGTCACCCCGAACACGGTGTTGCAGGTCGCGTGGGGAATCCTGCTGGGCCGCACCACCGGTCGCGACGACGTGCTGTTCGGCACCACCGTCTCGGGACGTCCGGCGCAGTTGCCCGGCGTGGAATCGATGGTCGGCCTGTTCATCAACACCGTTCCGGTGCGGGTGGACATCGACCCGGCCGAGTCGGTGCGCGCACTGCTCACCCGTACCCAGGGCGAGCAGGCGGACCTGCTCGACCACCACTACGTCGGCCTGGCCGACATCCAGCAGGCCGCCGGAATGGGCGGGCTGTTCGACACCCTGGTCGTCTTCGAGTCCTATCCGGTCGATTCCGAGGGGATCCGGGAGCAGGCCGCCGATATCGACGGTATGGCGGTCACCGGACTCGAGGCCGCCGACGCCACGCACTATCCGCTGACCCTGATCGCGCAGCTGGACACCCGGCCGGGCGATACCGGCCAGAGCCTGCGCATCCGCGCCGGATATCTGCGGGATCTGTTCCAGGAGAGCGCGATCGAGCGCATCGCGGGCCGATTGGTGCGGGTGCTGGCCGCGATCACCGCCGATCCGGAGGTCCCGGTGGGCGATATCGCCCTGCTGGACGACGCCGAACGCGACCTGGTGGTCACGCGGTGGAACGACACCGCGCACCCGCTGCCCGATCCGGCCGCGACCCTGGTGTCGATGTTCGAGGCGCAGGCGGAACGCACGCCGGACGAACCCGCGCTGACGTTCGAGGGGACAACTCTGGCCTACGCGGAGTTCTCCGCCCGCGTGCACCGCCTGGCGCGCTGGCTGGTGGATCGCGGGGTGGGCCCGGAGTCCTTCGTCGCCCTCGGCATGCGCCGCTCGATCGATCTGGTGGTCGGCATGTACGCCGTCGCCGCGGCAGGCGGCGCGTATGTGCCGCTGGATCCGGATCATCCCGCCGAGCGCACCGAGTACATCCTGCGCACCGCGGACCCGGTCTGCGTGCTCACCTCCGGCGACGATCTGGAGATCGACACCGCACAGGTGCGGATCGACCTGCTGGACCTGTCCGGCTACGCGATCGAGCCGCTCACCGATGCCGACCGGCGTTACCCGCTGCGGCCGACGGATACCGCGTACGTGATCTTCACCTCCGGTTCGACCGGTCGTCCGAAGGGTGTGGCGGTGCCGCATGCGGCGATCGTGAACCGCTTGGTGTGGATGCAGTCCGAGTACGGCCTCACCCCCGGCGATGTGGTGTTGCAGAAGACGCCGTCGACGTTCGACGTGTCGGTGTGGGAGTTCTTCTGGCCGTTGCAGATCGGCGCGCGGCTGGTGGTGGCCAAGCCGGATGGTCATCGTGATCCGGCGTACATGGCGGAGTTGATCGCGGCCGAGGGTGTGACGGTGGCACACTTCGTGCCGTCGATGCTGTCGGTGTTCGTGGCCGAATCTGCTGTGGCGCAGTGCCGTTCGCTGCGCATGGTGTTCTCCTCCGGCGAGGCGCTGGCGCCTCGCTCCGCGCATCGGCTGCGCGAGCTGACCGGTGCGGCGGTGCACAACCTGTACGGCCCGACCGAGGCCGCGGTCGACGTCACCTACCACCAGGTCACCGCGTCCGACCGGGAAACGGTGCCGATCGGCCGCCCGGTCTTCAATACCCGGGTGTACGTACTGGATTCGCGCTTGCAGCCGACTCCGGTGGGTGTCGCGGGTGAGCTGTATCTGGCGGGCGCGCAGCTGGCGCACGGTTACGTCCGCAGGCCCGATCTGTCCGCGGACCGGTTCGTGGCCAACCCGTTCGGCGACGGCGAGCGCATGTACCGCACCGGTGACCTGGTCTACTGGACCGGCGACGGTGAACTGGAGTACCTGGGCCGCACCGACTTCCAGGTGAAGTTGCGCGGCCTGCGCATCGAACTCGGCGAGATCGAATCCGCGCTGACCGCCCTGCCCGAGATCGGCCAGGCGGTGGCCGTGGTCCGCCACGACGTGCACACCGGCGATCAGCTGGTGGCGTATGTCGTTGCGGCCGAGTCGATCCTGGACACCGACGAGGTTCGCGAAGAGCTCGGCCGTCGACTGCCCGCCTATATGGTGCCCGCGCTGGTGATGGTGCTGGACGAGCTGCCGCTGAACGCCTCGGGCAAGCTGGACCGCAAGGCGCTGCCCGCGCCGGTGTTCGAGGCCGCGGTGTTCCGCGCGCCGACCACGCCGGTGGAGGAGATCGTCGCGGAGATCTTCGCCGAGACACTGGGGGTCGCGCGCGTCGGCCTGGACGACGACTTCTTCGCCCTGGGCGGCAACTCGCTGATCGCCACCCAGGTGGCGGCCCGCCTGTCGGCCGCGCTCGACACCGATCTGAGCGTCCGCGAGATCTTCGAGGCGTCCACGGTGTCCGCGCTGGCCGCCCGCGCCGAGTCCGGAACCAGCGGCTCCACCCGCAAACCGCTTGTGCCGCAACCGCGTCCGGAGCGGATCCCGCTCTCGCTGGCGCAGCAGCGGATGTGGTTCCTGAACCGCTTCGATCCCGAGTCCGCGGTCGACAACATCCCGGTCGTGGTCCGGATGTCCGGCCTGCTGGACCGGCAGGCGCTGCATATCGCGGTCGCCGACGTGCTGGCGCGGCACGAGTCGCTGCGCACCCGGTATCCCGAGGCCGCGCTGGACACCCGCGAGCCCGCGCTGGCGGCATATCAGGAGATCGTGCCGACCAGCCGGGTCATCCCGGATCTGACACCGATCGAGATCACCGAGGACGACCTGCCCAGGCAGCTGTCCGAACTGGTCCTCACCGGTTTCGACGTCACCGCGGAGGTACCGCTGCGGGCCCGGCTGTTCGAGATCAGCCCGACCGAGCATGTGCTGGCCGTGGTGGTGCACCACATTTCCGGTGACGGTTTCTCCATGGGCCCGTTCGCCCGGGACGTGATGACCGCTTACGGCGCCCGCATCGACGGGGGCGAACCGGCCTGGCAGCCGCTGACGGTGCAGTACGCGGACTACGCGCTGTGGCAGCGTGAGGTGCTGGGTTCGGAGAGCGATCCGGAATCGCTGATTTCCCAGCAGATCTCGTACTGGACCGAGACGTTGCGCGGCCTGCCCGAGCAGGTCGACCTCCCGTCCGACCGTCCCCGCCCCGCGGTCGCCTCCGGCCGCGGCGCGGTCTACACCTTCGAGATCGGCGCCGACCTCCAGGCCCGTCTCGCCGAACTCGCCCGCCCGTACGGCACGACCATGTTCATGGTCATCCACGCCGCTCTGGCGGTGCTGCTGTCGCGCTCGAGCGGCGAATCCGACATCGTCATCGGAACCCCGGTCGCCGGGCGTGGCGAGCGTGAACTCGACGACATGATCGGCATGTTCGTCAACACGCTGGTGCTGCGGACGCAGGTCGACGCGCAGGCGAGTTTCGCGGATCTGCTGCGGTCGGTGCGGTCCGGCGACATCGCGGCGTTCGGACATCCGGATCTGCCGTTCGAGCGACTGGTGGAGATCCTGAATCCGCAGCGTTCGCAGGCGCGGCATCCCTTGTTCCAGGTGATGCTGTCCCTGCAGAACACC
Source organism: uncultured Nocardia sp. (assembly GCA_966435935.1). Classification (GTDB taxonomy): domain Bacteria; phylum Actinomycetota; class Actinomycetes; order Mycobacteriales; family Mycobacteriaceae; genus Nocardia. Next base: position 13,694 of record CBJNFW010000156.1, read on the forward strand.
GGCGGCACCACGTTGGAGCTGCCCGGGCTGACCATCAGCAATGTCGAATTGCCGATCGAGACGGCGAAATTCGATCTTCAACTCGAGCTGTCCGAACGGATCCCGCCGCTCGACGCCGCTGAAGGCACTGCGGTACCCGAGGGTATTGTCGCCAAGTTCATCTACGCCACAGATCTTTTCGATCAGGATTCGATCGCCGGATTCGCGCGGCGCTTCCTGCGGATCGTGAAAGCCGTTGTCGCTACGCCGGATCGCCCGATCGGCGATATTCCGCTGCTGGATGTGCACGAGGCCGAACACCTGCTGCGCGTCTGGAACAACGTCACGGCGGGCGCGGGTGCGCAGACCGCACCGGCGGCCCTGGTCGCGCCCGGTGCCACGCTGTCCCGAGTATTCGATGTCGCGGTGGCCGAGCACAGCGATCGCGTCGCGGCGCGCTTCGAGGATTCCCAGCTCAGCTATCGGGAGCTGGATCGGCGCGCGAACCGATTGGCGCGCAAGCTCATTGCGGCGGGCGCCGGTCCCGAGCGAATGGTCGCGGTGATTCTGCCACGTTCGCTGGAACTGGTCGTCGGGCTGCTCGCGGTAGTCAAATCCGGTGCGGCGTATGTGCCGATCGACCCGGCCTATCCGGCCGAGCGCATCGCATACGTGCTGTCGGACGCCGACCCGGTCTGCGTCGTCGTCGACGACAGCGTCGATGTCGATCTGCCCGCCGAACTGCCGACCGTGCTCGTCGACGATGCGGCCGCGTACAGCGACGAGCCGATCACCGATGCCGAGCGGCTCGCCCCGGTCTCGGCCGACAATGTCGCCTACGTGATCTACACCTCCGGTTCGACCGGCCGCCCCAAGGGCGTGGCCGTAGCGCATCGGAATGTGTTGCGGCTGTTCGCGAATACCGATCGCGATTTCGGTTTCGGTCCCACGGACGTGTGGACACTCTTCCACTCGTTCGCCTTCGACTTCTCGGTCTGGGAGCTGTGGGGCCCGCTGCTGTACGGCGGCACCGTGGTGGTCGTCGATTACTTCACCTCGCGCTCGCCCGAGCAGTTCCTGGAACTGCTGTACCGCGAACGCGTCACGGTGCTCAACCAGACTCCGTCCGCCTTCTACCAGCTTGCGGAGGCCGACCGGCTCGCGCCGGCCGATCCTGATGCGAGGACGGAGCCGCTCGCGTTGCGGTACGTGGTGTTCGGCGGCGAGGCGCTGGAATTGCGTCGGCTGTCCGATTGGGTTGCTCGGTACGGTGATTCGGCGCCGCGGTTGGTGAATATGTACGGCATCACCGAGACCACCGTGCACGTATCGCACCGGGTGCTGGACGCGGAAACCATCGCGGCGGCGAACGGTTCGATCATCGGCCGGGCGATCACCGGTCTGCGGGTCTACGTCCTGGACAACCGGTTGCATCCGGCGCCGGTCGGCGTCGCTGGTGAAATGTATGTCGCCGGCCCGCAGGTGGCCCGCGGCTACCTGGGCCGCCCGGATCTGTCCGCGGCGCGGTTCGTCGCGAATCCGTTCGACGAACCCGGTTCGGTGCTGTACCGCTCCGGCGATGTGGCGCGCTGGAACCGCTTCGGCGAGCTGGAGTATCTCGGCCGCGCCGACGACCAGGTCAAGGTGCGTGGTTTCCGGATCGAGCTGGGTGAGATCGAGGCCGCGCTGCTCGCGCAGCCCGAGGTCGCGCAGACCGCGGTCATCGCTCGTTCCGACGGCCGCACGGGCGATCGCCTCATCGCGTATCTGGTGCCGGTCACGCCGGACGAGTCCGGCGCGGACAGCCTCATCGAGGTGCTGCGCGAACGCCTGGCGGCGGTGCTGCCCGCCTACATGGTGCCCTCGGCCTTCGTGATGCTCGATCGAATTCCGTTGACCGTCAACGGGAAACTGGATCGGCGCGCCTTGCCCGAGCCCACCTTCGAGACGCGCCGGTTCCGGGCGCCCTCGACCCCGGTCGAGGAGATCGTGGCCAACACCTTCGCCGCGGTACTCGGCGTCGATACCGCGGTCGGCTTGGACGACGACTTCTTCGAACTCGGTGGAAACTCGCTGATCGCCACCCAGTTGGTGGCCCGCCTGGGCGCGGCGCTGAACACCCGGGTCCCGGTGCGGTTGCTGTTCGAGGCCTCGTCCGTGGGGACGCTCGCCGCGCGGGTCGAGCGGCAGGCGGGTTCCGGCCACCGGGAACTGGTGGCCGGACCACGGCCGGAACGGATTCCGCTATCACTGGCGCAGCAGCGGATGTGGTTCCTGAACCGTTTCGACCAGTCCTCCGCCGCCTATAACGTGCCGATGGCCGTGCGTTTGCGCGGCGTGGTGAACGTGGAGGCGCTGCGGGCGGCGATCGGCGACCTGGTCGCGCGCCACGAGGTGCTGCGCACGGTGTACCCGGAAACCGCGGACGCGGGTCCGGTGCAGTTGATTCTGCCGGTCGGACAGGCAGTGCCGGAGCTGGAGATCGCCACGGTCGCCGCCGGCGAGATCGAGACCGCCATGGTCGGGATGATCTCGACGACTTTCGACGTCACCGCCGAGGTGCCTTTGCGCGTCGCGCTGTTCGAGGTCACCGGTGCGGATCCGGCGGAGTACGTGCTGGCGATGGTGGTGCACCACATCTCGGGTGACGGGTCGTCCATCGGCCCGCTGACGCGGGATCTGATGTCGGCGTACGTCGCTCGCGCCGCGGGTGAGCGTCCCGGCTGGGCGCCGCTGCCCGTGCAGTACGCGGATTACAGCATCTGGCAGCGTGAGTTGCTGGGCTCGGATGACGATCCGGAATCGTTGGCGGCCAAGCAGATCGGTTACTGGCGTACCGCGCTGGCGGGTCTGCCCGATCAGCTCGATCTGCCCTCGGATCGGCCGCGACCGCCCGCGCAGACCTTCGCGGGCGATCGCGTCGAGGTGCGGATCGATGCCGAGATCCACGGTGCGCTTGCTGATCTGGCGCGCACCGAGGGCGCGACGCTGTTCATGGTCGTGCACACCGCGTTCGCGGTGCTGCTGGCCCGCCTGTCCGGCACCGACGACATCGCGATCGGTACGCCGATGGCGGGTCGTGGCGAGGCGGCACTGGACGACATGATCGGCATGTTCGTGAACACGCTGGTGTTCCGGACGCGGGTCGATCCGAGCGAATCGTTCACCGATCTGCTCGCGCGGCAGCGGGAAACCGATATCGCGGCCTTCGCGCATGCCGACGTGCCGTTCGAGCGGCTGGTCGAGGTGCTCAACCCGGTCCGCTCGACCGCTCGGCACCCGCTGTTCCAGGTCGGTCTGTCGTTCCAGAACCTGGCTCGGACCGGACTGGAACTGCCCGGCCTGACCGTCTCGGCGCTCGAACTCGATACCCGGCAGTCCCAGTTCGATCTCAACCTGATCGTCGCGGACGCCTACGGCGAATCCGGTGCGTCCCAGGGCATCAGCGGCTATCTGACCTATTCCACCGATCTGTTCGACCACGCCACGGTGCAGGGCTTCGTCGATCGCTTCGTGCGGATGCTGGGTCAGATCACCGCGGATCCCGGTGTCGCGGTGGGCGACATCGATCTGCTCGACGGCGCCGAGCGCAGCCGAATCCTGGTGCAGCGCAACGCGACCGATCACGCGCTGGACTTCTCCGCGACCCTGGCCTCGCTGCTGGCCGCGACCCTGGGCGCCCGCTCCGGCGCGGTGGCCCTGGTCGGCCCGGACGGCGGCCGGATCACCTTCGACGAGCTGGATCGCCGAGTGAACCGCCTTGCGCGGCATCTGATCTCGCTCGGTGTCGGCCCGGAGTCACGGGTTGCGCTGGCCTTCGACCGTTCGGTGGATCTGGTCGTGGCCATGTACGCGGTGGTGACCGCCGGTGGTGCGTACGTGCCGCTGGGCCCGGATCAGCCCGCGGACCGCACCGGCTACATCCTCGAGACCGCGGCGCCGGTCTGTGTGCTGACCAATGCCGAGACCGCGTTCGATACCGAGGTCGCGCCCGTGGTCCGCATCGATGAGCTGGACCTTTCGGCGCTCCCGGACGCCCCGATCGCCGCCGGCGAGCGGACCGCACGACTGCGCCCGGACAACACCGCGTACGTCATCTTCACCTCCGGTTCGACCGGCCGCCCCAAGGGCGTGGCCGTCTCGCACGGCGCGATCGTGAACCAGATGCTCTGGGAGGTCGCCGAATTCGGCATCGACGAGAACGATGTGATGCTGCTGCAGACCGCGGCCACCTTCGACGTCTCGACGTGGGAATTCTGGGCCGGTGCGCTGACCGGCGGCCGCCTGGTGATCGCCGCGCCCGGCGGGCACCGCGACGCGGCCTATATGAACGAGCTGATGGCCCGCGAGGGCGTGACCACCCTGGGCACCGTGCCCTCGATGCTGGACGGCCTGCTGACCGAATCGGCCGACGCGCTCTCGCCTTCGCTGCGGCGGGTGCTGGCGATCGGTGAGGCGTTGCCGGGGTCGGTGGCGCAGCGATTCCTGCGGGCCAACGCCTCCGGGCTGTTCAACGTCTACGGTCCGACCGAAGCGGCGGTGTCGATCACCAACCACGAGGTCACCGAGGCCGACTCGACCTCCGTGCCGATCGGCGTGCCGGAGTGGAATTCCCGTGTCTACGTGCTGGATTCGCGGCTGTGTCCGGTGCCGGACGGGGTGGCCGGTGAACTGTATCTGGCCGGTGTGCAGCTCGCCCGCGGCTATCTGGGCCGCGCTGACCTGACCGCGGACCGGTTCGTGGCGAACCCGTTCGGTAACGGTGAGCGGATGTACCGCACCGGCGACCTGGTGGTGTGGAACGCCGACGGTGAGCTGGACTACCGAGGGCGTACCGACTTCCAGGTGAAGATCCGTGGTTTCCGGATCGAGCTGGGTGAGATCGAGGCGGCGCTGCTGACGCTGCCGCAGGTCGCCCGCGCCGCGGTGGTGGCGCGTGCGGATCAGCGCCTCGGCGACACCCTGGTCGCCTACCTGATCCCGGCCGACGGCGCGCTGGATGTCGCGGAGATCAAGTCCGCGCTCGCGGCGAGCCTGCCCTCGTACATGGTGCCCGCGGCATTCGTCGTGCTGTCCGAGTTCCCGTTGAACGTCAGCGGCAAGCTGGATCGAAAAGCGTTGCCGGAACCGGAGTTCGAGACGACCGAGTTCCGCGCTCCGACGACGCCGATCGAGCAGATCGTCGCGGGCGTGTTCGCCGATGTGCTCGGCGTCGAGCGGATCGGCCTGGACGACGACTTCTTCGCGCTCGGCGGCAACTCGCTGCTGGCCACGCAGGTGGCCGCGCGCCTGGGCACTGCCCTGGACGCGCGCGTTCCGGTGCGCACGGTCTTCGAGAACTCCACGGTCGAGGCCCTGGCGACCGGGGTCGAGCAGCGCACCGGCGGCCGTCCCGCACTGCGCGCGGCCGAGCGTCCGGAGCGGATCCCGCTGTCGCTGGCGCAGCAGCGGATGTGGTTCCTGAACCGGTTCGACCAGCAGTCCGCGGCCTACAACGTGCCGATCGCGGTCCGCCTCACCGGCGAACTCGACGTCGCCGCACTGAGCGAGGCCGTGGCCGACGTGGTGGCCCGGCACGAGGTGCTGCGCACGGTCTACCCCGAGACCGAGTCCGGTCCGGTGCAGGTGATCCTGCCGCCGGGGCAGTCGGTGCCCGAACTGGCGGTGCGCCGCGTGCAGGCCGGCGAGATCGAGGCGTTGCTGCTCGAATTCTTCTCGGCCACCTTCGATGTGACGGCCGAGGTGCCGTTGCGGGTGACGTTGTTCGAGGCCGGTGCGGGTGAGTACGTGCTGGCGATGGTGGTGCACCACATCTCCGGTGACGGCTCCTCGATGGCCCCGATGACGCGCGATCTGATGACGGCCTACGCGGCCCGGTCAACCGGCCACGCCCCGGGCTGGGCCCCGCTCGAGGTCCAGTACGCGGACTTCAGCATCTGGCAGCGGGCGCTGCTGGGCAGCGAGGACGATCCGGAATCGTTGCTGTCCAAGCAGACCGCGTACTGGACGCGGGCGCTGGCGGATCTGCCCGATCAGCTGGATCTGCCGGCGGACCGGCCGCGCCCGGCGGTGCAGTCCTTCGCCGGTCGCAAGGCCGCGCTGCGGATCGACGCCGAATTGCACCGTGCGCTGGCCGATCTGGCGCGCGAGCAGGGTGCGACGTTGTTCATGGTCGTGCATACCGCGTTGGCGGTGTTGCTGGCGCGGTTGTCGGGTACCGAGGACATCGCGATCGGTACGCCGGTGGCGGGTCGTGGTGAGGCCGCGCTGGACGACATGATCGGCATGTTCGTCAA
>CBJNFW010000157.1:0-19967 GCA_966435935.1 uncultured Nocardia sp.
GGGCGGATTACGACAGGTCGTTGATCAGTGCGGGCGGCGGCGTCTACGACCGCACGGTCAAGGCGGTGCCGATCAGTGCGCAGGTGCGCGCGGCGCTGGGGCTGGCCGACAACATCACCTCGCTCTCGCCGCCGGAGTTGATCCGCGCCATCCTGCTGGCCCCGGTGGACCTGTTGTGGAACGGCGGTATCGGCACCTATGTGAAGGCGTCCACCGAGTCCAATGCCGACGTCGGCGACAAGGCCAACGACGCGATCCGCGTCAACGCGAATGCCATGCGGGTCAAGGTAATCGGCGAGGGGGGCAACCTCGGTGCCACGGCCCTGGGCCGGATCGAGTTCTGCGCCAACGGCGGCAAGATGAACACCGACGCGCTGGACAACTCCGCGGGCGTGGACTGCTCGGACCACGAGGTCAACATCAAGGTCCTGCTCGATGGCGTGGTCACCAGCGGCGAGCTGCCCGCGGCCGACCGCAATCCGCTGCTGGCCTCGATGACCGACGACGTGTCGGCGATGGTCCTGGCGGACAACGTGTCCCAGAACTTCCTGATGGGTATGTCCCGGACCGAGGCGCCGCGGATGCTCAATGTGCACATGCGCGTGATCGACGATCTGCAGGAGCGCCGCGGACTCGACCGCGAACTCGAGGCGCTGCCCTCGGAAGCGGAGATGAATCGCCGGGCCGAGGCCGGTATCGGTCTGACCTCACCCGAACTGGCGAATCTCATGGCGCACGTGAAGCTTTCGCTCAAAGCCGATCTGCTCGAGACCGATCTGCCCGAAAGTCCGTGGTTCTCGGCGCGGCTGCCGGAGTACTTCCCGGCGCCGCTGCGCGAGCGATTCGGCGCGGCGATCAAGCGGCATCGACTGCGCAGCGAGATCGTCACCACCATGGTCGTCAACGAGATGGTGGATCTGGGCGGCATCACCTATGCCCATCGGCTGAACGAGGAGATCGGTGCGAGCACGGGCGATTCGGCGCGTGCGTTCGCGGCGGCGAGTCAGATCTTCGATCTGCACTCGATCTGGCGGCGTATCCGCGCCGCGGATACGTCGGTCGCGGTCAAGGACGATCTCGAGCTCGAGACCAAGCGCACCCTCGACCGGGCGTCGCGCTGGTTGCTGAGCAACCGGCCGCAGCCGATCGCCGTGGGTTCGGAAATTCATCGGTACAGCGAAGCGGTGCGCGAGTTGGCGCCGCAGGTGCCGGGATGGCTGCGCGGTCACCACATCGACACGCTCGAGCAACAGACGACGAAGTTGATCGCCCGCGGCGCGCCGGAGGCCCTGGCCACCGAGGTACTCGGCCTGCTCAACCTGTTCCCGTTGCTGGACGTCATCGATATCGCCGATATCACCGAACGCGACGGCGCCGAGGTGGGCGCGCTGTACTACGCACTCAACGAGCACCTCAAGGTGGACTGGTTGTTGCAGGCGGTCAGCCACCTCGAACGTGGCGATCGCTGGCACGCCCTGGCCCGGCTCGCGCTGCGTGACGATATGTACTCCTCGTTGCGTTCGCTCACCCTGGACGTGCTCTCGGCCGGTGATCCGGAGGAGACCGCCGAGGAGAAGATCGCGTACTGGGAGTCCAAGAACCAGGCCCGCCTCGGCCGCGCTCGCGCTGCCCTGTCGGAACTGTTCGAATCCGGCACCCACGACCTGGCCACTCTGTCGGTGGCCGCTCGCCAGGTCCGCAGCATGGTCAGCGGAGTGGGTGTCCAGTCCGATATGCGCTGAGCGGCGTCCTGCCGGTCCCCGATCGAGGGTGACCGGCGGGGCCGGTCCGGTCCCCTGGTGATCGCGGGTGGGCGGCATACTGGATAGCCGATTCGGCCCGCACCCGGTGCGGCGGCGGAGCCGGACGGGCACAGGTGCTCATCAACTGCGGCCGCCCGCGACGAGCGGGCGGCCATCCGATCGGGAGGTATCGCGTGACGAGTGTCGGTTCGCCGGACAGCGAGGCGAGTATCGAGGGTGTCGCGCTGCCCCGGCGTTTCCACACCAAGGTCGAGGTTCGCTGGTCGGATATGGACGTCTTCCAGCACATCAACCACGCCCGGATGGTGACGTTGCTGGAGGAGGCGCGGATTCCGTGGCTGTTCGGCGACGACAAGCCCACCGACGGGCTGCGCACCGGCTGCGTCCTGGTCGACCTGCACGTGCAGTACAAGGGGCAACTCCGGCACGAGGACACCCCGTTGGACGTGGCGATGTGGATCGAGCAACTGCGGGCGGTGGACTTCACCATCGGCTACGAGGTGCGGGCCTCGGGCACCGCGCCCGATTCGCGGGCATCGGTGATCGCTACCACCCAGATGGCCGCGTTCGACATCGATACTCAGCGCCTGCGCCGCATCACCGTGGCCGAACGCGACTACCTGGCGCTGTGGAAGCGATGACACGGCGATGATGCCCGGACAGGGGGCGCTCCTGATTCCCGATCCCGCCGAACGAGAGAACCTCGCCACCTTCGTCGGCCGTGCGGTGCGCTTGGACCCGGCCGCGGTGATCCGGCTGCGCCGCCGCGACGACCGTTACATCTCCGCTTGGGCCGCAACGAGTTTCGAGGTCCTGGCGGTGCGCACGGTGTTGGGTGAACTCGGTGTCGACGATGTGACCGCCGGTGGTGACGTGCTGCTGTCCGGCCTGCGCGCCCCCGCCCCGGACGGCCGGATCGACCTCGGATTCTCCATGGACTCGGCGTGGCGCACCGCCCTGCCGCCGGTGGCGGGTTTCACCCACATCGATGACATCCCGGCTCGCTCGCTGGTCGAATTGGCCGAGCGCGGCGTGGAATTGGCGGCCGAGCACGGCAGCGGCCACGGTCCGCCGGCCTCCCTGCTGGAGCAGACGGTGCTGACCGTCACCGGCGCGGGGGAGCGGGCCGAGGTCCCGATGCGGGTCGTATTCGCACTGACCGCAATGGATTTCATTCCGCACGCGGGTGACCGTCCCGATCCGCGCCGGATCGCTCCCGGTGAGATCGTCCGGGTCCGCGCCAGCCGGACCTGGCTGCGCCTGGACGCCCGGTACGGTTCTGTGGCGCGCCGCCGCGGTCCCGCACTGCTGGCCCGCTGACCCGCGCGGTTATCGGAGTACCGGCTCGGAGGTGGTGAGCATGGGACGCAACGGTCCGCTCGACAGTCTCGTCACCAGGGGAGCGATGCCGCGCCGCAACAGAATCGCGGCGAAGTAGCCGATGACCACACCCACGACCGCGCCGGCGAGGACGTCGTGCGGATAGTGCGCGCCCACGTACACCCGGGAGACGCCCATGACCGTCGCCGCGACGAACCCCCAGATCCCCAGTCGCCGGTTGACCGCCAGTAATGCCACCGCCATGGCGAATACGACGACGGTGTGATTGCTGGGAAAGGAATAGTCTTCCGGCGCGGGACATTTCTCCAGCAGGAATGCGGTGGGGAAGCGATAGCAGGGGCGTCGTTCGGAGACGATCAGCTTGAGGGCGTCGTTGACGACGTAGGCGATGAGCGCCGCGAGCGGAACCGCCAGCGCCGCGGCCATCGCCGATGCGTCGCGCCGGCGAGCCAGCCACCAGGCGATGACCATGAACACCACGAACAACCCGACTCCGATACCGCTGTACACCGCCATCGGCGTGTTCAGCCAGGGCGTGTCCTTGGCGAACCTGGTCATGTCGACGTACCAGGATCCGTCGATACCGGACGGATCCATGCCCTGGAGGTCGCTGGTCATAGCCTCGATTTCTCGGTCGAGGTGCGGGCGGATCATCGCTCGCACCGTGGTGGCGCGGATCATCCAGGCTCGCACGCCTCTGCTGAGAGATTGCTGAGTTCTCGGGGCGCGGGCAGCGCTCAGGCCACTCCGGCCAGGCGCAACAGTGCGGTCGTCGATGCCGCGGCGAGGGCGACAACGACCAGCGGGGCTTTGCGCCAGGCAAGAATCGCCGCGACCAGCACACCCCCGGGCAATGCCCAGCGGACCCGGTGATCGGCCGGGACGAGCGTGGTGACGGCCAGCGCGATCAGCAGGACCACTGAGCCGATCTCGAGCAGTTGGGCGATGCGCGGCGGGAAAGTCAGGCGACGACGCAGGACCGGGCCGGCCAATCGGAAGCCGAAGGTGCCGATGGCGAGACAGACCGCTCCGGCGATCAGTGCGGCGGTCATGACGCGGTGCTTCGTTCGGCACTCGGCCCGTTCGACGGCACGCCCCGGCTCTCCCGGCGCGCGGCGCGGATTCTGTACATCCCCCCCCTCGGGGTCAAAGAGAGGAAGGCGGAGGAAAGCGCAAGCAGAACGGGAGGGCCGGGGGGAAGAAAAGGGACGGCGTCTGCCCCCGCCACGGCTCCGGCGAGCGCGGCGCGGCGCGTTCCTCGATCCCGCAGGGCGGGCAGCGCCAGCGCGATGAGTACCGCGGGAAAGACCGCGTCCAGGCCGTATTCGTCCGGATTCGGAACCGCGGCGCCGAGGCCGACACCGAGCAGTGCGCCCAGCGGCCAGGCCAGCAGGACGCCCAGACCACACAGCCAATACGACGCGCGGCTGCGTTCCCGGTCGGATTCGCCGAGCGCCATCGCGACCGATTCGTCGTTCATCACATGCGTACCGAGCAGCCGGCGCCAGCCGGTGCCGAGCACATCCGGCAGGGCCAGCCCGTAGGGCAGATGCCGGGCGTTGACCAGCAGTCCGGCCAGCACCGCCGCGATCGGGCCGCCACCTGCGGCGATGATGCCGACGAAGAGGAATTCGGCGCCACCGGCCAGCACCAGCACGCTGAGTACGATCGGCAGCCAGGCGGGCAGTCCGGAGGTGATCGCCGTGGCCCCGTAGGACACGCCGATCACGCAGACGGCCAGGCAGACCGCCGCGATACCGGTCAGATCACGTCGAGTCAGTGTTCGTTGTATCGAACGCACGCCTTTTATAGTGAACGCGGCGAGCTGGTTCGTCAACGTCGCCCCGGGCACACCCCATGTACGCTCTGGAATCACGATGACCGAGCAGGACAGCATCTCTGAATCGACCCCGCAGCAGGCGATCGCGGCCGGTCTGCGCCGTGAGCGCGCCAGGTCCGGGCTTTCGCTCACCGAGGTGGCCCGACGCGCCGGAATCGCGAAATCCACACTCTCGCAACTGGAGTCGGGTTCGGGCAATCCGAGCATCGAAACCCTGTGGGCGCTGTGCACCGCTCTGGGCATCCCGTTCTCGAACCTGCTGGATCCCCCGCAGCCCCAGGTGCGGGTGATCCGCGCCGGCGAGGGGCCCGAGGTGGCGTCCTCCACCTCGCGCTATCGGGCCACCCTACTGGCCGCCTCCCCGCCCAATGTGCGTCGCGACCTTTTCCGCGTCACCGCCGAACCCGGACATCCGCGCGATTCGGACCCGCATCTGCACGGCATCGTGGAACACGTCCTGCTGGCCGCGGGCCGCGCGATGGTCGGCCCGGCCGACGACCCGGCCGAACTGCGTCCGGGCGACTACATCTGTTACCCCGGCGACCGGCCGCACGTCTTCGAAGCCCTCGAACCCGGCACCTGGGGCATGCTCGCCAGCGATTACGCCTGAGGCCAGGACGCCGTCCGCCGGGCGACTACGCGGCCCCCTCGCCGAGGTACTGCAACCACACCGGATCGAGGTCGGCCGTGGTCGACAGCAGCCGCCAGTGCGGCCCTTTCGGGGCGACCATCGGGTGGTGCAGGGTCCAGCCCAGTTCGCTGAGCAGTTTGTCGGCCTTGCGGTGATTGCACGGCGCGCAGGACGCGACGCAGTTCTCCCAGGAATGCGCGCCGCCGCGACTGCGCGGAATCACGTGATCGATGGTTTCGGCCTTGCCGCCGCAATAGGCGCAGCGGTACCGGTCGCGGTGCATCAGGGCCGCGCGGGTCATCGGGACGCGCGCGCGGTAGGGCACTCGGACGTAGTTGCGAAGTCGGATGACCGAGGGCAGCGCGATCGACGCACCGGCCGAATGTACGACCGGGCCCTCGGCATTGTGGTGGATGGCGTCGGCCTTGTCGCAGATCAGCAGCACGATGGCGCGACGCGCGGACAGGGCGGTCAGCGGCTCGTAGGTGGCGTTCAGAAGCAGCACCCGGCGCTTGCGCCATGCGGCCTGCGACGGATTCTCCAGATTGCGATGTACCGGGGTGTCGCAGGGAGAGTGATCGGAATGCTCGCGATCGGTGTGGTCACGATCGGGATGGGAATACTCGGACAGGATGTGCAGCGGAGAAGCCCCCGACCCACGGTTGTGGACGTCGGCGGGCTGGAGTTGTCGATGCGCTCTGGCCTCCTGGGACCGGGCGCCGTGCCGCTGCTTCATGAGGACCCCGAATTCGTGTAGTCCGGTTCGTGTGGTATCTGGGCAGACACTGCCACCCAGTTGACCACGGAACTCGTACCAATGCACGATTATTTCGCACATTGTCGGGCACGTTCGGATGAACAGCACGTGATCGGCGGTTGTCGCGAACGGAGGCCGGGCGATATTCCCGCCGATGGGAAATCTGGCCGATCGGCGCGCGGGCGATTCCGCGATCCGCGCCCGACCGGGCGATCCTCGCCGGCCGACTATGCTGCGAGGAGGGCGGGGATCGGCTGGAGCGACGGCATGCGGCGCGGGGGCGCATTCGGCCTCCGATGGCCGCGAACGAGGCGACGAATGGAGCGAACAGGTGGCCGGTGAACGACGAGCCGCGAACGGTCGCGAGCACGCCGGACCGAGCGAGGTCGCATATGGCTGAGCGTTCGGGTGCGGGGGCCGCGAGCTCTCCGGGACGGGCGGCGGATCCGGCGACGTTCTACGAGGTTGTCGGCGGTGCGGAGACGTTCCGGCGGCTGGTCGCGACGTTCTATCGCGAGGTGGCCGCCGACGAGGTGTTGCGCCCGCTGTACCCGGAGGAGGATCTCGGGCCTGCCGAGCGGCGCCTGCGGATGTTCCTGGAGCAGTACTGGGGCGGTCCGCGCACCTATTCCGACGAGCGCGGACATCCGCGACTGCGCATGCGGCACATGCCGTTTCGGATCGGCCCGATCGAGCGCGATGCGTGGCTGCGCTGCATGCGCATCGCCGTGGACGAGATCGGCAGCGATGTGATGGACGACGAACACCGCCGCGCCCTGCTGGATTATCTGGAGATGGCGGCGAATTCGCTGGTCAACTCGCCTTTCTGAATGGAGTGGCACAAAACCTGGTGCAACCCAGAGCTTTTCCGGACGATCGGCGACGTCTGCTGATCATTTGCCAAATGTCGCCAACAGTACGTAGTTGCCGCACCTTCGCCGGAAACCTTTGGCACTATTGGGTGTCGTGACGCCTTCATCACCCGGAGATCCGGCGGCAAGGCCGGATAAGGGGCCCTCCGTGGTTGTGCCGACGGCCTCGTCCGGGCCCGAGGTTTCCGACGATTCAGTAGTGGCCGCGCCCGATGCGCCCGCGGAGCGCTGGTGGCGCTCGGCGGTGTTCTATCAGGTCTATCCGCGCTCGTTCGCCGACTCGGGCGGCGACGGGGTGGGAGATCTGGGCGGCCTGCTGGACCGGCTCGGCTATCTCGAACTGCTCGGCGTGGACGCGCTGTGGATCTGCCCGGTGATGCGCTCACCGATGGCCGACGGGGGTTACGACGTCAGCGATCCGCGCGACATCGATCCGCTCTTCGGCGATCTCGCGGTGTTCGACGAGGTGATCGCCGAGGCGCACGACCGCGGGATGCGGGTCACCATGGATCTGGTGCCCAATCACACCAGTGACCGGCATCCGTGGTTCGCCGCCGCGCTCGCGGCGGCGCCCGGCAGCCCCGAACGCGATCGCTACATCTTCCGCGACGGCCGCGGCCCCGGGGGCGCGGAGCCGCCGAACAACTGGCCCAGCATCTTCGGCGGACCCGCCTGGACGCGCGTCACCGAAGCCGACGGCACGCCCGGCCAGTGGTACCTGCACATCTTCGCCGCCGAACAGCCCGATTTGAACTGGGACAACCCCGAAGTGACCGCGGATTTCGAGCGGACCATGCGCTTCTGGCTGGATCGCGGCGTCGACGGATTCCGCATCGATGTGGCGCACGGTATGGCGAAACCGCCCGGGCTGCCCGATATGGACCGCGTGGACACCCGGATGCTGGTGCACGACGACAGCGATCCGCGGTTCAACAATCCGGGCGTGCACGACATCCACCGCCGCTTCCGCAAGGTGCTCGACGAATATCCGGACGCGGTATCGGTCGGCGAGGTGTGGGTCGACGACAACGCGCGGTTCACCGAATACGTGCGGCCCGACGAATTGCATCTGGCCTTCAACTTCCGGCTCGCCGAGACGCCTTTCGACGCCGCGAAAATTCGTGCCGCAGTGGATAATTCGATTGCGGCGGTGGCCTCGGTGGGTGCCGTGCCGACCTGGACGCTGTCCAATCATGACATCGAACGCGAGGTGACCCGGTACGGCGGCGGGCCCGTGGGGCTGCGCCGGGCGCGGGCGATGCTCCTGCTCGAGCTGGCGCTGCCGGGTGCGGTATTCCTCTACAACGGTTCGGAATTGGGCCTGCCCAACGTCGATGACCTGCCCGACGACGCGTTGCGCGACCCGGTCTGGGAGCGGTCCGGGCACACCCAGCGCGGTCGCGACGGATGCCGTGTGCCGATTCCGTGGGAGGGGCGGCAGCCGCCGTTCGGCTTCACCAGCGCGGAGCGGTCCTGGCTGCCGATTCCGCCGCAGTGGGCCGGGTTGACCGTGGAGTCGCAGCTCGAGCGACTGGACTCGATGGTGTCACTCTGCCGGATGGCTATCGAATTGCGCAGTGTGCGACCGGAATTCGCCGGAACCGGACTGGAGTGGTACGGCAGTCCGGCGGGATGCCTGGCCTTCCGGCGCACGGGCGGGTTGACCTGCGTACTCAACACCTCGTCCGCGCCGACGCCGCTGCCGCCCGGAGAGGTGCTGCTGTCCAGTGGGCCGATCCAGGGCGCGACACTGCCCCCGGATACGGCGGCGTGGCTGGTGTAGCGCGCGGGCCGGCGGGTGGGGGAATCGACCCGCGCCGGCGAGTGGCTCCACCAGTGCGACGCCCTCTCGAGCGCATCGACTACCGTTGGGTCGTGAGCATTCTCGAGACAGTGCTGATCTTTGTCGGCATTCCGTTGGTGATCTACGCGGTCATCGCGGGGTTGTCGTTCCTCGGCAAGCCGTATCCCGGGGAGAAGCCGGTCCACTACAACCTCGGCGACAAGTGGACCGCGGACCCGGTGCTGTGGAGCGCGACCGACGAGGTGACCGGCCATGGCCATCACGACACCTCGCACGGCACCCACGATGCAATCGAATCCGCCGAGTCGGACCTGATCGGAGGCCGGGCAAGTGGCAAGTTCTAAGTGGCCCGCGGTGGTCGAGGCCGACCTTCCGCACGGATGGGTCGTCACCACCAGCGGACGGGTGTCCGGAGTGCACGAGCCGGGCACCGTCTTCCGCGAGGCGCCGTTCAGCGACACCGAGCGGTTGATCATGGACAACACGCTCACCGAGGTCACTCGCGCCACCAAGGTCCGGTTCAACATCTTCATCGGTGATCTGGGCGCGGATCCGGCCGCCGGCGCCGACGCGATCTTCCCGACCACTCCCGAGGCGGCGCGTTCGGTGCTCATCGCCGTCTCGCCGAACGACAAGGCCGTCGAGGTGCGTTCGGGTCGCGATGTGGCCGACCGGGTCAACGACCGGATCTGCCAGCTCGGACTGACCGCTCTGCTCAGCTCGCTGCGTCAGGGGCAGCTGATCGACGGTCTGGTCTCCGCGGTCCGGGTCATGGGCTCGGCCATCAGCTAGCTTGCCCGCCTCCCCGCTACTTCGGCGTTGTCGTCGGGCGCGGGGAGGCTCGGGCTTGCGTACCGCCGCACGTGCCGGTAACTGTCGAGCCCGTCGTCCTGGTGCGTGGCTGATGCCGGTGCGATGTCAGCGCGGCCGAGGCAGTCGCCGGGCACCCGCGCATTCTCGATACCCAGCGGCACCCAAAACCGATGTGCGGGGACATGGCCTGCGCCGCGTCTCCGACGAGTACGGTCCGATCAGCGGCCCAGCGGGAAATGGCTGGTACCACGGCAGCCCGGCTGTGCAGGACCGAGTCTTCCGGGCCAGGACGGCGTCGCGCAGCGCGAACGGCCATGTCCCGTCGTACAGGTTCGGGCCCGCCGATCCGGTGCCGTCCGATGCGCTGGCGGGTCTGTCATCCCGCTGCGTCGAGAGATCTGCGTCGACGGCCGGGCCGATCCGCTCTTCCGATCGGTGACCGAACTCGTTGCCTCCGAAGGCTTCCACAGCTGGCTGGGCATGCCGGTGTGCAACGGCGACACTGCACGCGGCAACCCTCTGCCTGTACTGGGACAACATCATCACCTACCGGGAAGACCCCGGTCCCGTGGGCCGGGCAGTGGGCCGACGCCTTCGGCAAGCACCTTCCGCGCTACTCGTCCGAGTCGTCGGCTTCCTCATCGGCACAGGTCTGAGATACCCCTGCCGCCGCGCAGCCATGTAGCGCACGGGCGGCGTTTCGATCTGCATATGCTCCGCCGCACCCGGGCAGCGCCCGGCTTCGGTGCATATCCGGGTCGGCGCAGGGGCGGGCCATCGCCGGCGTTGCTTGTGCTCGGTAATGTGAATACGAGTTCCGCTGGTTCGATGTGACGTCATCCAAATCCGATCTCGGTGGCGCTGTGTATTCCTGAGAATGACCTCGGTGCAAGCTGTTTGGCGGACGCGATTGACCGCGTCGGGTTCGCTCGGCACACTGGAGTAAACCGGAATGGTGATTCTCATATCGTGTCGATTGGAGGGCCGGGATGACGGTCCGAGAAGAGTTCGAAGTGCGCCCGTCCGATGTGGCGGGCCGGGTGGCGGAGCTGAAGGCGCGGGCGCGCCGGCTCCGGCGGGAGCTACCGGAGAGTGCGGCCGTGGCCGACGCCGAGAATGTCGATTCGGCCGAGAGTATGCGGCGGATCTGGGAGGCGGGACTGTACGAGTTCCATCTGCCTCGGCGGTACGGCGGCATCACCGACGGCAATCCGGCGGTGCTGACGGAGGATTTCCTCGAGATCGTGGTGGATCTGTGTGCGGGCGACTCGGCCGCGGGGATGAACTACACCGTGCAGACACTGGTGACCACCGAGATCTTCGGAACCGACAACGGTCTGCCCGAATCCACGAAGGCCGAGCTGGCCGGCCTGATCGCGCGGGACGGGGTTCGGTTGGTCGCCTCGAACGCCGAAACCGGTTCCGCGCGACCGGTTCTCGGTCGCGTGGTGCCGGGCGGGATCCGGATCGACGGGGTGAAGTCCTTCAATACCAACAGCGGTGCGGGCGGCTGGGCGAACGTCGGGCTGCGGATGTCGCCGGACGACCACCCGATGAGTTACCACGCGCTGGTTCCGCTGGACAGCCCGGGCGTGACGTGCGTTCACGAGTGGGACATGATGGGCCAGCGCGGAACGCACAGCCAGACAATCGAATACAACGATGTGTTCGTGCCCGACGGCTATCACTTCCCGCGCCCGGGCATGTCGGGTGCGGCGTTGTCGGCGCTGTTCCTCGAGCATTCCGCGATCATGCTCGGGCCCGGCTACGGCGCGTTGGACGCGGCGCTGGATTACGTCAGGAAGCTGGACCGATCGACCCTGCCGGGTGAATTCGACTCCGCCACAAAGGATCCCCTGGCACGTCGGCGGATCGGGGAGTACGTGGCGACCCTGGGCGCCGCGCGGGCCTATCTGCTCCGCACCGCGCGACGGGTGTCCGAGGAGCAGGACGACCCGGAGCTGACCATCGAGTCGTTCGCGGTCAAGGTCGCGTGCGTGAAGGCCGCGCTCGAGGTCACCTCGGGCATCTTCGATCTCACCGGAGCCCGGAGCGCGTCGAACCGCTATCGCTTCGACCGCTTCTGGCGCAATGCCCGGACGTTCTCCCTGCACGACCCGACCGATGCCAAGGAGGTCTGGGTCGGTGACTACCACCTGACCGGGGCCGAGCCGCCGATGGTCGCGCGCTTGCGGGTGTAGCGCCCGGGTAGCCTCCATGCCATGAGCGCCGAGGGAACAGGTGCCGCGGGTCCGCGTCCCCCGCAGCAGGAGCGGAGCCGGGAGGCACTGCGCAAGGTGCTGAACGCCGCCGAGGACATCCTGCGGACCGACGGCCCCGACGCGTTCACCATGGCGGGGGTCGCGGAGCGGGCCGGTGTGTCGATCGGTGCGGTGTATCGGAGGTTCACCGGCCGGGAAGAACTGCTCAACGCGGTGAAGGACCGGTTGACCGAGAATATGGCGCAGGAGTTGTCCGCGGCGCTGGACGACGCGGACGCCGGACTCGAAGGGGTCGTGGACGCCTTCGTCGGGGCGATCGTGCGCGGGGTGTCCGCGGGCACCGATGTGTTCCCGTATCTGCTGAGCGGTAAGGGCGGTGAGTCGAAGGAGGAGCGGACCGGGCGCGCGGTGGCCGTCATGCAACGCCTGTTCCTCGACGCCGCTGGCCCCTACGTGGTGCAGGTGCGGCGTGCCGACCCCGTGACGGCGTTGACCATGGTCTTCCGCATCGTGCTCGGCGGATGCATCCACCGCATGCTGACGGTGCAGGCCGTCCCGGACGGCATCTCCTGGCCGCGCTGGACCGAGGAGACATCCGATATGGCCATCGCGTATCTGACCACGCCCGCTCGCGCTCGCGGGTGACGCCCCAGCCGATATCTGCTGTGAGCAGAATCGGCACGTGCGGCGGGCAGGGTGCTCGTAGGCTCGGATCATGGCCCAGCATCCGCGACTCCATGCGATCCCCGGCGGACGTGACGAACGATCCGGGCCGGATTCGGCTCGCCCGGAACCTGTTCGAGAACCCGTGCGGCACACCGGCGAGCCGCTGTGGCGGGAGGCGCTGGGGCGAAGGCTTCGGACCCTGCGCACCGAACAGGGCGAGACGCTCGTCGAAACCGCTGGGCGCGCCGGGGTTTCGCCGCAATACCTGTCCGAGGTGGAGCGCGGGCGCAAGGACCCTTCCAGCGAGATGATCGCCGCGCTGGCCGGAGCCCTCGGCACCACGCTGATCGGCCTCACCGAACTGGTCGTGCGTGATCTGCATCAGCAGCGCCGCACCGCATTCGCCACGGGAGCGCCGCGCCGCACCTCGGGGCCGACGATGTACGCCCTGGCCGCTTAACTGGCGACTGCCACGTCACTCCGGACAACCGTGCTCGATACAATCCACACCGCGCAGATGCAGGCGCGAATTCCCGCGTCGCCGTGGGTGTGTGCCGCGACCCCGATTCCGGCCTGGTACGCCTCGTGCGGCCGTGGGTGTTCCCGGGGAGGTGCGCCGACCGCTCGACCGAAGCCTGCTGGGCTATTTCCATTGCGGCCTTGGAGATTTCCTCGCCGGCGGCACGAACGACTCCAGCGAGGCCACGGTGCAGTCGTTACCGGGCAGCGGTTCTGAGCCGGCCTCGGCGACGCTCTCGGACGGCTCCAGCGCAGACCTGTCCGGCGCTGGGGCGAAGCTCGTCGGCGGCAACCGATTTCGAGTCTCATTGCGAGGTCGAAACCGGTTGCCGCCCCCGGGGAAACGGTCAGCCGATCGGGTCGAGGATGTGGTCGATCAGGCCGTAGTCGACGGCGGACCGGGCGGTGAAGACCCGGTCGCGGTCGGTGTCGTGCCGCAGGGTCTCGATGTCCTGACCGGTGTGCCGGGACAGGACGGATTCGATCTCCGCGCGCATCCGGACCAGCTCGTCGGCCTGCAGGATCAGGTCTGGTATGGCGCCCTGGCCCCGGGTGGCGGGCTGATGCAGGACGACGCGGCCGTGCGGCAGCATCGAGCGGCGGCCCGCGGTACCGCCCGCGAGCAGGACCGCGCCCACCGCGATGGCCTGGCCGACGCAGGTCGTTACGACCGGGGAGCGGATGTACTGCATGGTGTCGTAGACCGCGAGCATGGCGGGCAGATCGCCGCCCTCGCAGTTGATGTAGAGGTTGATGTCCTGTCCCGGACTGTCCGCGTCCAGGTGGAGCAGTTGCGCGATGAGAGCGTTGGCGACGCCCGCATCGATCGGAGTGCCCAGGTAGACGATCCGCTCGGTGAGCAGATGCGAGTAGACGTCCATGATCCGCTCGCCGTGCGGATGCTGGGCGATGACGTTCGGAATCGTGTAGCTGGTCATGAGTGCACCTCGGTGGTCGTGGTCCGGTCGGTCATGCGTTGATCCCCACCCGCGGCCGTTTCGGGACGACCTGGTCGAAGG
Source organism: uncultured Nocardia sp. (assembly GCA_966435935.1). Classification (GTDB taxonomy): domain Bacteria; phylum Actinomycetota; class Actinomycetes; order Mycobacteriales; family Mycobacteriaceae; genus Nocardia. Next base: position 14,248 of record CBJNFW010000157.1, read on the forward strand.
AATCGACGATGTGGTCGATGAAGCCGTAATCGCGGGCCTGCTCGGCGGTGAACCAGCGGTCGTGCAGCGAATCCTCGTAGATCCGGTCGAACGGCTGGCCGGTGTCCTCGGCGATGATGCCGAGCACCGTGTTCACCGTGTGACGCAGATCGTCGGCCTGCACCTCGACCTCACCGGCGGTGCCGCCGATGCCGGAGGAGCCCTGGTGCATCAGGATCCGAGCGTGCGGCAGGGCGAACCGCCGCCCCGGACTGCCCGCCGAGAGCAGGAATTGGCCTGCGCTGCAAGCCAAACCGAGCGCCAGCGTGGACACCTCGCACGGGATGAGCCGCATGGTGTCGCGGATCGCGAGCATGGAGGGAACCGAGCCGCCGGGGGAGTGGATCCACAGCGAGACCGCACCATCGGGATCCTCCGCGGCCAAGGTGAGCAGCTGCGTCATCAGCACGGTGCCGTTGTCGTCGTCCAGCGGTCCGTCCAGTACCAGAATGCGGCGGCCGAACAGCTGTTCGCGCATCCGCCAACCGAACATCGGGGTTTTGTCGTCCTGAGCCATGCCTCCACAGTGCCGGGCGAACGGCGCGAAATCGCCGCGCGCTGCCCAGAGCGGATCTGCTCACAGCAGCGGGAAGATCGGTGCGCGAAAGAAGTTGGCCAGCAACAGGCGAAGCAGCGTCCGGGTGCGCGCCGACCCCCTGCCCCAGTAGTGGCAGGGGGTCGGTGATGCCGCGTGCGAATCACTCAGCGAGCGTCGAAAGCCCTTGCGCGCAAGGAACGTTCGATCCCGGCCTTACCCTCCACGACCAGGCGGCGCAGGGCCGGTGGGTGGTCGTCGGCGAGGAACTTGTCCGCCACGGCGACGGCCTCGTCGGTGATCGCCCAGTGCGGGTAGAGGCCGACCACGACGGTCTGGGCGACCTCGCTCGAGCGCCGCTCCCAGACCGCTGGGATCTCGGCGAAGTAGCGCGCGACGTAGGGGGCGAGCAGTTCGTCCTGACCGGCCGGTGCGAAGCCGCTCACGATCGCGCGGGTGGTGATGTTCGGCAACGTATCGTCGGTCAGCACCGAATCCCAGGCGCGTTCCTTGACCCCGGCCTGCGGACGCGCGGTCGCGGCGGCCGCGGCCTGCCGCCGGCCCGCGGCGGTCGGGTCGCGATCCAATTCGGCGTCGATGACCGGAGTGTCGTCGCCGTCGGCGTCGATGACCCCAGATGCGGCCAGCGCCTGCACGATTCGCCAGCGCAGGTCGGTGTCGACCACCAGGCCGGGCAGTCCGGCGCTCGCGGGATCGCCGGACAGCAGCGCGTTCAGCACCTCGGTGTGCGCGGGCGACAATCGCGCCGCGGTCAGTGCGTTGACGAAGGCGAGCTGGTGATCGGATCCGGCTTCGGCGGCGCGCGCCAGTTCCAGCAGCCGATCGGCGAATTCCGGCCAGCCGGTGCCCGCGGCCCATTCCGGATCGGCATAGCTGCTCAGCGCGGTGTTCGCCTGCATCAGAAGACGTTGCACCACACCGATTTCCGACTCCGCGCCGACGCCGCGGCGAATCAGCGCGACGAAATCGCGGGCCCGCATCTCGGCCTGCCGGGTCATCTCCCACGCCGCCGACCAGCACAGGGTGCGCGGGAGCGATTCGGCGATATCGGCGATGCGGGTGGTGACGGTTTCCAGCGACTCCGGGTCCAGCCGCACCGAGCAGTAGGTGAGATCGTCGTCGTTGATCAGCACCAGCTTGCCGCGCTCCACGCCGATCAGCTCGGGCACCTCGGTGCGCGCGGCGGCGTCCACGTCCAGCTCGATGCGCTTGGTGCGCACCAGCTTGCGGTGCCGGATGGAGGCGTCCGCGGGGCGCTGCGTGGTAACGCCGGCTGCCTCCTCCGCGCCCGTCGCTCCCGCCTCGTCCTGATCGTCGTAGACGCCGATGGCCAGACGATGCACCCGGTGCTCTCCCGCACCGGGCGCGGCCCCCTCCTGCACCACCGCGAACGAGGTGAACTTACCGTCGGCCACCTCGAATTCCGGGCGCAGGATGTTCAGGCCGGTGGTCTTGAGCCACTGCGCACCCCAGCTGGAAAGGTCACGGCCCGAGGACTTTTCGAGGGCGCCCACCAGATCGTCGAAGGTGGCGTTGCCGTAGGCGTGGTCGGCGAAGTACTCGCGCAGCCCGGCCAGGAACGGCTCGCGGCCCACATAGGCGACCAGCTGCTTGAGCACCGAAGCGCCCTTGGCGTAGGTGATTCCGTCGAAGTTGACCTCGACCGCGGCCAGATCCGGGATGTCCGCGGCGATCGGATGGGTGGAGGGCAGTTGATCCTGGCGGTACGCCCAGGACTTCTCCACATTCGCGAATGTGGTCCAGGCGCCGGTGTATTCGGTCGCCGAGGTCTGGGCTAGCACCGAGGCGAAGGTCGCGAAGGACTCGTTCAGCCACAGGTCGTCCCACCACTTCATGGTGACCAGGTCGCCGAACCACATGTGCGCCATCTCGTGCAGTACGGTCTCGCAGCGGCGCTCGTAGGAGGCGCGAGTCACCTTGGAGCGGAACACGTAATCCTCGAGGAAGGTGACCGCGCCCGCGTTCTCCATTGCGCCGGCGTTGAATTCAGGAACGAACAGCTGGTCGTACTTGCCGAACGCATACGGCACACCGAAATTGGCGTGGTAGAAGCCGAAACCCTGTTTGGTCTCGGTGAACAGCCGCTCGGCGTCCATGTGCTCGGCCAGCGAGGCGCGGCAGTAGATGCCCAGCGGAATGCTGCCGTGGTCGTCGGTGTAGGTGTCGGTCCACTTCGCGTACGGGCCGGCGATCAGCGCCACCAGGTAGGTGCTCATCTTCGGGGTGGTGGCGAAGGTGTGCCGCACCGCCTCGCCGGTCCGCTCGGTACCGGTGACCGCGCCGTTGGAGATGACCTCCCAGTCCCGCGGCGCGGTGACGGTGATGTCGTAGGTGGCCTTGAGGTCGGGCTGGTCGAAGCAGGCGAACATCCGCTTGGCATCGGCGGTCTCGAACTGCGAGTAGAGATAGACCTTGTCGTCGGTGGGGTCGACGAACCGATGCAGACCCTCGCCGGTGTGCGAATATTCCGCGTCGGCCTCGACGACGAGTTCGTTGCGCTCGGCCAGCCCGGTCAGCGTGATCCCCGCGGATTCGTCGTACTCGCCGATCTCGACCGGCACGCCGTTGAGCACCGCGGACCGCACTCCGGCCCCGACGAAGTCGACGAATGTCTCCGCCCCGGGCCGCGCGGTGAACGTGATCGTGGACCGGGAGAAGAACGTCTCGACCGCGGCGCTCGCCTCGGCCCCGGCGGCGGCGGTTTGCGTCACCGCGGCGGACTCGCGAGTGCCGCCATCCGGCGCAGCTTCGGACGCGGACGGTCGGCCAGTCAGGTCGAGTTCGACGCGGTAGTTCTCCACGCTGATCGTCGCGGCCCGTGCGATCGCCTGCTCACGGGTGAGGTTCGGTGCGGACAAGGAGACTCCTTCGCTGGTCGGAGAACTGTGCCGGACAGACTGCCCATCCGGTCCATGGGTGGGCGGCGCTGTCGGCTCGGTGCGTCGTGCCGTTCGCCTCCCGTGGCGCGATCGGGATCGCCTGTCGTGCACGGGTGTGAACGCAACGTTGCCCAGAATGCCACGTCGCGGGGCGGCGGGGGCGGGTACGTGCCCGCGACCGGCGGAGGGTGCCTCGGTAGGCTGAGCGCGTCCGCGCCGCTTGGGAACAAACACGAACGTCGGCAATCGGGTGGATCACCAGCGCACCTACGAGGAAAAAAGTTGAAGCACATCCACGCGGGTAAGGTGCGCGATCTGTACGAGGACGGCGATTCGCTGATCCTGGTCGCGTCGGACCGGGTCTCGGTCTACGACGTGGTGCTGCCGACGCCGATCCCGGACAAGGGTGCGCTGCTGACCCAGCTGTCGAACTGGTGGTTCGAGCACCTGACCGGCATCCCCAACCACGTGCTGTCCACGACGGATGTGCCGGCGGAATTCGCCGGTCGCGCGGTTCGGGTGAAGTCGCTGAAAATGGTGCAGGTGGAATGTATCGCCCGCGGCTATCTGTCGGGCTCGGGCCTGAAGGAGTACCAGGCCACCGGCTCGGTCTCGGGAATCGCGCTGCCGCCGGGGCTGCGCGAGGGCGACCGGCTGCCCGAGCCGATCTTCACCCCGACCACCAAGGCCTCGGTAGGGCACGACGAGGCGATCACGTTCGACGACGTCGTCGCCCAGGAGGGCCGCGAGGTGGCCGAGCGCCTGCGCGATCTGACCCTGGAGATCTACACGCGCGGCGCGGCGCACGCCGCCGAACGCGGTGTGATCATCGCCGATACGAAGGTCGAATTCGGCTGGGACGCAGACGTTCTCACGCTCGGTGATGAGGTCCTCACTTCGGATTCCTCCCGCTACTGGCCCGCCGACCGGTGGCAGCCCGGCCACGCCCAGCCCTCCTTCGACAAGCAATTCGTCCGCGACTGGGCCACCTCGACGGGCTGGAACAAGGAGTACCCGGGTCCGGAGATCCCGCACGACATCGTCGCTGCCACCCGGCAGAAGTATCAGGAAGCGTACGAGCTGATCACCGGAAAGCCGTGGGCCGCGCCGCGCGCCTGATCGTTCGTCAGCGGTCGAGTTCGATCTGTAGGCCGGCGAGTTCGACCGGAATGCCGAGCGGTTTCGTAACGGTGGTTCGATAACCGGTCTCGGTCGGCGCGGTGTTCAACGTCCACACCGCACGCTCCGGGTCGACTATCAAGTACTCGGGAACCCCGGCCGCCGCGTAGATGCGTGCTTTATCCACGCAATCGGTTTCCCGGCTGTTTTGCGAGACGACTTCCACGAAGGCCAGCGCATTGGAGGCATGCAGTTCGGAGCTCTCGTGGAGAATGCCGGAGTCGGGTGCTTCGGCGTGCTCGCCGGTTCCGGGAATCTCGACACCGGAGGTGGTTGCTCTCGGCTCCCGCGTTTGCTCGGAAACGTTCGGCTACATGCGATTTCACAATGTTCGGTGACGTCGTTCGGCGTCCGGCTGGGAGCACCCGGCGACCGGCTATTGGTCGGCGACTCTCGGTGTGCGACCGCTCATGGTTACCGCCGCAGTCGTGCGGCGCGCAGGAGCAGGTAGTCGCGTTCGGGGACGCTGGCCGTGCGGTGGGCCGCGGCGGTGTAGCGGGCGATTGCCGCGGGCCGGTCGTCGGCCATCTCGTGCAGGTGGGCGCGTACGGCGTCGAGGCGGTGATTGCCGGACAGCGCTGCGGCGACCGTGTCGGTGAGGGCCAGGGCCGCCGCGGGGCCGTGCACCATGGCAGTGGCCACCGCTCGGTTCAGGGTGATCATGGGGTTGGCGGTGCGGGCTTCCAATCTGGTGTACAGCAACAGGATTCGGGGCCAGTCGGTGTCTTCGGCACGGCGGGCCTGGGCGTGCAGGGCCGCGATCGCGGCTTGCAGGCGGTAGGGGCCGTCGAGGCCGGCGGCGATGGCGTCGGTGGCCAGGCGGATGCCCTCGGCGAGTTGGGCGCGGTTCCAGCGGGTCCGATCCTGTTCGGGTAGCGGGATGAGTTCGCCGCTCGGGCCGGTGCGGGCCGCGCGGCGGGCGTCGGTGAGCAGCATCAGCGCCAGCAGGGCGGTGACCTCGGAATCCTCCGGCAGCAGCCGATGGGCTGTCCGGGTCAGCCGGATCGCCTCGGCGGCCAGGTCGGCGCGGTGCACCACCTGGCCGG
>CBJNFW010000158.1:0-19926 GCA_966435935.1 uncultured Nocardia sp.
CCCGCCGACATCCGCATCGGCGCACCCGAGGACCGGCCGGGCGGCAGCCGTACCTCGTCCACCGCCGCCGACCGGACCGGCAGCTCATCGCTGATTCCACACGGCGACACGGCATCCAGTCAGACCGGCCACCGAAATACGGGTCCGGGAATCGACGGCACCGCTCGCGCCACCGACTCGGCACCGGGCTCCGCACGCAGACGCGGATTGCAACGACTCCAGGGCTTCGTATCCCGCCTGCGTAGCCGGAACACCGCCGTAGCGTCGTCCTCGGCACAGTCGACATCCTCTGCGGCACGGGGCAATAGAACCCTGCCCGCGGCGAATTCGTCCTTCCGCGGTATCCGTACCTTGTTCGGGCGCAACCGCGAATCGGGTGTCGGCACATCGGACATCACCACCCGAACCGCACAGCGCCTCGTCGACATCACCGTCCCTGGTGACGGAACCACCTCGCGCACAACACCACTCACCCATCCCGCGCCGACCCTGTTCGATCGGTTGAACCCGAGAGAGCGTTCCGCGATCCTCGCCCACACCCGCAAGCCCGCTGTGGTGGACGAGTTCCTGGCCGATCCCGACCGTTTCGTCCGGAACTGGGCCGCGGTGGAGGACACGCCGACCGGCATGGAGATTCTGTGGCCGGGCCGGCAACCACCCGCGTTCGAAGACCTTCGTCCACAGGTCGAGCACATGGAACGTATCGAGGACGAAATCGACTCGGCTCAGCTGGGCATGCTGGACGTCTTGCGCAATCTGCTCGCCACCGACGATCCGCGCCGCGAGTGGCAGAACGTGGTGGACGACTTCCACCGCTATCACGAACTGAACGACCACTTCCGCGCGAACCTGAACGCACCGTTCAGCATCGACGCACTCCGCGACCAGATCCGGCGGCTGGACGAGGCCACGTGCGCACAGCTGCCGATCACCATGCCCATGCATCTGGCCAGCGATGACAGCACGCTCGCCGACCGGCTCACGGCGGGCGGCGTGGGTTCGCAGATGCTGCACCACACCTTCACCGCGGCCGCGCAAACGCCGCCGACGCGCCCGCGGGTCGAGCTGACCGTGCCGCCCGGCGTCCGGGGCCTGCTGTCCGGCGATCCCGCCGAGCCGCGACTGCTGCTCCCCCGCGACACCGTATTCCGCTTCACCGGCGTCACCGACGACGGGCGCGTCACGGCCGAGGTCGTCCCGTCCGAGCCGAACCGCGACGACGTCCGCTACATACCGACCGGCGCACCCCGGCGTTCATCGTGGGATTCGATCGAGCCGCAACCGGATGCACTGGCCGACCAGGGCCGGCTCGTCGGCGGCGTGCGCTACTTCGCCGACGACGCCGCCCGCGAGAATTTCGCGCACAACGTCCTGCGCACCTGGGACGACCTCTCCGACGAGGTGCGGCACACCCTCCGCCGGTACGAAGAGGGCGCCCTGATCAATATCGCACTGCGCCGGGGCACAGCGTCCGGGATCGATCGGTGGGTCGCCCATCTGGTCGACAGCGCCGAGCAGTGGAAGGCCCGCGAGGACGAGCTGCGACGCGCCGGGGTGTCGCCCTGGTCGTCCGACGCGGAGCAGTTGGCGGTTCCGAGCACACTCCTGGATGCCCGGCCCGGCGCGCGGTGGGAGCAGATCCGATCCGACGCCCGCATGCACGATTTGGTGCGCGAGCACTTCGTTCCCCGTGGCTCTTCCGAACCGCTCACCCCCGGCCCACTGCACGAACATATGCGGGTGCTCGACGAGGCGACCGGCACACCGCTGCGGCTGGACGGAACGGTACAGGTCACCCGCAGCCTCAGCACGATCGATTTCCTGACCGCCGCGGACGGGCAGCGCCTCGGCGACCGGAACCCCGATCTCCTGGTCGGCGCGATCCAGCAGGAGCCCGGTTACCTGTCCACGTCGTTCTCCTCGCGCGTCCGGCACATGCCGGATGAGATGAAATACCATGTGGCACTGAGCGTTCCGCCCGAAGCGCGCGGCGTCTACATCGGCAGCGACGCGCGGGACCGGCACAAGCTCGAACTCATCCTGGCACGCAACAGCCGCTACCGGATCACCCGGATCGAACGTCCCGCCCGCGGGCTACCGGTCCTGCACGCCGAGTTGCTGTTGCCGCCGGAACCGGACCGCCCGTCCGGCCCCGGGCCGAACCCGGGACCGTTCCCTGGCGGCACGGACAGCACTGCCCCCTGGGCGGATCCGAAAGGCAAGGGCCGCAGCGACACTCACGATGCCGCCGAAACCGCGCGATCCGATGACGAGCGCGCGGACGATTCGGGCCCGCGGACCCGTCCCGCGGAATCCGGCTCCGGCGCGACGGATTCGGCCGCCGCCGCACCGGCGCACTCGGCCGGCACAGCGGAGCAGCCGTCCAGACCGGCGCCGCCGCCGCTGCTGCTCGCACGACCGAGCGTGCCGCCCAGCACGGAGGCGCCGACTCCCATCGCCACCCGCGCCCGCCGGGAATTCTCGAGCATCCTGAACGCACCGCGAACGCTGGAAGCCCTGTACTCGCTGCTGCATCGACGGCTGCCGGACCTCTCGTTCGACGACCTGCGGACGTTGCGGGCACAGTCCTACGAGCAGCGGGGCCTGGCCGTCCCGGCGGTGTCGCGGGAGAACTTCGACGCATTTCTGCGCGAGGTATGGGACCACCGCGGGTGGATCCGGAGTTCGAGCAACGTCTACGCGCTGTATCCCCGGCCCGGCGGCGGCGCCCGGGCCGAGGATCCGCAGCGGTATCGGGACCAGCTGGTGGACATCCTCCGACACCGCGCCCCCGGCGCGCAGATCGCCACCGACGAGGACGAGCGACCGTTCTCGCCGGGCATGGCTCGTTTCTGGGCGATCGACGATCCCTCCTTCCTGCATTTCCGCCGGGTGGACCGCCCCGACGGGATGCGCGGCGCCGACGTCGGATTCAAGATGTTCGTGAACACCTCCGGTAACGCACGACCGCACGTCTTCGGCGAATTCGTCCACAACGTCCTGGACCGGCCGCACGAGTTCCCGGGCGTTCATTCGGCGAAGGTGGGCACCGCATTCCAGCAGCGCGCGGACGGAATCGTGATCTACGTTCGCGATCGGGACGCGGTGGATCGAATCACCGGTTGGTTCAGGGACTTTCAGCACGATCACGCCGACATGTTCCAGTGGGACGTGCCGCGCGGAGCCGAGCAGGTGCTGGCCGGCGTCGGCTTCGGCGCGGAACCACCGGTGGACAGCTTCGGCGAGGTGCGAGCCGAACTGGTGCACGACGCACTGGGAACGCACGGCGGGGGCACGTTCGAGGAATTCCAGGCGGAGGTCCGGAACCTGTTCCGCACCAACGGAATAGACCCCGACCGACCACACCTGCACCTGCCCGTCCACGCCGGCCCGGTCCTGCGCCCCGGCACGACCGGCGAGGCGAGCAGCACCGACGACGGACAGTCGGAGACCACTACCGACGCCGCCGGGCACGACCGCCCGTCGGCGTCGCCCGCGGATCGTCCGGCCGCCGATTCCGCCGCCGCACCGACGCGTCCGGCCGCCACCGAGATCCGGGATCTGACTCCGCAGGAGAACGACGCGCTGCGCGGATACGCCGACGTCCAGCGGGTCCTGCAGGACAAGTTCTCGGTCGCGGGCATGGATGAGGCCGAGGTCTTCCACCTCATCGAACAGATCCGCCCGCACCTGCTCGACGACCTCGCCGGCGCGGCGCAAGCCCTCGCCACCACTCCGCGGAACGCGGTGCGCTGGCAACGCCGGGCCGACAACCTCGGCCTGAGCCTGCAGGACATCGCACGCGAGGAAACCCGCGCGAGCGACGACTTCACCGACGACTTCGCCGAATTCCACGCCGGAACCGACTTCGCCGGGTATCCCGGTGCGGACTTGGGAGCGGAAAGTTCCGGCGACCGGTCGACCGGTCCGATCGCCGCCCCGCCGCTGCGCGAAGCCGCTGCGCGCACGCCGACGCCGGAGTTCCGCGAGCTGACCCGCGCGCAGACCGATGCGCTGCGGGAATTCGCCGCAATCGACGAGGCGATAAGTTCCGCCGAACCGTGGGAAGCCCTGGAACTGGCGCAGCGGTTGCGCCCGGAATTGCGGGACGCATTCCACAGCGCGGCGACCGCGCTTCGAGTACCTCCCGAACTGGCCGTGGACCTACGGCTCGAGGCCGACAACCTGCAGGACGCCGAACCCGGCATCCGGGTTGAGGACATCAGGCGCCGGATCGTCGTGAATCGGCGACCGGCACAGGACAGCAGCGAGCCGTCCACACCGGTCTGGCAGTCCTCCCCGCACGATGGGAACCAGCTGCTGGACGTGCTGGCCGAATTCTCCGGCCACGCGACGCCGGCGCACCTGCGCACCACGCTCGCCGAGCGCATGCAAGCGCATCTCGCGGACTACGTCGAACTGCTTCCCACGTACACCCCCGACGGGCTCGAAGAGCTGAAGGTCGAGAAGCTCCGCCGCGCCCGCTGGGACGCCGAACGCAGCGGGGAGCGCTGGCGGCGCATCCGCCTGCACTCCGATCTCGTCGCAAGGGGCGAACTCGGCCGCGACGATCCGCTGCCCAGGCCCGCCGAGGAGGTCGCGACCGAAACCCGGCGCCGCGAGCAATTCGAGGAATCGGCAAGGCAATTCGACGAATCCGTGCGCCGGCGCGCGCAGGATCGGCTGGCGTATCTGCTCGACGCGGTGCGTGACCCGAACCGGCCCACCGACCATCTGATGAGCGCGGACCTCCTGCCCATCGCCGCCCGGGAACTCGGACTGAATGCCGTTGTGCTGCATCGCGATGCGCCTCGCGACGTCTACCACCACGGCGCACCGGACGCGCCGTTCGCCCTGCTGTACGCCTCCGCCGAGCACCCCGAACATCTGCGGATCGCCCGGACCGCCGACGGCGCACCGCTGCGGCTTCGCCCGGACCAGCTGCACACCCCGGCCGCATTCCAGCCGCCGCCGGGACACGAGTGGCGGCCGGAAACACCAACCGGAACCGAGCGCCCGGGCATCGGGCACATCGACGAAAACCACACCCGGACATTCGATTCCGACGCCGAGGGCCTGAACTACGGCGAGACCGTCCTGAACCAATGGCAGCTACTCACTCCGGAGCAGCAGCACGCGGCGTGGGCCTATCACGCTTCGGCGATCCACAACACACTGTTGCGCGAAGGCAGCGACCGGGCGCAGGAAGTCCTCGACCGAGGGCGTACCGCCGGCGAGCACATGGCGCTGCTGACCGAACTGACCGGCCGGCAGGAGCCCTCGCTCGCCGAGCTCACGGCACATCGCCGAGCCGGGGAAGCGCATGTGCACGAACGGATTCCGGGTCCGTACCGCGCGAACGCCGCCTGGCGGCTGATCAACGCGATCTCGAACCGGAACGACCCGGAGTCGACGCTCAGGCAGCTGATCGCCGACGATCAGTTCTACCGGGTGACCCTGCAACCGTTCTTCCAGCGCTACTTCGGCACGTCACCGAGCCTGGAGGTGCTCGAGCACGGTATCCGCACGCTCGACCGGGCGATCCGGCCGCTGCCGAACACCGAACCGTTCCGGGTCGTGCGCGGCCTGACCAGCATCGGCTTCCTGCGGGATCGCGACGGAAATCCGATGTCCTCCTGGCGGGATCCGGCCGACCTCGTGGGCGCCGTGCAACAGGAGCCCGGCTATCTGTCCACCTCGGTCGGTCGTGACCTGGCCACCATGCCGGACGGCCGCCGATTCGAGTACCGGGTGAATTTCACCGTTCCGCCCGGCGCCGAGGGCCTGTGGATCGGCCCGCGCAGCGGCGTACCCCGCGACAACGAACTCCTGCTCGCCCACGACACGCGCTACCGCATCACCGGGGTCACCCGAGACGAAGCGAACGACATGCTCGTCCTCGACGCGGAGATCCTGCCCGCCCGCGTCTCCGGTCCGGTCTCATCGGACCCCCCGCGCACCTCCGGGAATTTCGAACCCGCCGCCGGGGACACCTACTTCGGCCGCAACCTGCAGCAGCAGTTGGAAACCGAACTCGACGGCGAAACCCACATCGCCCGACCACAACTCGAACGCCCCGACCCGGGTCCACAGCTACTGAGTCCCGACCAGCAGCTACAGCAGTTGACCCTCACCCAGCGCGAGCAGCTACTGCCGATGCCGGCGGTTCCGACCAGGATCACCCGCCCCGCCGGTGGCGCCGACATCCTCACCCTCGTCGACCACAACGGCCGAGTCGAACGACTGGCGGCAACCGGCGCCAAGGTACCGGCACGTCTCGTCGAAGATCCCGGCCTGCCCGCGCACTATCGGTTCAGCGGACCCGACGGACAGGTGCACAACGTCCTGCGAGATCTGTCGCAGGACTTCGTATTCGACCGGACCGCGGGCACCGACACCGGCACACTGAGCTGGAACGTCGCGGGCGGAGGCATCCGATTCCTCGCCTTCGACCAACACGGCCAGTGGCAACCGGCGCATCTGCCGTACGACGCCGCACTCGTGGCACGGGAGGGCAACAGGCCCTGGCAATGGGTGAAGTACCCCGGGAATTTCCCGTGGATTCGCATCAACACCTCCGGCGGTGCGCTTCCGGCGCTGCCCGAGATACGCGCACGATACGACGACCCGCTCTTCGGGCCGAGCGGGATACCCGAACCCGAAGAGGTGCGCCAGGGCTCGGCCGGGGACTGCTCGTTGCTGGCCGACCTGAAATCACTCGCCCAAAACAACCCCGGCGCGATCACCGAGATACTGCACGACCACGGCGACGGCACCGTCAGCGTCCGCTTCCTCGCCGAACGGCAGGACGGCGACGCCGCTCTGGAATGGGTGCGGGTCGAAAAGACGATCTATGTCACCCCGGGCACCGATACCGGGTACTTCATCCGTCACGAACCCGGAGAACCGCTCTGGGCCACCATGATCGAGAAGGCATACGCACACCGGTTCGGCAACGGCGACGGGTACCGAGCGATCGAAGGAACACCGATGACCACCGCGGCCGCGCGCCTCGGCAAGGGGTTCCACCGGGCCGAAGACGGCTGGTTCGCACAACCCGTCGCTCGGTTCAGGAACGTGGACATCCTGCATCCGCTGCGGTTCGACATCGACACACTGCACGAACTGGTGAGCGACTACATGCGCTCGGACACGACGAACGGCGGGCCCCACACAGCAGATCTCGAATTCTCCCGCCAACTCGCCGAAACCTTCCGGGACGGGCACACCGGACAATTGGCGCTGTTCAATTCCACCCGAGCGCGCCTGGCCACCCGCCACCACAACGACCCGAACGCCTTCGCCATCGCGTGGCAGGAGTTCTTGCGCACGCAGAACTCCACGCCTTCCGCCGACTTCCGCGCCTATCTGGATCAGCTCCATCCACAGCAGTGGGAGCGCGAAAAACACGCTCTCACAGCCTATTTCAGCGAAATCTACGACGGTCGAGCCCAGGACCGGGTGCTGTCGAGCAGGGCCGGCACCGCGGCCCGGGCGATCGGCAGCCGCATCGAATGGGCTCTGCGCCGCGGGACCACGGTATCCATCGGAACCGATACCTTCGGGGGCTCGGGCACAGTCCCGGGCCTGACCCAGAATCACGTCTACACCGTCCTGGCGATCGAACACGACGAGGCCGGCGCCCCGGTGCGCCTGCTGCTGGACGACCCGTACGGCGACCACGGCCACTACCCCATGCCGCGTGCCGGTATCGAATATCGCCTCGACCCCCGCGGAACCGACCACATCGGCGAACCGAGCACTCCGCCCCGCCAGAGCCCCAGAGGCACCGAATACGGTACCTATTCCAGCGGCACCCGGTATCGCCGCGAGCCCGACGGCACCGAGTACGGCACCGAGCCGGACGGCCTGCGCTACCGCCGCGACCCCGACGGCACCGAATACGGCACCGAGCCGGACGGCACCCGCTACCGCCGCGACCCCGACGGCACCGAATACGGCATCGAACCGGACGGCACCCGCTACCGCCGCGAGCAGGACGGCACGATCCAGTACACCTACCCCGGGGGCGGCAGACTCCGCACGGCCTCCGACGGCACCCGGTACTCGACCGAACCCAACGGCGACAAGGAGCGCAGAGCACCGGGCACCTCGGATTGGATCCCCGACCCCGACCGCGAGGACCCACCCGACACCACGGTCCCGCGCCGCGGCGGCATCCTCGCGGTCGACCTCACCCACTTACCGAAGTTCCTGGCGATCGGCATGAGCGGACCAGGAGCCCACGCCCTCTCCGCACGCCCGCAGCCCGAGGTCCAGGCGCAGGACAACCAGAACAGCGTGCTGGGCATCCGGTCCGGCGAACCTGCCGGCCACATCACCACAGCGCGATCCCGGACCGCCGCGGCACTGCCGGACCTGCCTCACGAACCGGCCGGTACGCCGCATGCCGCGGGCGCGTCCGCAGCCGACCAGCCGGCTCGGCCGTCGGCGGAGTCCACCGACGGAACGATCCGGCCGGCGACCGAGACCGTCCCCGCGGCGTTCACATCCGAGACCGGCTCCGTGCCCGAGCACCCCTACGCACGCGCCCTGGGCGCGGCGCTCACCAGCGACCGGCCGATCGACTTCGCCCGGGTGCTGACCATGCTCGAGCACGCGCACACCTCGCGGGAGACGCTCGACGACGCGTTCGCCCGCACGCACGGCCGCCCTCTGAAGGACGTTGTCCGCGAAGCGGTTCAGCAAGCCAGACTGTCCGCCTCCCAGGAACGCCGGATGGCCCGGCTGATGGGCTGGCAACCGAAACAGGACCTGCCGGCCGGGGTTCGCCCGCCCCGCACGGCGGCACGTCCGGGCCAGTCGCCCGCGGCGTTGCCCGCGGTGCGCGAATACGTGAAATCGCTTCTGTCGGTGCGTGATACCGACGGCGCACTGGCCTTCGTCGAACATCTGAACCGCAACCCGCGCAAACTGTGGGCGGTCCAGGACGCCTACCGGAACGAGACCGAGGGCCGCGATCTGGCCATGGATCTGCGCAGCGGCCTGCCGGAGGACAAGGACTATCTCGACCACATCTTCGCCGAATCCGCTGAGCGGCAAACGTCCTGGGCCTCGGACGACGAGCGGGTGCCGGTGGAGTGGGACACCGCCCGGCAATGGTTCGAGCACCTCGACACCATGACCTTCGAGCACTGGTCCGGTGACCACCCGATGCCGCACGGCTATCTCGACACCGGATGCGTCCAGTTGGCGCATCACGTTGCGCTGGAGTTGATTTCGCTGGGCACCCAGCCACGCAAGATCCTCGTCAACGGCGAGGACCTGCGAATGAGCCAGGCCCTGCCGGACGGTACCGCCAAGCTCCTGAACTGGCGGCACCACGTCGCCAACCTGGTCTACACCCGCAACCCCGATGGTGTCCCCGAGTGGATGGTCTGGGATCCGGCCGTCGCCCGCGAACCGGTGAGCCAGAACTCCTGGCTCGCGAAACTCCACCTCGATCCCGGCCGGGCAGTGCGCGTCGAGGGACCGGCCGAGCGGGTCATCGAAACCTTCGCCGCACAGCGCGCCGCGGACGACGCCGCAGACCGCTCCTGGATGCGCTGGACGCAGCAGGGATATCTGCGCGATCAGACCGTGGTCGTCACGGACGCGCACGCGATGGCCCTGGCCCCCGGACGCCTGCTCCCCGCACGCGGCGAGGACGACGTGCACCGCCCCGAATCGTTGCGGGAACTCGACCGGACGCTGGCGGACGCCGACACCGACGAGCGTCTGCTGCAGAGCCTGAACATCATGGCGCGCCGGACCCTGGGCGGGCAGATCCGCGACGCGGTGCAGGACTATTTGCGCACACGTCAGGCCGAAGGCGCGGCACCGGTCGAGACCGACATCCTCGCCATCATCGATTCCCATGCGACGGGCAACCCGGCACGAGTCGGACTCGTCGACGAAAACCCGGCACTCGCGCGATTCCTGCGATCGCACCTGCCCACCGAATTCCACCGCTTCATCGTGGGTAATCGCGATACCGACTCCGACCACGAATACGCCTCCCAGCTCGCCGCCGCCTTGCACGGCGCGGATCGGATCGACTTCCCCGCGATGCTGGACACGCTGCGGCATGCCACTGCGCAACGCGATCCGGCCTTCCTGGATGGCGTCTACCGGATCGGGCACACCACTCCGCTGGCCGCCGCGGTGCAGCAGGCCCACGAGACGGACCGGTTGTCGGCCGCGCAGGCATCCCGGGTGCGGCAGCTGATGGGCTGGGAACCCGCGACGATTCCCGCATCCGTGCCCGCGGTGCCCGAGCACCTGGAGAACGGCCCGGCGCTGCGCGCATACACCGACGCGATACGCGACCGGATCGATTCCGGACAGCCCCTCGCCGCACTGACGATGGTCACGCAGCTGGACCGCGATCCGCACGCGCTGTGGCCCGTCCAATCCGCGTACCGGACCGCCACCGGCGGCCGCGAACTGCGCGATGATCTGCGGACCGCCCTGCCCGGCGAACACGACTACATCGACCACGCCTTCGCCCGGCCGAGGGACGCGGACCCGGCCCCCGTCCTGGAAGATACGGCCACGGACTGGATCCAGGCGCTGAGCAAACTTCCCTTCACCACCGAGGTCGGGTCCGCCGAACGGGCCGATCTGATCGCGTCGGCGCTGATCCGCCAGGGCACCCATCCCCGCACACTCGTGCTCACCGCCGAGGGGATGCGGGCGCCGACCACGGTGCCGGATGCCTTGCGCCGCAACGTGTCCGCGCAACAGTCCGTGCCCATCGGCCGGTACACCGCCAACCTCGTGCACACCGTCGAGGGCGACGTAGCCGCCTGGCAGGTCTTCGACCCGGCCCTGAGCAGGTCACCGATGCTGATCCAGGAGGTCCTCACCCACCTGAACGCACCGGCCGACGCCCGAACCCACGTGCTCTCCGTCCCGGAAACACTCGCGGCACTCGAACAGCGCGTCACATCGCACCCGGAAACCGAACTCGGCAACCCGGCCCGCGCCGCGGACCCGGGCTCCGCGCGACCGGTCTTCCCGGCTCTCGATGACCGGCCCGTGAGCACATCGCCGTCGACCGCCGCACCCGGAGCCCCGGCAACGGACACACTCGTCCCCGCACCGGGGGATTCGGCAACTGTTGCCGAACAGCAACTGCCGCAACCAGTTTCACCATCGTCCGAAGGCGGCGCCCCGCCCGCCCACGGCCTGTCCGAGGATCGACGAGCAGTCCTCGAACAGGCCCGGGAGCGGCGTGCGATGCTCCGGACAGCGACACCCATCGGCCCCGCCACGCCGGTGGCGGCAAATCCGCGCAGCGCCGCGGCCTCCTTCGATCACCTCCGGTACGAACGGGCCGGCGATGAGGATCTCGTGGCGCCGGTCGCGGTGGCGCGGATCGTCATGCATACCGACCTCGGTGCGGGCGTCACTCCCGAGCAGGCCCGAGAGTTCTGGCAAAGAGCCCATCTGGCAACGGATTCGGAGTTCGGACGCGGCGAAATCCTGGAGCCGATGCAACTGCTGCACGTCGACCTCGTCGCCACACAGAGCCCAGCGGATATCGCCTCGGCGCACCTGAACATCACCATCGGTCACGACCACGGCCAATGGCATCCGGACATGTCCGTCGAATCATTCACCGAGCACCTGCGCGAGCACCTCGGCCTGCCGCGCACCTCGGACCCCGACGGATTGAGCGCGGAGGATCTGCGGCACCTCACCAACGCGATGGCCCGCGCACTCACCGCATCCCGGCTCACCGGCCTCGGCAACACTCGCCACTACGGAACCGACTACCTGCAACCGTTGGAGGACAACAGTTTTCAGCACGATGTCGAGGATGCCCTGCGCGACGGCGACCGGTTCCTGGTCGGCGCGGACCCGCGCGACAACGACTACGGCACACTCGTCAACGCCGGCGGGATCAGCGAACCCGGCCGCAACAACAACTGCATCGATACGGCGCTGGCCGGTCTGGCGAGCTTCCTGGGCGATCCGCAGGTCGCACTGCCGCGGTGGCTCGACGACCGCTGGGGTGAGGCGGGCGGCATGCAGCGCGCCCAGAACTTCCTCGGCAGCCCGATCCGGAGCTTCCTGTCCGCCGGTGACATGGACAGACAGTTCGCGGCACTGCACGAATACATGAAGCAGCAGGGCCCCGGCTCTGCGGCGCTGGTCCACAACATCTGGCAGAAGCAGGACCCGATCACCGGGCAACCGCTGTTCCACCCGAGCGGGTATCCCGTCCTCGGCGATATCGGCCATGCCACGGTGATCGTCTACCCGGCGACCGTCGCGCCGAACCGCACGCCGGGTCCGGTGTGGTGGGACCCGCAGAGCGGCGCCACCTCCGACCACCCGCCCGCCTGGTTGGTGAACAGGTCGGCACATCTGGAATACCTGCTCGCGCCCCACACGCCCACACCGGCCGGACCCGCCGGCTGACCCGCACGACGGCGACCAGGCCCGCGTAACCTGCTCGCCCCGACAAGGAGCCGCACATGCCAGACCTCAGTACCCGGGAACACACCCGCGCGTACCTGGCCGAGATATTTCCCGCCGACGCTCGGGAATGGCGGATCTACCGGTTCCAGCACGGCTGGATCTGCCAGCCGGAACCGACCGAGGAACAGATCCGGGCGGGCCGGGGTCTCGGCCGGGCGAACCTGCTGATCGACGCGCGAACAGCGGTGGTGCTCGAGTATCCGAGCTGGTCCGTCGATGCGGTCGCGGACGACTACACGACCACCGAACGAAACGGCCTGCGCCCCAACGGCAGACAGGTCCACCCGCCGCGGTGGCGGGTGACCATCCATCGAACCGGGGAAACTCCCGGTTCGATCGACTACCACGTCCGGGCGCTGTCCCTGGCAACACCGCCGGCCGATAACGCCGAGTACGACCTCACCATCGACAAGCAGACCTTCCAGCGCGAGGGCAACGGCCCCCTGGCGGGCACCGTGATCGCCTGGGCGGAGGCGCGGCACAGGGAACACGGCGGCTGGCCCGCCCAGGGCACCTGGGAACTGTAACCGCACCGCTCCGTCAGGGAGACGAAGCCGCCCGGTGAATCGCCCGGCTTCTCGTGACGAGTGAAACACCCAGTGCCGGACGGCGGTTCGGATCGAAGTCGGCGGATGGCCGCCGCGTACCCGGGCGAGCGCCCCGAGGATGTCTGCAACGACGTTTACAGCCAGGCGATCCCCGCCGAAGGCTATCGTGATAGCCGGATCCGACGAACATCGCGGCTCAGCGCAACACCCTCCGCTCGAGACACGCCACGCTGCGTAGCAGCTCCAGCCCGGCGGTGCGGTCGTTGCGGCTTCGACCCGGGCCGACATGCGAAAAGGGACGAAAACGGATCGGATGCGTTGCCCCGCAACATGGTCGGGGGATTTTAATGGAAATAGCTAGCCATTAATCGAGTCGGGGCGACCACCAGATGCAGTAGCGGAAACACCATCGCGACAAAGGAGGCAGTGCCATGCCCACCATCACCTCCCTCTCGCCGAGCTCGGGGCCCGTCTCCGCGGACCGAACCGGCAACGGAGCCTGTCGCGTTGCGGTACCCGCTTCGACCGGGCTCGAGACCGTCCACTGCGCCGGCTTTCATCGGCAGCACCGCAGATACCTCGCGCGCCATCGAACCGGACACGGAACTCGTTGCGGGTCAGCGTGGGTGAGCCGAGGACGGCACAGCTCGTCGACGCCGCGGTGGGTGAGGTCGACAACGAAGGCTCCTGCTCCCGTGTCCGAGTAAGTACTCCCGCCCCGGACAGGATGTGCGGTCTGTCCGGGGTGCGATTCCAGGTCGAGTCGCCGTTACAGAGCGGCTGCAGAGGTGGCAAAGGGGGTTTCAATGGCTACTGTTCTGAAGATGCTGCTGGCCGAGCGGCATCTCAAGACTCATTCGGATTTTCTGCTCGCATACGACAGGCACGCCGCGCGGCTCGATCCTCCTATCCCTCCGGGTTACGGACCGGCGAAGACACAGTTCTATCGGTGGCTTTCGGGAAGAATGGTCGGCCTTCCCCGCGACTACCATTGCCGCGTATTGCTCGAAATGTTCCCCGGCTGGACGATCGAGCGATTGTTCCAGATGACCGAGGCTGTACCGATCGCCGCTCGAGCACACGAATTGGGCCTCCCCGGAACGGATATCGAACTGGAGGCATTCCTCGGGACCGAAATGGTCACCAGCGGGATCACCCTCGTTTACCCGAGCTTCGAACTGCCGCTGCGGCAGGGGCAAGCATTCCGAACTGCCGAAATTCCCCATCGATACACCTTCGAGCGGAAGGCCCATTCATACGCGGCCGAACACCGCTCGGATGTGCTGACCGCGCTACCGGACAAGGAATTTCGCGGCCTGCTGTACATGTTTTCCGCGCTCCAGCGCCGCACCGGAATTTTGACCGAAGTCCGGAGCGATCGGTACGTCGTCGCCCACAGCGACCGTCCCTATATCAGCTTCGGGCTGGCTTGCAACGACTGCACACGTCTGTATCTGGAAAGTGTCGAGCATCCGCTGTTCACTCTCGAAGGCAATGTCGCCGAGGACGGTTCACAATTCGAGCAGCTGGAGTTGGCGGACGGCAGCCGGTTCGGCTCGAGCCCGGACCACAACATCGGCATCATCGCCCGGGTGCGCCCCAGCCCGGATCTACACCCCGACCGATACTGGATATTCTGTGCGGGCTTGGGCCCGCGCGGTACCACCGGGGCAAGCTGGTATCTCGCCAATTTCTGGATCCCCTTGCAGCGACGCGCCGGTGACCGCGAATTCGTCGCGGTAGTCGATGTCGGTGCGAACTCCGACGATACGGCCCATCTGCAGTATCTGCTGATCGAGTAGCGATCCCTGCGCCGGAATCGCCCTCGGCTACGCCGATGTGGCGAAACCCGCGGACACCCGGCGGAATCCGAGCGGACGAAAACGGACGAAAGTGGACGAAAGCGAACCGCAAAACCCTTGCCGGACAACCGATCTCAGGACGTTACTGGAAGGAGCGGGCCCGCTACCCCGAGAATCATCACTACAGCAGCAAGGGGAGGCCGACACCAATGCCTACCATCACGTCCATCTCTCCGACCTCGGGTCCCACGACCGGGGGCACGAGCGTCACGATCACCGGCACCGGTTTCATCGGAACCCTCACGGTGCAATTCGGCATCATCCCAACGGTATTCACCGTCAATTCCGCCACGCAGATCACGGCCGTCGCCCCTCCGGGGCTACCCGGCACGGTACAGGTCACCGTGACCGGCTTCACCGGAATCAGCAACGGCGTTCCCTACACGTACGTCGCGGCCCCTGCACTCACCAGCATCACTCCCAGTTCGGGGCCGGTGGCCGGCGGGACGACCGTCGTACTCACCGGGACGGCGTTGACGGGTGCCACCTCGGTCAGTTTCGGCGGGACCCCCGCGGCCTCGTTCACGGTCAACTCGCCCACTCAGATCACGGCGGTGACGCCCGCCCATACGGCGGGGACAGTGCTTGCCAGGGTCACCACAGCGGGCGGCACCAGCAACGGCGTCGCGTACACGTACGTGGCGGTTCCGACCCTCACCAGCATCGCACCCAACGCGGGCCCGGTGGCCGGCGGGACAACCGTGGTGCTCACCGGGACGGCACTGACCGGTACGACGGCGGTGAGCTTCGGCGGCACACCGGCAACCTCGTTCACCGTCAACTCACCCACCCAGATCACCGCCGTCACCCCGGCGAGATCGGCGGGCACGGTGCTGGTCACCGTCGCCACCCCGGGCGGAATCAGCAACGGCGTTGCCTACACCTACGTGGCGGTTCCCACCCTCACCAGCATCGCACCCAACGCGGGCCCGGTGACCGGCGGAACGACCGTGGTGCTCACCGGGACGGCACTGACCGGTACGACGGCGGTGAGCTTCGGCGGCACACCGGCAACCTCGTTCACCGTCAACTCACCCACCCAGATCACCGCCGTCACCCCGGCGAGGTCAGCGGGCACGGTGGCGGTCACCGTCGCCACCCCGGGCGGAATCAGCAATGGCGTCGCGTACACCTATGCCGCGATCCCCGTCCTCATCAGCATCGCTCCCAATGCAGGGCCGGTGACCGGCGGAACCACCGTGGTGCTCACCGGGGCTGCCCTGACCGGAGCCACCTCGGTCAGCTTCGGCGGCACACCGGCAACCTCGTTCACCGTCAACTCCCCGACTCAGATCACGGCCGTTGCACCAGCAGGGTCAGCGGGGACAGTGCTGGTCACCGTTACGACGGCGGGCGGCACCAGCAACGGCGTCGCGTACACGTACGTGGCGGTTCCCACCTTGACCGCCATCGCTCCCAACTCGGGTCCGGTGGCCGGCGGGACAACCGTCGTACTCACCGGGACAGCATTGACCGGAGCCACCTCGGTCAGCTTCGGCGGGACCCCCGCGGCCTCGTTCATCATCAACTCCCCCACCCAGATCACCGCGGTCACCCCGGCCGAACCGGCGGGCACGGTAGCGGTCACCGTCACCACCGCGGGCGGCACCAGCAACGGTGTCTCCTACACCTATGCCGCGCTTCCCACCCTGACCACGGTGGCGCCGAACGCCGGACCGGTGACCGGCGGAACGACCGTCATCCTCACCGGAACGGCATTGACCGGAGCCACCTCGGTCAGCTTCGGCGGAACCCCCGCGGCCTCGTTCACCGTCAACTCGCCCACCCAGATCACCGCGGTCACCCCGGCCGGATCGGCCGGGACGGTACTGGTCACCGTCACCACTGCGGGCGGAACCAGCAACGGCGTCGCGTACACGTACGTGGCGGTTCCCACCTTGGCGACGGTGGTACCGAACGTGGGTCCGGTGGCGGGCGGAACGACCGTCATCCTGACCGGAACGGCACTGACCGGAGCGACGGCCGTCAGTTTCGGTGGCACACCGGCGACCTCGTTCACCGTCAACTCGCCCACCCAGATCACCGCCGTCACCCCGGCCGAACCGGCGGGCACGGTAGCGGTCACCGTCACCACCGCGGGCGGCACCAGCAACGGCGTGTCCTACACCTATGCCGCGGTTCCCGTCCTGACCGCCATCGCTCCCAACTCGGGTCCGGTGGCCGGCGGAACGACCGTCGTACTCACCGGGACTGCACTGACGGGTGCCACCTCGGTCAGCTTCGGCGGGACCCCCGCGGCCTCGTTCACCGTCAACTCGCCCACCCAGATCACGGCCGTCGCACCGGCCGGATCGGCCGGGACGGTACTGGTCACCGTCGCCACCGCGGGCGGAACCCGCAACGGTATCGGGTACACATATGCAGCGGGTCACACCATGACCGCGGTGGCGCCGAATGCGGGACCGGTGACCGGCGGGACGGTTGTCGTGCTGACCGGGACGGCTCTGAGCGGAGCCACCTCGGTCAGTTTCGGGGGTACACCGGCGACCTCGTTCGCCGTCGACTCGCCCACTCAGATCACGGCGATCGCCCCGGCCGGATCGGCGGGAACGGTGCTGGTCACCGTCACCACCGCGGGCGGAACCAGTAACGGAGTGCCGTTCAGCTACGTGCCGGTTCCCACCCTGACCGCCATCACCCCCGGTTCAGGGCCGGTGACGGGCGGGACCACCGTCGTGCTGACCGGCACTGCCCTGACCGGGGCGACCACGGTGAGCTTCGGTGGTACACCGGCGACCTCGTTCATCGTCGACTCCGACACCCAGATCACCGCGATCACCCCGGCCGGACCGGCGGGAACGGCGCTGGTCACCGTCACCACGGGCGGCGGAACCGTCGACGGCGTCGCGTTCACCTACGTGGCGGTTCCCACCCTGACCGCCATTGCCCCCGGTTCGGGGCCTGTGGCGGGCGGGACCACCGTGGTGCTGACCGGCACGGCCCTGACCGGGGCGACCGCGGTGAATTTCGGTGGCACACCGGCGACCTCGTTCACCGTCGACTCACCCACCCAGATCACCGCCGTCACCCCGGCCGGGTCGGCGGGGACGGTGCTCGTCACCGTCACCACCTCGGGCGGAACCGTCGACGGCGTCGCCTTCACCTATGCCGCGGTTCCCACCCTGACCACGGTCGCTCCGACGTCGGGCACGACGGCCGGCGGGACCGCCGTCACCCTCACCGGGACGGCCCTGACGGGCGCGACCGCGGTGAGCTTCGGCGGCACACCGGCGACCTCGTTCATCGTCGACTCCGACACCCAGATAAGCGCGGTCACCCCCGCCGAGCCGGCCGGGACGGTTTCTGTCACCGTCACCACCGGAGGCGGAACCAGTAACGGCGTTTCCTACACCTACGCCTGACAACCAGAGCAGCTGGGCCGCCGGCAGGGATCTCCTACCGGCGGCCCAGTTGCGTGGCCGTCGCGCGATGTCGGGGATCGCCGCACGAGCGGTGATCGTCGAATTCACGGCAGCGCCCGCGCGGGATCGATGCGGTGCGTCGCGAACCGGCTGCTCGCGTCGTGATCGTGGGTCGGGACAATGGTCACCGTGTTGCGGGCCAGGTGCAGCCGGTGCAGCGTCCGGAAGGTCGCGTCGCGGTCCGCATCCGCGAAAAGCCCTGGGTAACTGGCCTTCTGGCGAATATCCTCGATCTGTAGGTGGTGCCACGCGGCATCGCCCGCGAGCAGTACCCAGCCGCTCGAGGCGTGACACAGGATCCCGATGCTGCCCGGGGTGTGACCGGCCAGATCGACGAGCACCACACTGCCGTCGCCGAACAGGTCGTGGCTGCGGGTGAAGGTGAGTACCGGCGGCCCGTCGAGGTCGAACCGCTCCAGCGGACGATCGCGCAACGAGTCGCGCACCCCGCCCACCGGAGCGACCACTCCCTCGGTTATCCACCGATGTTCGTCGCCGTGCAGGTGAACCGGCAGCCCGGGAAAGTCGAGCAGACCGCAGACATGATCCCAGTGCGCATGGGTCGGCAGCGCGAAATCCGGTGCGGGAAGCTGTGTTTCGCCATTCAAGGCGGTGACCGTCGCGATGGTGCCGGCGGGCGGCCGAACCGCGACCCGCAGGATCGCGGGCAACTCGGCGATGGCCCGGCGCTCGGCGTCGAGGCAGAAACTCGGATCCACCAGGAAGGTGGCCTCCGGATGCCGGACAACGAACGAGGTGAGCGAATTGCGAATCCGCTTCGGCTCGAACCGCCCCTCCACGACCATGGCCGTCGGCACCGAACGCGGCACCTGCTCCAGGGTCGTGATCTCGACCGTGCGCCGCGCGACCGGCAACCCCGCATCGGTGATCGATCGCAGGAAAGCCTCGTCGGGCCTGCGCGGCCGCACCATCCCGCGCACCAATCCCGTTGCGGCGGAGCAACATTCGAACAGACTTGGACTGCGAACTGTTTTCGACATGCCGGAACGCTAATACTTGATGTCGACATGAAGTCAAGGAGGCGACCGTGACCACCGAACCGACCCTGCGCATCGGCGACGCCGCCGCGATCCTCGGCATCGAGGCCCACGTCCTACGCCACTGGGAATCCGTAGGCCTGCTACACCCGCCTCGCACCCCCGCGGGCCACCGCACCTACACCCAGCAAAGCCTCGACACAGCCCGCCTCATCCGCACCCTCCAACGCACCGGCCTCTCCCTGAACCAAATCCGCACCCTGGGCACCACCCCCCGCCCCACCCGCATAACCCTCATCGAATCCAAACGCGCCGAACTACAAGCCCAAATGCACCTCCTGCAAGCCACCGACACCTTCCTGGCCCACCTCACCACCTGCAGCCACCCCCTGATAGCCGACTGCCCCGAATGCTCGAAGTTCAGCCGCGTGGAGCCGGTCCCGCAGCTCGAGCACTCGCCGATTCCTTGATCAGCGCCGCCCGCAACTTGCCCACGCAAGCCCCACCTGTCGGCAATCTCCACGGCCCAATACGAACGCCCCGCCCGGTCAGGACTGCGAGCGTTCACCCCAGGTACGGCACGCCC
>CBJNFW010000159.1:0-19759 GCA_966435935.1 uncultured Nocardia sp.
CCTGCGGCGGTGGCGGAGCTGATCGTGGACGCGGCGCGGCGATTCGGCGAACCGGGCGTCCCGGTCGCCCTGTCCGGCGGAGTCTTCCAGAACGCGCTGCTGTTGTCGCTCGCGCGGCATCGCCTGCGGGAGAGCGGCTTTCACGTCATCACCCACAACCGGGTGCCACCCAACGACGGCGGCCTGGCCTTCGGGCAGTTGCTCGCTGCCGGAGCCCGATGAGCGAAAGGTAGGAACCGATCATGTGCCTGGCAGTCCCGGGGAAGGTGCTCGAACTCTACGAGCGCGACGAAACCCTGATGTCGGTGGTCGACTTCGGTGGGGTCCACAAGGACGTCTGCCTGCAGTACATCCCGGACGCGTCGGTCGGCGACTACGTCGTCGTACACGTCGGATTCGCCATCCAGCGCCTCGACGAGGAGTCGGCCCTGAAGACCCTGGCCGAATTCCAGCATCTGGGCGTGCTGAAGGAGGAATTCGGCGACGGGTTCGCCAACGCGGCCCGCCAGTCCGGCCTGCCCGACCCGACCGCACCGCCCCAGCCCGCCCGCGACAACGAGGTGAAGCCATGAAATACCTGGACGAATTCAGCAATCCCGAGCTGGCCCAACGCCTGCTGATGAGCATCCGCGCCACCACCACTCGCCGCTGGGCGATCATGGAAGTCTGTGGCGGGCAGACGCATTCGATCATCCGGCACGGCATCGACCAGTTGCTCCCGGACCAGATCGAGATGATCCACGGCCCCGGCTGCCCGGTCTGTGTCACTCCGCTGGAGATCATCGACAAGGCGCTCGAGATCGCCGCGCGCCCGAACGTGATCTTCTGCTCCTTCGGTGACATGCTGCGCGTGCCGGGCAGTTCGAAGGACCTGTTCCGGGTCAAGAGCGAGGGTGGGGATGTGCGCGTGGTGTATTCGCCGCTGGACGCGCTCACCATCGCCAAGGAGAATCCCGACCGGCAGGTGGTGTTCTTCGGCATCGGATTCGAGACCACCGCACCGGCCAACGCGATGACGGTGTATCAGGCCCAGCGCCTGGGTATCGAGAACTTCTCGCTGCTGGTCTCGCACGTGCTGGTCCCGCCCGCGATCGCCGCCATCATGGATTCACCCGACTGCCGGGTACAGGCGTTCCTGGCGGCCGGGCACGTCTGCGCGGTGATGGGCACAGCGGAGTATCCGCCCCTGGCGCAGAAGTACCGAGTTCCCATGGTGGTCACCGGATTCGAGCCGCTGGACATCCTCGAAGGCATCCGCCGCACGGTGATCCAGCTGGAGGAGGGCAGGCACGAGGTGGAGAACGCCTACCCGCGCGCGGTTCCGGCACAGGGCAATCCGGCCGCGAAGGCGATGCTCGAAGACGTATTCGAGGTCACCGATCGAGGCTGGCGCGGTATCGGCGTGATTCCGCGCAGCGGCTGGCGGCTGTCCGAGCGGTACCGCGACTACGACGCCGAACACCGGTTCAGCGTCACCGACGTGCACACCGACGAGTCCTCGATCTGCCGGTCCGGCGAGGTGCTGCAGGGTCTGATCAAACCGACCGACTGCGCTGCCTTCGGCACGAAATGCACGCCGCGTAATCCGCTGGGCGCCACCATGGTGTCCTCCGAGGGCGCGTGCGCCGCCTACTACCTCTACCGGCGGCTGGATCAGCCCGCGGAGGTGGCACATGCTTGACCGGAACGGAATCTCGGCCTCGCCACCGCAATTCGACGCCGGAAGCTGGGTTTGCCCGCTGCCGCTGCGGGATTCGCCGACGATCGTGATGGCGCACGGCGGCGGTGGCGCGATGTCGGGCGAGTTGATCGAGCACCTGTTCCTGCCCGCGTTCGGCGCGGCCGCCGACGCCGGTCTCGGCGATGCGGCGGTGATCGAGGTCGGCGATGTGCGCCTGGCGTTCTCGACCGATTCGTTCGTGGTCAAACCGCTGACGTTCCCGGGGGGAACGATCGGCGAACTGGCGGTCAACGGCACCGTCAACGATCTGGCCATGATGGGCGCGCGCCCGCTGGTCCTGTCCACCGCATTCATCCTCGAAGAGGGCACCGAACTGGCCGAAATCGCCCGTGTCGCGGAATCTCTCGGCGCGGCGGCCACCACGGCCGAGGTGAAGCTGGTCACCGGCGACACGAAGGTCGTGGACGCCGGACACGGTGACGGGATATTCGTCAACACCGCCGGGATCGGCCTGGTCCCCGAGGGTGTGGACATCGGCCCGCATCGGGCGCGCCCCGGCGACGTCGTGCTGATCAGCGGCGATATCGGCGTGCACGGCGTCGCGGTGATGAGCTGCCGCGAGGGTCTGGAATTCGGCACCACCGTGCGCAGCGACACCGCACCCCTGAACGGTCTGGTCGCCGACCTACTGGCCACCGGCGCGGATGTGCACGTGATGCGCGACCCGACCCGCGGCGGGGTGGCAGCGGCGCTCAACGAGATCGCCGCACTGGCGAAAGTCGGTGTGCGACTGGACGAACGCGCATTGCCGATTCCCGCTCCGGTGCGCGACGCCTGCGGTCTGCTCGGCCTCGATCCGCTGTACGTCGCGAACGAGGGAAAGCTGGTCGCCTTCCTCGCGCCGCAGGACGCGGATCGCGCGCTCGAGGCGATGCGCGCGCATCCGCTCGGCGCGCGGGCACAGGCGATCGGGGTCTGCGTCGAGGACCATCCGGGTATGGTTGTCGCACGGACCGCGTTGGGCGGGACGCGCGTGGTGGACCTTCCCGCCGGTGAACAGCTACCGCGGATCTGCTGAGCGAGCACCGGCGAGGCGATGCGACAGGCAGCAGTGGGGACGCGGTCGGCGATCCCGGCGGCGCTCACCCGGTTGTGGTCGAAAACCACTCGGGCGCAACGACGTAGCGTGACGCTGATGACCGGCGTCGTGCTGGCCCTGCATCTGGCGGGCTGGGGCGTGCTGCTCACCCTCGTCGCTCCCGGTCACTACACGGCCGGTACGACGGTCTTCGGAATCGGCCTGGGCGTCACCGCTTATACGCTGGGCATCCGGCACGCCTTCGACGCCGACCATATCGCCGCCATCGACAACGTCACCCGGAAACTGGTGTCCGACAACCGGAAACCGCTGTCGGTCGGATTCTGGTTCTCGCTCGGGCATTCCACGGTGGTCCTCGTCATGGTGCTCGCGCTCGGACTCGGCGTGCGGGCGCTGGCGCACGGTATCGAGGACCGGAATTCCGGTCTGCAACGGTGGACCGGCGTCGTCGGCACCGGGGTCTCGGGTACCTTCCTCATCCTGCTGGGCCTGCTGAACCTGGTGTCGCTGATCGGCATCGGCCGGGTGTTCGGCACGGCCCGGCGCGGCCGGTACGACGAGCGCGAACTCGAACGTCGGCTGCGATCGCGAGGCGCGGTCAACCGGGTGCTCGCGCCGCTGTTGCGCGCGGTCCGCGCGCCGGGGCAGATGTATCCGGTCGGACTGCTGTTCGGCCTGGGATTCGACACCGTCACCGAGGTGAGCCTGCTGGTGCTGGCCGGTGGCGCGGCCACCACCGGTGTGCCCTGGTACGCGATCGTCGTTCTGCCCCTGTTGTTCTCGGCGGGCATGACGCTGTTCGACTCACTCGACGGCGCGTACATGAACTACGCCTACGGCTGGGCCTTCGCCGAACCGGTCCGCAAGATCTACTACAACCTGGTGATGACCGGACTCTCGGTCACCGTCGCGCTGCTCATCGGCGCGCAGGAGATCATCTCCATCCTGGCCGACCGGCTCGACATCACCTCCGGGCCGTTGGCCTGGATCGGCAATCTGGATCTGGGGTCGATGGGCGCGGTTCTGGTGGCGCTGTTCCTCGGGACGTGGCTGCTGGCCCTGGCCCTGTGGCGGTTCACCGCGCTGGGCCGGCCTCGCGGCGAGCTGATCGCCGGGCCCCCGTCGTGACCGTGCTGAGCGGGCCGCAACTGTTCGCCCGCTACGCCTACGCGCCGAATGCCCTCGGCTACTGCGGTCCCCCGGACGCGGCGGCCATGGTCGGGGGGACCGATGCCGAGATCCGCGCGCTGGCCCACCGGTTCTCCGGCGTGTGGCCGTATCTGCGAGTGCTGTCGAGGATGACCGGCATCGCCGATCCGCTGGATCCTCGGCTGGTCGAATCCTATTGGCTCGGTGGCGGAGTCGGCGCGGATATCGATCCCGCGGCCTTCCTGTCGAATCTGCTCACGCTCATCGGCCCGATCGCCGGAGGCTATTGGCAGCACCTGTCCGCGGACCTGTCGAACGAGGCCGCCGCCGACCACAGCTTCCACGTCTTCGGCATCTACCCGTGGACCCGGTTGCTGGGACGCGGCCCGGACGAGCTACCGCTGCGCATCCTGGACAACTGCCGGATCACCCCGGCGCGGGTCTGCGAGCGGAACGGTTCGACCCTCACCGTCCGCGCCCGCCGCCTGCGCTGGGACGGCGGTCAACTGTTCCTGTCCGAGGAGATCCCGCGCACGATCGAGATGACCACCCCGGCAGCGGAATCCGTGAGCGGTATCGCGATCGGTGACCACATCGCACTGCACTGGGACCATCCCTGCGGCCGCCTCGACACCGGCCAGGTCGAACGCCTGTCCGCCACGACCGATCGTCAGCTGAGCGCCACCAATCATCGCCTGGACGACTGATTCGCGAGCCCGCTGCCGAGCGAACGATTCGGCGAAGCGCCGCAACCGTTCGAAATCATGTAACAGCGCGTCGTTTTCGACACCACACACGAGCGACGAACGGTCGAGCCCACCCCCACCGGAAACCACCGCGACAAAGGCCCATCCCGACGCCGCTGAGCCGACGACGGCCGAACAGACCACCGCCGACGACTCACCGCCCGAAGCCACTGCGACACAGGGCCATTTCGACGACGCTCAGCCGACTAGGACCGATCGAACCATCGCACACGACTCACCACCACCGGAAATCACGGCGGCACAAGGGTTTCCAACGCCGCTGAGCCGACGACGGCCGAACAGACCATCGCCGACGACTCACCACCCGAAGCCACTGCGGCACAGGAGCATTCCGACGACGCTCAGCCGACAAGGGCCGATCGGGCCATCACACACGACTCACCACCGGAAACAACGGCGGCACAAGCCCATTCCGACGACGCTCAGCCTCCGACGACCGATCACACCATCGCCGAGAACTCGGTCGCCCGAAGCCACTGCGAACGGTCCCATTCCGGCACCGCTGAGCCGACTCCGGCACCGCTGAGCCGACGACGACCGTTCAGGCCGTGGCCGAGGAATCGCCGCTGGAAATCGCTGCGGCGGCGAGGAAGTCGTCGACTATGCGGGTGCAGTCGGCTCGGGTGGCGTAGCCGATGCCGGTGAGGCGGGGGAAGATGATGGGGCCGATGAGCTGGGCCAGTACCGTCGCCGATTCGCGTCCCGCGAGCAGGGCGCGCGCCTCGGGTGCTTCGAACAGTTCGTCGAATGGCTTGCGGTACTGCTCGATCAGGCGGTGCCGCAGGGAACCGACGCGGGCGCCGGGGCTGTCGTCGGTCCGTTCGGCGGTGGCCAGCCAGGCCAGGGTGGCCAGGTACATGGGTGCGTCGTTGATCGCGTCGGCCTGACGGGCGACCAGTTCGATCAGCCGTTCGCGCAGGGTGCCCTCGACCGGAGCCCGCACCACCGGTGGCAGCATGCGTTCGAGGGTGGCCGCGCGCAGCTGCACCACATTGTCGAAGTGCCGGTACAGGGTGGTGCGGGCGACGTGCGACATCTTGGTGACGCCGTCGATGGTCACCGCCTCGAGCCCGCCGGACTCCAGCAGCGCTGTGGCGGCGTCGAGCAGGCGGGTGCGCGACCGCACCTTGCGTGGATCGCCGTTGTCATCGCGCTCCGGCCGGGCGTCGGCGCTGCTCCTGGTCATGGACGACGAACGCTCCTCGGGGACGTCTGTTGCTGTCGGCCGCATTATGATACTGCTAGTTGCGTAGCGATACTCATAGTTTCGTTTCTTGGGAGGCAACGATGAACCACCCGGTGGCGCAGATGTCCGCAAGAATGCGATGGGTCGTGTCGCTGTCCTGTCTGGCCGTGGCGCTGGTCGTCGCGGCGATGGCCGCGCTGTACACCGCGCTGCCGCACATCGCCACCGAAACCGGTGCGACACAAGGACAACTCACCTGGATCATCGACGGGTACACCCTGGCTCTGGCGTGTCTGGTACTGCCCGCCGGAGCTCTCGGCGACCGCTTCGGCCGACGGCTGATGCTGCTGGGCGGATTGGCGGTATTCACCGTCGCCTCGATCGTGCCGCTGGTCGCGCACGGGCCGATCTGGCTGATCGCGGCGCGGGCGGTGGCCGGAGCCGGGGCCGCGTTCGTGATGCCCTCCACGCTCTCGATCCTCACCTCGGGGCTGCCGCGCGAACAACGCAATATCGCGGTGGGCATCTGGGCCGGCACGGTGGGCGTCGGGGCGATCGTGGGCATTCTCGGTTCGGGTCTGCTGCTGACGCGCTTCTCGTGGGAATCGATCATGATCGCGATGGCCGCCGTCGGCGGCGTGCTGACGATCGCCACCGGCACCGTCCCGGAATCGCGCGACACCTCCCGCCCGGCCTTCGACCCCTGGGGCGCGGTGTCCGGCGCGGGCACGGTGGCCCTGGCCGTGATCGCCGCACTCGAAGCGCCACAACAGGGTTGGGCCTCGCCGATCGTCATCGGCGCGGCGATCGGCGCGGTGGTGGTGGGCGCGGGATTCGTGGTGATCGAACTGCGCGTCGCGCATCCGCTGCTGGACGTGCGCCTGCTGGCCCGTCGCGGTTTCGGCACCGGAACCGCTTCGGTCGCAATGCAATTCATGGTGTCGTTCGGCCTGTTCATGCTGATCGTGCAGTACATGCAGCTGATCCTGGGTTACCAGCCGCTGATGTCGGCGGTGGCGATGGCCCCGATGATCGTGCCCATGGTCACGCTGGCGTTGATCTCGCCGTGGCTCGCCGAGCGCTTCGGGCTGCGACTGCCCACCGCCAGCGGCCTGGCGATCGTCGGCATCGGCCTGCTCACGCTCGGACATCTGGGCGTGCACAGCACGTTCGTCGATCTGCTGTGGCCGCTGCTGATCATGAGCACCGGGCTCGGCCTGTCGGCGGCCCCGGCCACGGCCGCCATCGTCAACGACGCGCCGCCCGACAAGCACGGCGTCGCCGCGGCGGTGAACGACGCGGCCCGGGAGGTGGGCGCGGCGATCGGGATCGCCCTGGCGGGCAGCATCCTGGCCGCGGGATACAGCCACCGCATCGCGAATGTGATTCCGCTCATTCCGGAACCGATCCGCGGGCCGGTTTCCGGCTCGCTCGCGGGGGCGTTGGAGGTCACCGACCGGATCGGCCCGCAGGCGCAGCCGCTCGCCGATATGGCCGAGGCGGCCTTCGTGCACGGATTGCACCAGGCCACAACCGTGCTGGGTACGGCCACCGTGGTGGTCGCGGTGCTCCTGGGCGCGTGGGCTCCCGGCCGCAAAGCGCGCACGGCCGCCGCGGCCGCCGAACCGGAGGTCACCGTCGGCGTCGACTGAACGCCGCTCACCGCACACAGGTCCGCACCGAGCGATTGCCATGCATCGCTTGTGAGAATAAGATTCTCCTAACAAGCGAAGGAGGATCTCATGCCAGTGCGGACCTTGCCGTACCCGCTGTTCGACGCCGACAACCATCTCTACGAAACCGAAGAGTCGCTGACCAAGTACCTGCCCGATCGGTACAAGAACGCGATCCAGTACGTGAATGTCAACGGGCGCACCAAGATTGCCGTACGCGGTCAGATCAGCGACTACATCCCCAACCCCACCTTCGAGGTGGTCGCGCGGCCCGGCGCGATGGAGGAGTACTTCAAGAACGGCAACCCCGAGGGCAAGAGCCGCCGGGAGATCTTCGGCGAGCCGATGAAGTCGATCCCGGCGTTCCGGGAGCCCGCGGCCCGCCTGAAGCTGATGGACGAGCTCGGCGTGCAGCGCTCGCTGATGTTCCCGACGCTGGCCAGCCTCGTCGAGGAGCGCATGCGCGACGACCCGAAGCTGATCGTCGCGGTCGTGCACGCGCTCAACGAATGGCTGCTGGACGTCTGGAAGTTCAACTACGAGGACCGCATCTTCACCACGCCGGTGATCACCCTGCCGTTCGTGGACAAGGCGATCGAGGAGCTGGACTGGGTTGTCGCCAACGGCGCCAAGGCGATTCTGGTACGTCCCGCGCCGGTGCCCGGACTGGAGGGCCCGCGCTCGTTCGCCCTGCCGGAGTTCGACCCGTTCTGGCAGCGCGTGGTGGAGCACGACATCCTGGTCGCGATGCACTCCTCGGACAGCGGCTACTCCCGCTTCGACGCCGAGTGGGAGGGCACCAACAGCGAGATGCTGCCGTTCGTGACCAATACCTTCCGGATGGTCAACGAGTGGCGGCCGGTGCAGGACACCGTCGCCTCCTGGGTCTGCCACGGCGCGCTGTTCCGCTTCCCCGATCTGAAGATCGCCGTCATCGAGAACGGCTCGGCGTGGCTCGAGCCGCTGCTGGAAACCCTCGCCGACGTCTACAAGAAGGCCCCCGAGGGCTTCGGCATGCAGGATCCGGTCGCCGCGATCAAGAAGAGCATCCACGTGAGCCCCTTCTACGAGGAGGGCGTCACCGACCTGATCGACCTGATCGGCGTGGACCGGGTGCTGTTCGGCTCGGACTACCCGCATCCGGAGGGCCTGGCCGAGCCGACCCATTTCGCCGATATGCTCGGT
This sequence comes from uncultured Nocardia sp., assembly GCA_966435935.1. Lineage (GTDB taxonomy): Bacteria > Actinomycetota > Actinomycetes > Mycobacteriales > Mycobacteriaceae > Nocardia. The sequence continues at coordinate 8,741 of CBJNFW010000159.1, forward strand.
CACCTGCCCGAGGCCGACCAGGCGAAGATCATGGGCGGCAACCTGGCACGGCTGCTCGGCGTATGAGCGGTCGGGCCCGAAGGTGGCCGCGGAGCGTAACCACGCAGGGCCCCGCCCATGCGCATGATCGGCACAGCGGATGAGCGGTCGGGCGTATGACGAATGATTGCGACACCCTCGCAGAGCTGGTGCTCAGCGCCGGCGACCGCTTCGGTTCGGCCGAAGCGGTCGTCGACGGCCCGCTGCGCTGGAGTTTCGCGGAACTCGCCGACCGGGTGTGCCGCGCCGCGGGCGCCTTCGCGGCGGCGGGGATCGCGAAGGGTGAGCGCATCGCGATCTGGGCGCCCAATTCGGCGCACTGGATCGCGGCGGCCTGCGGCGTGCTGACCGCGGGTGCGGTGCTGGTTCCGGTGAACACCCGCTTCACCGCCGCCGAGGCCGCCGATGTGATTCGGCGCAGCGGGGCCCGAATGGTGCTGGCGGAACAGGGATTTCTGGGCCGGCGGTACGCCGCGGATGTACCGGTGATCGATCTGGCCTCGGAATTCCTCTCCGGCGCAAAACCTTTCGAGGCCCAGATGTCGGGCACCGATGTGGCGGATGTGATCTACACCTCGGGTACGACCGGAAAGCCCAAGGGCGTCATGATGAATCACCGTCAGACGTTGCGCCTGTACGCCGAATGGTGCGATCTGGCCGATCTGCGGGAGGGCGACCGGTATCTGATGGTCAATCCGTTCTTCCACACCTTCGGCTACAAGGCGGGACTGGTCGCCTCGCTGACCCGCGGCGCGACCATGCTGCCGGTGCGGGTGCTCGATATGCCCGCGGTGCTGGACCTCATCGAACGCGAACGCGTGAGCATGCTGCCCGGCCCGCCCACCCTGTACCACTCGCTGCTGCAGGCCCAGGGCGGCGGGCACGACCTGTCCTCGCTGCGCGCGGCGGTCACCGGTGCGGCCGATATCCCGGTCGAACTGGTCCGCCGCGTCCGCGAGGAACTGCCGTTCCGCTCGATCATGACCGGTTACGGACTCACCGAGGCCGGTACCGTCACCGCCTCGCGGCCGGGCGATACCTTCGAGCAGATCGCCACCACCGCGGGAGCGGCCTGCGACGGCATCGAGGTGGGCATCGGCGACGACGGCGAGGTGCTGGTGCGCGGATATTCGGTGATGCAGGGGTATCTCGACGATCCCGAGGCCACGGCCACGGCCGTCGACCCCGACGGCTGGCTGCACACCGGCGATCTGGGTGAACTCGATCCGGACGGGCGGCTGCGCATCGTGGGCCGCAAGAAGGACATGTTCATCGTCGGCGGTTTCAATGCCTATCCGGCCGAGATCGAGGGGTTTCTGCTGGAGCATCCGGCCGTGGCGCAGGTCGCGGTGATCGGGGTGCCCGATGAGCGGCTCGGCCAGGTCGGCAAGGCGTTCGTCGTGCCGAAAAGCCCTGTGACAGAGGAAGAATTGCTGCGCTGGAGCAGGGATCGGATGGCCGGGTTCAAGGTGCCGCGGTCACTGGAGTTCCGTACCTCGCTGCCCATGAACGCCACGGGCAAGGTGGTCAAGGACCAGTTGCGGTGAGTTCGCCGATGACCGCCCGGCCGAATTCTGCGAGTGTCCGCGGCGCGGCGAAATCGGCGAACCACACGTAGAACCGCTCGACCCCGCGCTCGGACAGCCCCGCGAAGTGCTCGGTGAGCCGTGCGGCATCGCCGACGACCAAACCCGCACCGAGATAACCGAATCGGCGCTCACTCCGCGCGCGCACCTGATCGGCGTCGCCTTCGCGCCCGACGAATCCGACCATCTGCTGCACGGACACCCGCGCCGATCCGACCTCGGATCTCAGCGCATCCAGCCGATCCAGGTGCGAGACGGGCAGATTCCACCACGCGGCGTGGCGACGCGCCAGCTCGAGCACCGGCGCGCTCGACCCGCCGACGACGATCGGGATCGGCGTGCTCGGGCGCGGCGGCTGCACCGGCTCGCCGTCGGAGTCACCCCAATATCGCTGCAGCAGTTCGAGAGTGCGACCGAGCCGCTGCCGCCGGGCCGCGGTCCGGTCCCGGGTGATGTCGAATCCGGCCAGCTCCGCCGGCACCGAACCGGCGCCCAGCCCGAGTTCGAAACGGCCACCCGAGGCCTCCTGCAGGGTGACCGCCTGTTTGGCCAGTACCGCCGGATGCCGGAAGGCATCGCACAGCACCAAGTGGCCGACTCGCAACCGCTGGGTCCGCGCGGCCACCCAGGTCGCCACCGTCATCGCCTCCCACAGCGGCTGATGTTCGGCCCCGGGCGCGAGCAGATGATCGATGAACGCCATACCGTCGAATCCCGCGGCTTCGGCCGCCTGGGCGCGCTCGACGATATCCGCCATGCCCAGGCGGATCTGCGGCAGGAAAACGAACCACTCAGGCACCGGAACTCCCCTTCCTCACAGGGCCAGACCACCGTCCACGGGTACCACCGCGCCGGTCATCGCACTACTGTCCGGACCGGCGAGAAAGGCCAGGACCGAGGCGATCTCGGCCGGATCCAGCACTCGCCCGAGCGGCTGCTGCCCGCCCAGCCGCGCGGCATCGGGCAGGCCGTAGATCCGTGCGGTCTCGGCCAGCACCTCGGTGTCGGTGGACCCCGGGCTCACCGCGTTGGCGCTGACCCCGGTACCGCCCAGTTCCGCGCCCAGCGCCCGGATCAGCCCGGCCACACCGGCTTTCGCGGCGCAGTACGCTGCCAGCCGGGGCACGCCCTTGGTGGCCGCGGCCGAGGCGACGGCCAGGAAACGTCCGCTGCGCGGCTCCGGACGCGCCAGCAGCGCCGGAATCGCGGCGCGGGCCAGATTCATCACCCCGCCCAGGCAGGTGTCCACGACGGCGCGCTCCCGCTCGATCGGCATCTCCCACAAGGGTTCTCCGCCCGCGATGACCCCCGCCACGGCGATCGCCGCGTCCAATCCGCCCCAGGCCTCGACCGCCTCGGCCACCGCGGCGCGCAATGCCTCCGGATCGCGCACGTCGGCCACGTAGGGCCGCACCGCGCCGACCCGGCTGACCCGGCTGCTCGCCTCGGTCGCCACCGCGATCAGTTCGCTCTTGCTGCCCATCGGGTAGCGCAGCGCCGGATCGTCGCTCGCGACGTCCACCGCGAGCACCGACCAACCACGATCGGCGAGTTCCAGTACAGTGGCCGCGCCGATCCCCCGTGCCGCGCCGGTCACCAGCGCCACCCGCCGATGCTCCCCCGAGTCGACCCTCCCGTGCGGACGTGCCATCGCGCCGCTCCCTTCTTCGTGATCACCTGCGGTACAACAACTCCGGCCGATTCCCCGGCCGCGGCGCGCGCCGTGCATCGGCACACCCCGTACCCGCCCTCGATCGAGATGTCCTCGGCCATCGAGTCCGCGGCCGCACGGCATCGCGGGCAGCCTCGGCGTGATCGTTCACGGCGCCTCCCGCATCGTCGGTCGCAGCACGGTGCGAACCGGGGTGGAAATGCAATTCTCTAAATACGATAATGATGTTTCGACACAGGGACACGACCGTCGGCGCATGCCCGCGACCGCGCGGTCACACGAACGGAGGACTCGATGAAGATGCTGGTGAACTCGCGCGCGATCGCGGGCAAGGACGAGGAGTACAACACCTGGTACGCCACGGTGCACGTCCCGGAGATGCTCGCCATCGACGGCGTGAGTTCCTGTTCGCGCCACCGGCTCCGGACCGGCGCGGACGGGCCCGTCGAATTCCTCGCGATCTACGAGATCGACGGCGATATCGACACCGTGCGCAAGGAGATCGGCGCGCGATTGAAGGACGGCCGCATGTCGGCGAGCACCCTGGGCGATCCCGAGCACACCAGGATGACGGTCTGGGAACCGATCTGACCCAGCGGTTCAGCGCGGGCGCAGCCCGTCCAGCAGCAGGCGAACGGTGAACTCCACCCGCTCCTCGAGCTGTGCGGCGCTGGGCGGGCGCCCCGCCACGACACTGCGCACCTGCCCGCCGACCACCATGCTCATGAAGGCGCGGGCGGCCTGGTCGGTATCGATCGGGGCGACCGTCCCGTCCGCGATCGCGCGGTCGAGCACGCCGGCCACGAAGTCGATCACCGGTCGGGCGCTCAGCTCGTAGTGCGCCGCGTAGATCTCCGGGAACCGGTACCCCTCGGTATTGATGATCCGTTGCAGCCGTAGGCCGTTGGGCGTCATCACCTGAGCGATCCGCAGCCGCGCCACCGATTCCAGCGTGCCCGCGAGATCTCCGGTGTCGAAACCCTCGAGCGTCTCGCTCGGCACGATCTGGCGCTCGATCGCGCGCCGCACCGCGGCCAGGAACAACGCGGACTTGTCCCGGTAGCGGGCATAGATGGTGCGCTTGGTCATATTCACCCGGGACGCGATCATCTCCACGGTGGCCATCTCGAACCCGTTCTCCAGGAACAGATCCAGCGCCGTGTCGAGCAGCTCCTGCTGGCGCGCCGCCGCCTGCTCACGGGTGGGCCGGCCCGCCCCGCGGCGCACGGGTGCGTCCTCGCTCATCCGGTCCTCCTCGCTCTCGCCCCTTGCCGCCATTCTGCCGTCGAGCCATAATGAAACGTATGAGTCGCCATTATTGTCAGCGGGCGGCGACAACGGAAAGGCCGCAATCGTGAGTTCCGCCGTCGAAAAACTGACCGCCCAGAGCGCCGCGCCCGACCGTTTCGCCCACTCCCGTGCCGATCTGCTCGACACCCAGATCGAAGCGCTGCAGGAGCAGTTCACCGATCGTCGCGACCGGATCAAACTGCTGGGACATCGGGCGCGCGAGGCCGGGGTCGAACAGATCCGCGGCCTGGCCGACGCCGTCCCGCTGCTGTTTCCGCATTCGGTGTACAAGAGCTACCCGGAAAGCTTTCTGAGCGAACAGAAGTGGGATCGGCTGGGCAAGTGGCTCGGCACGGTCTCGCCGTATCCGATCACGCCGATCGACACCTCGGACATCACCGGAATCGACGACTGGGTCGACCGCCTCGGCGCGGTGGGCCACTACGTGTCCTGCTCGAGCGGCACCACGGGGAAGTCGGCGATGCTGCCGGCCTCCGAACGGGATATGGACTGGTCGCGCATCGACACGGTGAACGTCTTCTCCTGGGGCTCGGGGGTGCGACCGGCGCAGGACCGCCGCATGTTCGGCATCGCGGCCACCGCCGCGGTCCCGAAGAACCGGGTGATCGGCGAGGCCCAGCGCGCGGCCTTCGGCGATCCGGCCAAAGATCGCTTCTCCCTGCCCATCCCGCCGATCACCATCGGCTCGCTGACCTCGATGGTGGTGCTGCGCAAGAAGATCGCCGAGGGCACCGCCGCGCCCGAGGAACTCGCGGCCTTCGAACGCACCTCCGCCGAACGGCAGCGAGCACTGGACGAGGCGATGGACACCGCCGCCGAGCGGCTGATCGAGCATCGCGCCGACAAGCTGTATGTCTCGGGCCAGTGGAACGCGCTGTACCAGGTGGCCGTGCGGGTGCGCGAGCGGGGCTACTCGGGCAAGGACTTCCATCCCGACAACTGCCTGTACGTCGGCGGCGGGCTGAAACGGGCCCAGCTGCCCGCGGACTATCGGCAGTTCGTGCACGAAACCTTCGGCATCCCACCGGACCACGACTTCCAGAACTACTCCATGCAGGAGCTCAACTCCGGAATGCCCAAGTGCCGCAAGGGTAATCGCTACCACATACCGCCCTGGGTAGTGCCGTTCGCGCTGGACGAGGCCGGAGAGACGTTGCTGCCGCACGAATCCGGCCAGGTCCAGGGCCGCGCGGGGTTCTTCGACCTGTCCCTGGACGGACGCTGGGGCGGGGTGATCACCGGTGACCGGATCACCCTCGACCTCGATCCGTGCGCCTGCGGATGCGCGGGTCCGAGCATCGCCGACGATATCGTCCGCTATGCCGACCTGGCCGGTCCCGACGGCGTGGACGACAAGATCGGCTGCGCCGGCACCGTCGACGCGTACGTGCGGGGGCTGTCGTGACCACACTGCCCGCCGAGTCCACCGCATCCGAGAGCACCCTGGTATCCGCACCGTTCTTCCTGCGCGGCGCGGTGGTCGAGGGCGACGAGGTCATCCATCGATCCCGTGATCGCGGCACCGGATTCACCACGCCCCGTATCGATCTCGACCGCACGGTGCATCCACGCACCGAGGTCCCGCCGCTGCTGAACGTCCCGCTCGCGGAGATCATCGATTTCCTGGTGGAGACCGGCGAGCGGATCCGCGACCAGCGAAATCCGTTCGTACAGGACTGCATCGACCGTATGGCCGCCACCCACGTACTGCCACGCCCGGTGCTGGCCGCGCAGGTCGCGGGCGCGGCCGCCTACCTGGACAAGCGGCTGCTGTGGACGATGGTGGAACAGAACTTCCCGGATCCCCGGGCGCTGGACGAGTGGATTCCCAAGCGGGACTTCACCGGTCGCAAGAGTTTCGTGCGCGCGTTCGCGCCACGCCTGATCCACGTGCTGCCCGGCAACTCCCCCGGCGTCGCGATCAAATCCATCGCCCAGGGCGCGATGGTCAAGGCGGTGAACCTGTTCAAGATGTCCTCCAGCGATCCGTTCACCACCGTGGCGATCCTGCGCACCATGGCCGAGATCGATCCGGACCATCCGGTGGTGCGATCGATGTCGGCGGTGTACTGGCGCGGCGGGGACGCGACCGTCGAGGGGGCGCTGTACCGGCCGCAGTACTTCGACAAGATCGTGGCGTGGGGCGGCGGCGAGGCGATCGACAACGTGGTCAAATACCTGGGTCCGGGATTCCAGCTGGTCTCCTTCGATCCGAAGACCTCGATCTCGATGATCGGGCGCGAGGCGTTCACCGACGAGCGCACCCTCGACGCGATCGCCGAACTGGCCGCCTCGGATGTCATGGTGCTCAACCAGGAAGCCTGTGTGGCAAGCCGTTTCCTGTATCTGGAGGCGGATACGGCCGAGGCCGACCGCTTCTGCGAACGGCTGTACGCCCGGATCGCCGCCAAGGCCGCGGCCTCGGGCGACGCGCGCCCGCTCGAGCCCGAGCTGCGCGAGCAGATCGACACCCTGTCGCTGCTGGACGAGGACTACCGGGTGTGGGGCCGCCCCGACGGCACCGGCGTGGTGGTGCGTTCGGACGAACCGGTGGATTTCCACCCGATCGGCAAGACCGCCAACGTGGTTCGCGTCGATTCACTCGACGATGCGATCCGCTACGTCACGGTGGCCACCCAGACCGTCGGCTGCTACCCGTTCGATCGCATGCCCGGCTATCGTGATCGACTCGCCAGCGCCGGGGTGCAGCGCGTCGTCCGATTGGGCGAGGCCGGGCCGAGCACGATCGGCAACCCGCACGACGCGATGTATCCGCTGCACCGCTTCGTGCACTGGATGGCACACGAGGACGGAGTGGCAGCGGATTAGGCTGCCGCTCAGAGTGATTCGGGATGCACCACCCGGATCGAGGACGGGCGCAGCATCCAGGAGCGGCGGGGCAGCACAGCGACCACCCCCGCCAGCTTCGCCCGGCGCAGCGCCTGACCGGCCGCGCCCAAGGCGACGTACTGCCAGGTCCAGCCGCAGCCGTGCGGGGCCAGAGTGGTTGCGGCGCAGTGGAAATCGGCGTGTTCGCGGCCTGCGTCGTTCACCACGAAACCGGTCATCGCGATCGAACCGCTCAGCAGCGGGTCGGGCATGCCGTCGCAGACAACGTGCACGGTGCCGGTGCGCCCGACGTACCGTGCGGCCCATTCGAGAATGATCCGGCGCACCGACGGCCTGCCGGAGATCAGGGCGACCACGTCGGGCCCCGGTGCTGTGGTCATCTCAGGCTCCGGGTCCCTCCAGCAGGGTCACCGCCGACACCGCTGTCGGCCCGCCGAGGTTGTGCGCCAACCCGATTCGCGCGCCGTCCACCTGGTTGGCCGCCTCGCCGCGCAACTGCTCGAACAATTCGACGCATTGCGCCACACCGGTCGCGCCCGGGGGATGCCCCTTGGTCTTGAGCCCGCCGCTCGGATTCACCGGCAGCGCACCGCCCACGCTGGTCGCGCCGGTCTCCAGCAGTTTGTACCCCTCGAAACGTTCGGCGAAGCCGAGGTCCTCGTAACTGATCAGCTCGATGCCGGTGAAGAAGTCGTGTACCTCGGCGACGTCCACGTCGCGCGGGGACAGCCCGGCCATGGTGAAGGCCGCGCGGGCCGCGCGCACCGTCGCGGGGAACGTGGTCATATCGCGCTTGTGCTGGTGCATCACCGAATCCAGCCCCAGCCCGACGCCCCGGATCCACACCGGCCGCGAGGTGTAGCGGTCCACCACGTCCTCGGCGGCCAGCAGCAGCGCGGCAGCGCCGTCGCTCTGCGGTGCGCAGTCGTACACCCCGAACGGCCCCGCCACCGTCGGCGCCTCCAGCACCTGCTGCATGGTGATCTCGAACCGCAAGCGCGCCTTGGGATTACGCACGCCATGCCGGTGGTTCTTCACCGCCACCATGGCCAGATGCTCACGGGTGGCCGGTGATTCGTGCAGATAGCGCGAGACGTGCAGGGCGAATCCGGCGGGCGCGATCAGGCCCAGCGGATAATCCCACGCCATGTCGCGGGCCATCGCCTCCCATTCCCAGAGCATGTCCTTCTGGGCGGTCTCGCGCAGTTTGTCCGCCCCGACCACCAGGGCCACGTCGCAGGCGCCCGAGGCGATGCCGAACAGGGCGTTGCGCACGGCGTCGTTCCCTGTGGCACAAGAGTTCTCGACGCGCGTCACCGGCAGATCGGGCATGCCGAGCGCATCGGCCAGGATGCCCGCGGGGAAGCCGTCGGTATTGCCCATCGCGCCGAACCAGGCGGCGTGCACATCGGCCTTGGCCATCCCCCGGTCCACGCCGCCGAGGCATTCGGCGAACGCCATCGGCACCAGATCCTTGATGCCCAGGGCGAAATGCTCGGCGAACGGGGTCATCCCCGCGCCCACGATGGCCACCCGTCTCATACCGTTTCCTCTCCGCGGCGACCGGCGGACCGAGCGCCGGCGCCGCGCCGCCGGGTCGGCTGGCGGCGCTTCCCGGTTGTCTGCTGATTGCGCACGCCGCGGGCGGTGCTCCCACCGCTCATGCCGTGCCCTCCGGGTCGAAGGCGTAGCCGTAGTCGGGCACCCCGGACCGCACCGCAACCCGTCGCAGCACCATCCGCCCTCGATCGCCGATCGCCACCGTCCCCGGATCGGTGCCGGTGACCTTGGCCAGCGCCCGCACGCCAACGTCGTCGAGTTCCACGATGACCAGCGTGTAGGGCGTGGGCAGGCCCGGAACCGGCACCGCCACAGTGCATTCGGTGTAGACGGTCCCGGTGCGCGGCAGCGGCACGAGGGTGTACTCGGTGCTCAGCGTGCCGTCCTCGCCGACCCGGTAGCGCGGCGGGAAGTCCAGTTCGTCACTGCCGGAATGCTTTCCGGCCTCCCAGCGCACCTTCGCCTCGAACGCCCGCTCGTAGGCCGCCAGCGAGATGGGAATCTCCGAGCCGGGCACCAGATCGCTGGGCGGCAGATCGCGCGCCGCCGGTTCGCGGCGGTGCACCGCCGCCTGCCCGCCGACGACCGTCAGCCCGGACAGCCCGGCCTGTTCCACGCCGACCAGCAAACCCGTTGTGCCCCAATCGGCCATGGCCGCCAGCGCGAACAGGCTCGCGCTCGCCCCCAGGGTCGGCAGCGAGGGCGGGACCGAGCGGCACAGGTCCGCGGCCTGCTTGTCGCCGACGCCCGCCACCGCCGCGGGGGTGTCCAGCCAGGCCGCGGCCAGCGAGGCCACCAGCCCGCGCTCGTGCAGCAGCCGCGGATCGCCGTAGTCGTGCACCGTGCCGATCGCGTTGCGGGTGCGCACCGGCAGACTCCGCGCCACCCGGGCGGCGATGCGGATCTGCAGGCCGTGATCGGAGACCAGCACCGCCGCCGCACCGGCCGGATCCAGGTCCACCCCGATGATCAGGGTGCGCGAACGCGCCGAACTGAGGGCGTCGAGGGTGGCGGGGGCCCCGCCGAGCCGCTCGATCACCTCCAGTTCCGGATCCAGGCCCAGGCCCGCCAGCAGCACCGCGGCATTGCTGCTGCCGACCAGGGGCAGATCCCGGCTGACCACCACGACCCGTTCCACCGGTCCGGCGTCGTACAGGGCCGCGCGCCCCGCCTCCACGGCGAGGGTCACCGCGTCCTCGTCCGATCCGGGCACCCGGTGCCGCGGGGCGCCCCAGCACGGCAGGTACGTTCCCAGCGATGCGATGAACGGCATTGGTACTCCAGCGAATTACGTGACCGCGCCCGCGGCTTTGAGCGCGATGATGCGGTCCCAGTCCAGGCCCAGATCCTGCAGCACCTCATCGGTCTGCGCGGCGAACTCCGGGCCGGGCCGCAGCTCCGGCGGGGTCAGGTCGAATTGCACCGGACTCGAAACCAGTTGCAGCTCACCGGCTTCGCGAATGTACTCGTTGGCCCGCACCTGCGGGTCGGCGAGCACCTGCAAGGCGTCCTGCACCGGAGCCCACGGGCCGGACAGCGTGCCGAAGCGCTCGGTCCACTCCGCGAGCGTCCGGGTAGCGATGACCTCGCGCAGAATCTCCACCGCCGCAGCGGTATTGGCCGCGATCGAGGCCGCGTCCGCGAACCGCGGGTCCTCGGCCAGTTCGGGCCGGTCGATGTGGCGGCACACATCGGCCCAGAACTTGCCCGGCTGCAACATCACCAGCGACAGATACCGGCCGTCCTTGGTGGCGTACAGCCCGGAGAGCGGGTTCGACGGCGATCCGTGCGCGCCGGTCGGCCCGGCCTGCAGCGCCTCGCCCACGTACGACGACAGCGCGATGGTGTGGCCCATCGACCACAGACCGCTGCTGAGCAGCGAGACGTCCACCACCGAGGTCTCCCCCGTTCCCGAAGACGCGGAATGCCGGCCGGAGAATCCGTACGGCGAGTCGAAGCTGCAGTGCGAGAAGATTCTCGCCGACGCGTCAACTGCCCACG
>CBJNFW010000160.1:0-19372 GCA_966435935.1 uncultured Nocardia sp.
CACGAGGTACCAAACCGGCCTGCCCTCGGCAGCCCGGCGACGGAAATCACTCGAGGAGATCGCAAGCGCCGGGATCTCGATCACGGTCACCGCATCGGGCGGGCTGTCCCGCAGATGCTTCTCCAGGTGATCGGTGTTCAGGTCGTATCCCGGACGGCTCACCCCGACGAACTTCGCCAGTTCGAACAGTTCCGCCCAATCCTGCCACGTGAGGATGTTGGCCAGTGCGTCCGCACCGGTGATGAAGTACAGCTCCGCGCCGGGATGCTGTTGTTTCAGGTCGCGCAGGGTATCGACGGTGTAGGTGACCTTGCCGCGGTCGATGTCCGCACGGCTGACCGAGAATCGCGGATTGGACGCGGTGGCGATGACCGTCATGAGATAGCGATCCTCGGCCGGGCTCACCTGTTTACCGGACTTCTGCCACGGCTCGCCGGTGGGGACGAAGATCACCTCGTCGAGGTCGAAACGATGCGCGACCTCGCTGGCGGCGACCAGGTGCCCGTGGTGGACGGGATCGAAAGTTCCGCCCATCACGCCCAGTTTTCGCCGAGGAGTTTCCTGCACGGCTGCCGAGCTTACTGGGCGAGGTCACCCGGGCGTGTCACCACCGCCCGCCGCAGGCGGCGGTGCGAGCGCGGCACGGCACTCAGCGACGCACCAGCGACTTGAAACCGGCCGCGGCACAACGTTCGACTCGGACCACGGAGGTGCGGTGGTGGCGGCCGGTCTCGGCGGCGGTGCAGGAGGCCGATCGGGATCCGGCCCATAGACATGCGGCGACCACCGCGAGGACCACCAGAACCAGAGCCGCCAGCGGGACCCGTCGGGTCATATCGCGCTCGCCTCCTCTCGCATCGTGTCGAGTTGTCGGCGGGTCTGCAGGAGTTCGCCGCGTACTTCCGGGGAGGCCGCGGTCCGGGCGAGCCGCTGCAAATCTTCCAGCAGAGCCCGCATGGTGGCCAGTCCGACGCGCGGGTCGGCCGCGACCGATTCCCCGCCCCAGAACTGCAGCCACGCCGCCGAACGCAGACTGCGGGCGCGCGGACCGATCCGGTCCAGCTCCGCGAAGAGATCCGCGGCGCGCAGATATGCGGTCAGGGCGTCGGCGTCGCGGCCGCACACCGACAGGGCCGCGGCCTCGGCGTGCACCAGGTCCGCGACCAGCTCGCGCTGCCGCGGATCGTTCTGGATCAGCCGGGCGGCCTCGGCGAATTGCGCCGCGGCGTCGCGGTATCGGTTCAGCGCGTTGAGCGATTCACCGAATTGCCTACGGATCACGGCGATCTCGGCCGGTGGGTAGGGAATCGCGGTGCCGGGCGCAGATCGTCCGGAGGAACCGGACTCCAGGGACAGCGGCTGCTCGAACAGCGCGGCGGCCTCGCCGTGACGGTCCGCGCGATGGTAGGCCCGCGCCGCGACCAGAGTGTGATGCAATGCGTCCGCCGCCGAGAGCGGCTCCCACCGCCAGGCCGCCACCAGCGCCGCATCGGCCAGGGCGGATTCGCGACGGGACTGCCCCGAGATCGCGGTCACCAGAAGCGAACTCAAACGAGCCAGGTGCTCGGCTGGCAGTGTCGACGCCCCGGCCTCGAGTGCCCGGCGCAGCCGCCGCTCGGCTCCGGCGGGGTCCACGGCCAGGCGGGCGACGGCCCATTCGGCCAGCTGTTCGGTCGCGTGGCGCTGCCCGGATCCCGCCGTACGAGCGGCGGGCCGGACCGGGCTGCGCAGCTCCGCCGCGGCGCGGACGCCGAGCGGCAGGTGGTCCACGATCGGCGAGCTGCGCAGTCGTGCGCGAACGACCGCACCGATCGAATCGGTGCCGTTGCGGGCGTCGAACCGGGCGCACAGCCCGTCGATCTCCGCGGTGAGCGTCTCCGATATCGCCGCGGCCGCGCTCTCGCCGACGCGCACGTCACCGCGACCCAGTTCCACCAACCGCCGCAGCAGTACGCAGACGCCGGTGAGGAATTCCAACCGCAGATTCGCATCCGCGCCCCTGTCGGTCAGCCAGCCGGCGTGCATGCGCAGGATGTCCAGACCGCGGGCCTCGTTGCCGGTCAGGGCACAGAACTCGATGTGCCGCGCCACCGCGTGCCGTAGTCCGGGAACGCCTTCGACCAGCGGGTATCCGGTCAGATGCGCTGCGCGGGCCGCGTCGAAGGCCGCGGTGCGCACCAGCGGCAGCAGCGCGTCGGCGCGAACCCGGTGCGGCTCGTGCGCGCACCGCCGCCTGCCCTCCAGCACCGGAGCCCACCGGCGCAGCGCGTCGGGATCCTGCCCGATGCACACCGACAACGTTCCGGCCCAATGGGATTCGCACGCCTCACAGTCGGTCATCTCGTCACGCGGCGCGGCCAGCGCGAGGGTGCGCAGGCGCACGGCCTCGCCGTACTCGCCGAGATCGCGGGCCAGGATCGATCGCAGTTTCAGTACCGGACGAAGACTGTAACCCGCTGTGCGATAGCGGTTTTCGAGATCCTCGAACCAACGGTGGACGATCCCCAGCGGAACGGCCGGATTGTCGATCAGGTCGCTGGTCATCCATTTCAAGTACCAGTGCACCGAGCGGGACAGCTCCGCGACGGCGTCGGGGTGCTCGTCGAGGATGCGCAACAGCCGGACGATGGCGATCGGCGCCAGATCTCGTTCTCCCGCATACGTATACGCCTGCACCAGGTCCAGCAGCACCTCCGCCTCCACGGCGCGGTCCGCGCCGACGCGCGCGGCCGAGGCGAGATCTTCCAGGCACCGAGCGCGATCACGGCCCGCGGGCGCCGTGCGGACACGGGTGAGTGCGTGCCTGATCTCCGCCGAATCCATGCGTGGATGATCGCGACCCGCTCATGGGGTGCGCTTAACAAAAGCTAATGGTCGCCCGCAGCTCAGATCGGCAGCAGTCCCCCGACCACGGCGGTCAACTGCCGGGCCGACCGGCATTCGTACATCTCGACGATCTCCGCGTACTTGTGAGCCGCGGAATCACCCGTGCCCCAAGCTTTTTCCGCCTCGGGATTGAGCCAATACGCGTGTTTGGCGGTATCGGCGAGCCGCCGCAGGGTATCCAGGGCCGGATCGCGATAGTTGGTGCGCGCGTCGCCGAGAATCAACAGCGAAGTGCGGCTGGTCACCGCGTCCGGCCACTGCTCGGCAAATCCGTCCAGTGCCGCGCCGTAATCGGAATGGCCCTCGAAACCCACCACCTTCGTCTCGGTGAAGATCCGCCGGGTCACCTGATCCAGCGGCGTCACCTGGTCGAACAGGTGCGTCACCTCGTCGGCGCGATCCACGAACGCGAAGATCCGCACCCGGGAGAACTGCTCCCGCAACGCGTTCACCAGCAGCATGGTGAAACTGGAGAATCCGGCCACCGAACCCGAGATATCGCACAGCAGAACCAGATCCGGGCGTCCGGGACGTGGTTTGCGCGAGACGAGATCGATCGGCACCCCGCCGGTGGACATCGACCGGCGCAAGGTTCTGCGCAGATCGATCTCCCCGCGCCGGGCGCGGCGACGGCGGGCGGCCAGCCGAGAGGCCAGTACCCGGGCCAGCCGCTGACTGCTGCGCCGCAACTCGGCCAGTTCGTTCTCGGAGATGCGCAGGAAATCCGCGTCCTCGGCCTGGCGCTGCACGCCGTAGGTGGCGACGCGCTCGCGGCCGATCCGCTCGGCCACCCGGCGCCGGGTCTCCGCCTCGACGGTGCCGCGGAACTCCTTCACCCGTTCCCGCGCCGCGCGCCGTGCGATCTCCGAGCCGAAATCCGAATCGTCCACTCCCGCTGCCAACCCCGCGAGCAGCTTGCTCACCAGCAGTTCGGGCTGTACGTCCTTGAGCGTCTGATAGGCGGAGAACGACGGGCCGTTGGCCGACCGATACTGTCCCATCTGCTCGACCATCTGCGCGGCGAGCTGCTGCAACTGCCGGGTCCGCTCGGCCGAGGGATCGGTGACGAGCAACTCGGCCAGCATCTTCCGGAGTTCGAGAATGTCGACCTCACCGTCGGGCCGGCGCGGAATCTCCACTTCGTCCGCACCGGTGCGCTCGCCGAGCGCGGCCGGGAACCACAGGTCGAACAGGCCGTCGAAGGTGGCGCGTTGCGCGGGGCGGCGCAGCAGCGCGCAGGCCAGACCCTCGCGCACCATCTCGCGGTCCATCAGGTCCAGTACCGCGATGACCTGTCCGGCGTCTACCGTCTCGGAGGGGCCGACCGGAATCCCCCTGGCGCGCAATGCCTCCACGAAGCCGACCAGATGTCCGGACAGCCCGTGCGGCGCGGCGTCCGGGTGGTCGGCGGGTGGCCGAGCCGCCCCGGGCGTCCGGGATCCGCCGCCGAACATCAGGCCAGCTTCAGCTCGGCCAGCGCGCGCTGGTGATCGCTGTGATGTTTGAGCACCACGCCGAGGGTGGCGCGCACGGACCTGTCGTCCAGATCCTTCAGGCCCAGGGCCAGCAGTGTGCGGCCCCAGTCGATCGACTCCGCCACCGAGGGCAGCTTCTTGAGCTGCATACCGCGCAGCACATGCACGATCCGGACCAGCTGCGCGGCGACCGCGGGCTTCAGCTCGGGCACCCGGCTGGCCAGGATGCGACGTTCGAGCTCCTCGTCCGGGAAGTCGATGTGCAAGTAGAGGCAGCGGCGTTTGAGCGCCTCGGACAGCTCGCGGGTGGCGTTGGAGGTCAACACCACGAACGGGGTGCGGGTGGCGGTGATGGTGCCCAGTTCCGGGACGGTGACCGCGAAATCGCTGAGCACCTCGAGCATCAGGCCCTCGATCTCGACGTCGGCCTTGTCCGCCTCGTCGATCAGCAGCACCGTCGGGTCATTGCGCCGGATCGCGGTCAGCAGTGGGCGCGAGAGCAGGAATTCCTCGCTGAAGACGTCGGATTTCGTTTCCGCCCAACCGTTCTCGGCGGTGCCCGGCTCGGCGCCGGCGGCTCCGGCCTGGATCCGCAGGATCTGCTTGGCGTGGTTCCACTCGTACAGTGCCCGCGCCTCGTCGATGCCCTCGTAGCACTGCAGCCGCACCAGTTCCGCGCCCGCGACCTGCGCGACCGCGCGGGACAGCTCGGTCTTGCCGACACCGGCCGGACCTTCGATGAGCAGTGGTTTGCCGAGACGATCGGCGAGGAACACCGAGGTCGCGGTCGCCTTGTCCGCCAGGTAGCCGGTCGCGGCGAGGCGGGAGATCACATCCTCGACCGACGCGAAGATCGGTTCGTGCACCGGGGTCTGCACCGTTGGACTCCATCCTTGCGACGTGGGCTGCCAGTCCCATCGGCCTATCGGCCGCCCCTCGACTGTATACCGTACAAACGCGGACTACCGATCGGTAACCTTACTCTGCGGTAAGTTACCGGCCGAGACGCGGTATCCACCACCTCAGGCCCTGGTCTGGCCGTCCCCCCACACGATCCATTTGGTGGAGGTGAGTTCGGGCAGGCCCATCGGGCCGCGGGCGTGCAATTTCTGGGTGGAGATGCCGATCTCCGCACCGAAGCCGAACTGCTCGCCGTCGGTGAACGCGGTGGACGCGTTCACCATCACCGCCGCCGCGTCCACCCGTTCGGTGAATTCGCGCGCCGCGCGCAGATCCGCGGTGACGATGGCCTCGGTGTGGCCGGTGCCCCACCGGTCGATGTGCTCGACGGCCGCGTCCAGGTCATCGACGACCCGCAGCGCGATATCCAGTGACAGATACTCCTGCGCCCAATCCTCCTCGGTGGCGGGCACCAGCCCCGGCAGGTCACCGTGCACGGTGACGCCGGCCTGCTCCAGCGCGCCGATCAGGCGGGGCACCGCGGTGTCCGCGACGGCGCGATCGATCAGCACCGTCTCGGCGGTATTGCATACGCTCGGCCGCCGGGTCTTGGCATTGAGCAGGATCGACTCGGCCATATCCAGATCCGCGGCGGAGTGCACGTAGACGTGGCAGTTGCCGGTGCCGGTCTCGATGGTGGGCACCTGCGCGTCCCGGACGACGGCCTCGATCAGGCCCGCGCCGCCGCGCGGGATCACCACGTCGACCAGGCCGCGCGCCTGGATCAGATGGGTGACGCTGGAGCGGTCGTGGCTGGGCAGCAATTGCACCGCGTCGGCCGGAAGCCCCTGTGCGACAAGCGCATCGCGCAGCACCTCGACCAGTGCGGCATTCGAGCGCGCAGCCGAGGAGGAGCCGCGCAGCAGCGCCGCGTTACCGGATTTGAGCGCCAGGCCGAAGGCGTCGACCGTGACGTTCGGCCGCGCCTCGTAGACCATGCCGACCACACCGAGCGGCACCCGCACCTGGCGGAGCTCGAGCCCGTTGGGCAGGGTCGAGCCGCGGATCACCACGCCGACCGGATCCGGCAGGCCCGCGACCTGACGCAGGCCCGCCGCGATTCCGTCGATCCGGGCGGAGGTCAGGCGCAGCCGGTCCAGCAGCGACTCGCCGGTGCCGTCCGCGCGGGCGGCCTCGATGTCCTCGGCATTGGCCGCCAGCACCGGCTCGGCGGCGGCCAGCAGCGCGTCGGCGCAGGCCTGCAGCGCGTCGTTCTTCTCGGCGGTGGTCAGCCGGGCGAGTGCGCGCGCGGCCACCTGGGCCCGGCGAGCCGCGTCGCGCACCGCCGTGCGGACATCGTCGAGACCGGTCGCAGTGCTAGCTGTCATGTCGACCAGGGTACTGACCGGGTGATACATGCCACCCGGGCCTCCCCCGGCGGACCATTGCCGCGACCGGACGCCCGTTCCCGAGATGTCCGGCATCTGGCAGCAGGCCCTATCGTGGAGCTGACGCCGGTGGCGACCGGATCGACCGTGGATGCCGTACTGGATCAGCTGCAGGCGAGTATGCAGAACGGGACATGGCCGGGGTCCCGCACCGCACCGCGCGGTGCCCGACGTCATCGCTGCGGGTGGTTCCGGCATGCGAGCTGGCGAATCCCGTTGGCGCTGTTGGCCATTCGCTGCGCGATGCGGCGGGCATCTGGACCCTGCCGATGATCATCATGCTCGGCGACGCGATACTCACGGCCTGCCCGGTCCGGCCGCGGCACGCAACGGCACCCTGCTGCCCGTCGGGCGCCGCGGCGGCCAGCGGCCCACAGTACGAACTGACGAGCGAGCGGGCGCGGGCGCCGGTCAATACGTAACCCCGGTGACCGGGACGAATCGCTGGAAGATACGTAGTTCCACCGATTCGCCATCCCGCGGCGAGGGGCCACTGTGACTGGTAATACCGATAGGCAACCCGAGGATGCCCGGTCCACGGACTTCGAGACCGCATATGAGCCAACGGAGGAACATATGACCGCCACCGCGCCGCCCGTCGCCGAAGGCGCCATACCCGCCCACGGCCCCGCGACCGAGTCCGGCCGGCACTCGGCGAACGCCGTGCCCCGGCCGACCCCGGTGTCGATGATCGAGCGGATGACGCTGATTCTGGACGCGTTCGACGCCGCGACCCCGGCGCTGACGCTGCTGGAAATCGTCGAGCGGACCGGACTCCCACGATCGACCGTGCATCGGATCCTGGACCAGATGATCCGGCTGCGCTGGCTCGCGCACACCTCCGGCGGCTACCGGCTGGGTATGCGCACCCTGGAACTGGGCGGACTGGCCGCAGATCACAACGAGACCCGCGATACGGTCGGCCCCCTGCTGCACGAATTGGTCCAGCGCACCGGCCTGGTCGGCCATCTGGCCGTACTGGACGGCCGCGAGGTGGTCTATCTGGACAAGGTCGGCGGCCGGTTCGCCGCCGCGCTGCCGAGCCGGCTCGGCGGCCGGATGCCCGCGCAAGCGAAGGCTCTGGGCAAGGCGATGCTCGCGGCGCTGGAGCCGACCATCGCCGAATCCGTGGTCCGGACCCGCCCGATGCGCCTGACCGCGCGCACGGTCTGCGAGCCCGACGCGCTGCGCCGCGAACTCGACCGCATCCGGCTCCGCCAGGGCGTGGCGATCGATCACGAGGAGGCGGTGGCCGGAATCGCCTGTGTCGCAGCACCCGTGCGTGTGCGCGGTGCGGCGCCGGCGGCACTGTCGCTCACCGGCCCGGCCGACGCGATGGGATTCGACCGGCTCGCCCGCGTCGTGCTCGAGGTCGCGCACGAGGCCGGGCGGGCCCTGTTCCCGAAACGTCCGCGGAGTCGCTGACCCGGTCAGCGGCGCGCTATCCGCGCCGACCAGGCGGCGGTCTCGACGTTCCCATCCGAGTCGGACCGCACGCCCTCGACGGCCTCGGGCGGCAGGGCGCTGGTGATCCGGCCGCGATAACGCGCGGGCCGCAGATCCTCCAATTCCCATCCCGCGCCGAATGATTCGCGGATCATGCGGTCACCGATGCGCGGGCCGAATCCGGGCTCGGCGTCCGAAAGCGCCAGCAGGAGTACCCGCCCGCCCGGCGCGCACAACGTGTGCAGGGCGTTCACGTAGGCGGCCCGAGCCCGCGGATCCTCCCGGAAGACGTGGAACAGCGCACTGTCCAGGATCGTGTCGAAGACGCCCAGGCCGGCCGCGAGGCCGGGATCACCGCCGATCGCGACCATATCGGCGAGTTCGAAGCGCGCACCGGGCACGCCCTTGCGCTCGGCGTTGGCGCGCGCGTAGGCCACGGCGCTGGGCGACAGATCCACACCGAGTACGTCGTAGCCGAGTGCGGTCAGCGCGATGGTGTGCTCGCCCGCGCCGCAGCCGGGGTCCAGAACGCGGCCGCGGATCCAGCCCTCCCGTTCCGAGGCCAGCACCTGCGGCTGCGGCTCCCCGATCACCCAGGGGGCGGTGTCGTTGTCGTAGACGGTGTTCCAGAACTCTGCGGGCTGTGTCATGGATCCAGCCTGCAACCTCAACCTCGGTGCAGGTCAACCGATCATGCTCGCACCGAGTGCTACAGCCGGTTTTCGGCCAGCCAGCGCTTGCCGCGCGCCGCCGAGGCCCGGGACAACCAGGCGTCCTGCACGATCTCGCGCAGCTCGTCCAGGCGGAGTTCGCCGATCCGGGACGCTCGCACCAGGACGGAGGTATGCCCGTCGAAATGCGGGGTGCTGAACCAGGGCGAGTCCGGATCCTGGATCAACGCCAGCTTGTCGGACTCGGACGGGACCCAGATCACGATCACGTCCGGGTAGCGCTCACCGGTTTCCGGATCGACCGCGTCCGGGCGCGGCGTCCGGAAGAAGATGAACGACTTGCGCCCGACCTGGTAGACCGGGTTCTCCAGCGGGCCGTATTCGACCGTGACGTGCGGCATGGCCAGTGCCAGCTCGTGCACGTCGTCGACCCGAGCGCGCCGCGACCTGGGCACGGGTCAATCCGCGAGTCCGGCCAGCAGGGCCCGGGTGCGGACCGCATCCTGGCCGCCGACGAACACCGCGCCGACGAACTCCGTGGCGCCCGCGGCGAAGATGGCCCGAATACGTTCGGCGACATGATCTTCCGACCCGATGATGGCCAGATCCGCCGGTCCCTCGGCACCCTCGCGATCCATCATCGCCCGGTACGAGGGCAGCGAACCGTAGACGGCGAAGACCTCGGCCGCGCGCTTGCGGGCCGCCTCCACGTCGTCGGTGACACACACCGGCAGCGGGCACACCACCCGCGGCGCGGGGCGTCCCGCCTCGGCCGCGGCGGCGGTTATCGCCGGTGCGACATGGTCACGGACGGTTGCCGGACCGGTCATCCAGAGCACGGTGCCGTCGGTCGCCGCGCCCGCGAGCCTCAGCATCGCCGGGCCCATCGCGGCGAGCAGCACCGGGACGCGCCCCTCGTCCGGCACCGACAGCGCCAGATTGGCCCGCACCGTCTCGCCGGTGAACGAGACCGGCTGGTGCTCGAGCAGCGGCGTCAACACCGACAGATACTCGCGCATATGCCGGGCGGGACGCTCGAAGCTGTACCCGAACATGTTCTCGATCACGACCTTGTGGGACAGGCCGACGCCGAGCGTGAGGCGTCCCGGACCGACCGCGAGCGCGGTGGTGCGCGCCTGCTGGGCCAGCGCACCTGGGTGCCGCGGATAGCTCGGCACGACACCGGTTCCGATATCGATCCCCGGAACTCGGCTGCCGGCCACGGCCAGCGCGGTGAGTGCGTCCACCCCGAAGATGTGCGAAATCCAGGCGGAGTTGAAGCCCTCGTCCGCGGCGCGGCGCAGCTCGTCGGTCAGGCCGCGCAGGCCGTCGGGTCCGGTCGGTTCGTTCAACAGGATGCCGATCCGCACAGCGGGCCTCCTCGGTTGTCGATGCTTCTCGCTCGTGTTCCGGTGTGCTGCGGAACACGCGTCGGCAAGCCTATGCCCGACGCGTCCGCGTCCGGCAGCCGGTTCGCTGCGAGGCCGGATCCGCCGGTCCGGGCACGCGCTAGTGTGGCGGATATGGCGCGGCGTGTCAGCGGGAACCTTCCCGCCGAGGTCACCAGCTTCGTCGGCCGACACGACGAACTGGCCGCCGCGAAGCGGCTGCTGTCGACCACACGAGTGCTGACGCTGCTCGGTCCGGGCGGTGTGGGTAAGACGCGGCTGTCCAGGCAACTCGGCGCATCGGTCGCACGCGCCTTCCGCGATGGGGTTTGGCTGGTCGAACTCGCCGATGTGCGCGATCCGGAGCTGGTGACACTGAGCGTGGCCGAGGCGGTGCACCTGGGAGACGACACCACCGATCCACTGCCGCGGCTGCTGGAATTCCTTGTCGGCCAACGGTTGCTGCTGATCCTGGACAACTGCGAGCATCTCGTCGACGCCTGTGCCGAACTGGCCGAGCGCATCGTCACCGCGACCCCGGCGGTAGCGGTCGTCGCGACCAGCCGTGAGGTGCTGGGGATCGCGGGCGAACAGGTGATGCCGGTGCCGCCGCTGCCGGTCGGCCGGGAGCGCGAGCCCGAGGATCCGGCGGGCGACAGCGATGCGGTGCGGCTGCTGGTCGAACGGGCCCGTGCGGTCGATCCCGGCTTCGCCAGCACCCCCGCCAACCGCGCGACACTCGCCGCCATCTGCCGCCGACTGGACGGGATGCCGCTGGCACTCGAGTTGGCGGCCTTGCGTTTTCGGGTCTTCACCCCCGCCCAGATTCTGGACCGGCTCGATGACACGATGACCCTGCTCAACACCGGACCGCGCACCGCGCCGGGACGACAGCGCACCATCGATGGCGCCATTCGCTGGAGCTATCAGCTGTGCACGGACGCCGAACAGGAACTGTGGCAACAACTCTCGGTCTTCGCTGGCGGCCTGGACATCGACGCCGCGGAGGCGGTCTGCGCGCTGCCCGGCGCGGATATCGTCGGCACGCTGACCGGGCTGGTGGACAAGTCGGTGCTGCTGCTGCGTCAGGACGGCGAGAAGGCCAGATATTCGATGCTGGAACCGATTCGGCAGTTCGGCCACGACCGGCTGGTCGAGTCCGGTGCGGAGTCGGCCGTGCGGGCGCGGCATCGTGACCACTATCACCGCCTGGCGATGCGCGGACCACGCGCCTACTGCGGCCCGGACGATGTGGCCTGGTTCCGGGACCTGTCCCGGGAACACGCGAATCTCCGTTCGGCGCTGCAGTTCTCGATGTCCGATGCGCCGCACCTGGCACTGGAGACCGCGACGGCGCTGCGCCCGTACTGGGAGCACTACCGCTTCCTGTCCGAGGGCCGCCGCTGGCTCACCGACGCGCTGATGCGGATCCCGGCGACCGCCTCGCCCGCGCGGGCGCGCGGACTGTCCTCGGCGGCGTCGCTGGCCGCGCTGCTTTCCGATCGCGAATCCGCGGCCGGATTCGTCGAGGAGAGTCTCGCGCTGGCCACGGAACTGGGCGCGGCGGACATCCTGGCCGAGAATCGGCTCGACTGCGCCTTGATCGCGTTCACCGACGGGGACACCCGCCGCGCGCTGGCGATGGCCGAGCAGGCCGCCGCCCTGGCCCGCGACGCCGGGCACACCACCACCGAAATGGACAGTCTCTCATTCGGTTTCATGTGCGCCACCCTGCTCGAGGACGACCGATCGACCGTGATCGCCGAAACCCTGCGGGCGCTGACCGAGCGGCACGGCGTGCACCTGCTCGGCGGCCTCGCGCTGTGGACGGTCGGCGTGGACCACTGGCGGCACGGCAATCAGGACGCGGCCGCGGCGTACATGAGCCGCGCGGTGGAGATGTTCGCCGAATTCGACCGATGTATCTGGCTGGCCTCCGCATTCGACGGTATGGCCTGGTCCGCGGCGGCTCGCGGCGATATGGTGCGCGCGGCCCGGCTGATGGGGGCCGCGCAGACCCTGCAACGCGACACGGTGCGTCTTGCCCACGCCATCGCCACCGCCGTCGGTGAGAAGGTACGCGTCCGCGTACTGGAGGAGTTGGGCGAGAAGGGTTTTCGCGAGGCGTACGACAGCGGTGCGGCACTGTCGCTACCCGCCGCCATCGACTACGCGTTGGGCCGTGCCACCGACTCCGCGCAGCCCGCGCCGAAACCGTTGCGCCCCATACCGGCCGACGACGCGGCCACCGACGTGCTCACCCGCAGGGAGAAGGACGTCACCCGGCTGATCGCGGCCGGTCACAGTAATAAACGCATCGCCGCGGATCTGGTGATCTCGGTACGCACCGCGGAAACCCACGTCGAGCACATCCTGACCAAGCTCGGTTTCACCTCACGCACCCAGGTCGCGGCCTGGGCGCGCGATCACGGCCTGTGAGAGCTATTCGCCGGTCACGCCGTCGATGCGCTCGCGCAGCAGATCCGCGTGACCGTTGTGGCGGGCGTATTCCTCGATCATGTGCAGGTAGACCCAGCGCAGGCTGATCTGGCGGCCGGTGCGCGAGTGGACGAAGGTGTCGTCCAGCGCGAGGCCGGCGACCGCGGCATCGCACAGTTCGATCTCGGTGCGGTACAGGGCGAAATCGCCGGCCGCCCGGCTGGTGTCGACGTCGTCGAAATCGCCGTCCTGGTTCTGCTCCGTGGTGTGCTGGTACGCCACGTCCTGCCGTCCGGCGCGCCGCCGGAACCAGGCTCGCTCCACCTCGGTCATATGCCTGATCAGGCCCAGCAGCGACATCGAGGACGGTTCGACGCTGCGGATCACCAACTGGTCGGCGGTCAGGCCATGGCATTTGCACAGCAGTGTCGTGCGCTGTTGGTCGAGCATCGCCTGCAGCATCGAGCGCTCGGACCCCACCAGGAGTTGACGGGGTCGCACTATCTCCGGGGCGGTCCATGTCATGAGTGCGAGGCTAAGCCACCGGTCGTCGGGGGGACACCGAATTCCCGCGCGTCCCGGCGCGCGGAATGCGGATCACCGACGACGCCGAATTACCCCCGCGACCCTCGGTCGGCGTGCAAAAATCGCGATGGTGCACGAGATATGGCGGATCGATCAGGCGCGGACCCGCTCCATCAGCCCGGAGAACCCGACCGGAGCGCCGGGCGGCGGCGGGCGCGCGACGGAGGGCACGGGCGCACATGCGGCCGCGGAACTGGGCATCGGGTGGAAGGTATCGCCGTCGATAGACCTCGCGCCCGGCGAAACCGCCACCCTGGCCGACGTCGCGGGCCCCGGTGTGGTCCGGCACTTCTGGCTCACCACCGACCGCGCCCTGCTGAACGAGATGACGCTGCGGGTCCACTGGGACAACGATGCCGAACCGGCCGTCGAGGTGCCGCTCGGTTCGTTCTTCTGCAATGCCTGGGACGAGTTGGCACAGGTGAATTCGGAAATGGTGGTGGTCGCCCCGGCGGGCGGGCTGAACAGCTTCTGGCCCATGCCCTTTCGCGCGCGGGCCCGCTTCACACTGCACAACGGCGGCGACCGCTCTGTGCCGGTCTACTACCAGATCACCTATCTGGAACAGGATGTGCCGCGCTCGGCGGGCTACCTGCACGTGCGGCGGCGGCACAGCGATCCGCTGGGCAATCCGGCGATCCACACTGTGCTGGAGGATATTCCGGGTCCGGGCCGCTATGTCGGCACCTATCTGGCGATCGTGCCCAACGCACCGGGCTGGTGGGGTGAGGGCGAGATGAAGTTCTATCTCGACGGTGACACCGAATTCCCGACCATCTGCGGCACCGGCACCGAGGATTTCTTCGGCGGCGCATGGAATTTCGATATGCAGGGCGCCTACCACACCTACTCCACGCCCTACCTCGGCCTGGTGCAGGTGCTGCCGCCGGACCGGATCTACGAGCCGGAGCAGCGATTCGGCATGTACCGCTGGCATGTACGGGATCCGATCTGCTTCGACCGGAGTCTGCGTGTCACGCTGCAAGCGCTCGGCTGGCGTGAGGGGGGCCGATATCTGCCGCTGGAGGGGGCCCAGGTGGCCACCACCTCCTGGTGGTACCAGCATCGATCGGTGACCGGGCGCAGGCATACCTTCTGATCCGGAAACCGCTGCCCGGCACGATGTTTCAGGAGTCGGCGGTAACCACCTCGTGCCGGCCGGAGCGGTGCGAGCGCCGGTACTCGCTGGGCGCGACGCCCACCTCCCGGCCGAAGTGCGCGCGCAGGTTCGCCGCACTGCCCAGACCGCAGCGTTCGGCGACGACGTCCACGGGAAAGTCGGTGGTCTCCAACAGCTCTCGCGCCCGGATCAACCGCTGGGTGAGCAGCCATCGCAGCGGTGTGACACCGAGCTCGGCGTGGAAGCGGCGGGCCAGGGTCCGCTCACTCATCCCCGCCCGCTTGGCCAGATCGCCGACGGTGAGCGCGACGTCCAGCCGTTCCAGTGCCCATTGCAGGGTCGCGGTGAGCCCGGGGGCGGTCGCCGCGGCGGGCACCGGTGCGGCCAGGAATTGCGCCTGGCCGCCCGCGCGATGCGGAGGGACCACCAGATTCCGGGCCACGGCGTTGGCGATACGTGAGCCGAGATCCTTGCGTACCAGGTGAATACACAGATCCATCCCCGCCATCGTGCCCGCGCTGGTGAGGATGCGGCCGTCATCGATGTAGAGCACCGACGGGTCGGCGTCCATGCCGGGAAACCGATCCAGCAGCACATCGACGTGCTTCCAATGCGTGGTCATCCGCCGGCCGTCGAGCAGTCCCGCCGCGGCCAGGACGAAGGCGCCCGAGCACAGCGCGACGATGCGCGCTCCGGCCGCGTGGGCCGCGCGCACGGCCTCGACCAATTCGGCAGGCGGATCCTGCCGGACGTCGGGTGTGCTGGGCACGATGACGGTTCCGGCGGTGAGCATGTCGTCGTAGTCGTAATCGGTGAGCGTGACGAACGGATCACGATGCGTCGCATGGCGAGTCCCGCGCGGACCGCACAACCGCAGGTCGTACCAGTCCGCGGCGTCGACGCCGGGCGGCGGCTCGAAGAACACCTGATACGGAATCGCCACCTCGAACAGCGGCTGCCCCGGGGCGACAGCGATGGCGATGGTCCGTTCACGACGATCGGTCATGTCGGTAATCTAGCGCATATTGTCAATTCTGCCACTGGTTGGGGTTGACCAGTGGCTGGATAGTTGCATTCATGATTGTTTCCGCCAGTCTCGAAGGGACTGCTTCGGCAGAGCCCATATCCCTGGCCGCATCACCGCGCCGATGGCGCGTGCTCGCGGTCGCGGCCGTCGCCCAATACCTGGCCATCCTGGACCTTTTCGCCGTCACCGTCGCCTTCCCGACCCTGCAGACCTCGTTCGGTCACGCATCGGCGAGCACGGTGTCCTGGGTGCTCAACGCCTACACGATCGTCATGGCCGCACTGCTCGTGCCCGCCGGGCGCCTGGCCGACGACACCGGCCGCAAGCGCGGATTCCTGCTCGGCATAGCGCTTTTCGGGCTGGCATCGGTCGCCTGCGCGGCCGCGCCCGGCCTGGGCGCGCTCATCGCCGCCCGAATCGTGCAGGCCACCGCGGCGGCCCTGCTGGTGCCGACCGGACTCGGACTGGTCCTGCCCTCGTTCGATACCCGAGAACACCCGACCGTGATGGGAATCTGGACCGCGATCGCCGCCGCCGGCGCGGGCAGCGGGCCGGTGATCGGCGGACTGCTGTTACAGGCCGGATGGCGCTGGATCTTCCTGCTCAACATCCCGTTCACGGTGGCGGCCTTCGTAGTCGGGCTGCGCGTGCTGCCCGATATTCGCGGTCAGGCCGGACGAAAACTCGACTTGTTCGGCGCGACACTGATTCTCGCCGCCACCGCCGCGTTGACCACCGTCTTCGTCCAGGCATCGGACTGGGGATACACCTCGCCCGCCACGCTGGGAGCCCTGCTGGCCGCCCTGGTGTTCGCGGGCGCGTTCGGCCGGCACGTGCGACGTCACCCGGATCCGGTGGTGAGTCCGGCGGTGTTGCGGCACAAACAATTTCGCATCGCGACGGCCGGGGTCTTCGCCTATTACCTGGCCTTCGCCGCTCTCGTGCTCGAGGCCACGCTGTTCCTGACCCAGCAGTGGCACTACTCGCAGCTGCACGCGAGCCTGGGCATCGCGCCGATTCCGATCAGCTGCCTGCTGCTCTCACCACTGTCCGGACGGCTCGTGGCCCGGATCGGCGCGCGAGCCTGCGCCGCACTGGGCGGGGCGACCATCGCACTGGGCGCGGCATGGTGGATCGTCACGGCCGGACTCACCATGTCGTATCCGGTCATGTTCCTGCCCGGCGCGATCCTCGCCGGGGCCAGCACCGCACTGCTGCAACCGCCGCTGTTCGGAGCCTCGGCGCTGCTGCCCGCCGACCAGCTCTCCCTGGGTTCGGGAACGTTGATGATGGCACGGCAGACCAGTTCCGCACTGGGCGTAGCGATTCTGACCGCGATCCTGGCCCGTGCGGTCGTTCCCGGACTCAGCGAGTACCGCGCCGGATGGGGGTACATGGTGGCGGTCGGCGTGCTCGCCGCCGTCGCCGGGCTGGCATACCGGCCCGGAGCACCGGCTCAGAACAGTACCGCGCCCCGCAGACCGGGCCAGCCGTAGCGGAGCGGTCCGTCGGCGAGTCCCGCCCGGCCGGCGGGTTGGTTCTGCTGAGCCATCTCCGGAGCGTTCGCCAGTTCCGGGTTCTGCCGGATCAATTCGCGCCGGACCTCGTCCATATTCAGCCACATGATCTCCTGCACAACGTTTTCCAGTTGTTCGGAGGTCTTGAAACCGGGCTCGGAGTAGACCGGCAGGCCGTCGCGGAAGGCGATCAGGGTCGGCAGACTGCTGACCTGCGCGACGGCCGCCAACTGCTGTTCGGCGTCGGCATCGACGGTGGCGTGCACGATATCCGGGTGCATACGAGAGGACTCCTCGTACACCGGCGCGAATCTGGTGCACCATCCGCACCAGGTCGCCCAGAAGTCCACCAGAACGATGCCGCCGCGCGAGACGACCTGCTGGAAATTCTGCTCAGTCAGCGCCTGCGTCGGCATGCGGCCCTCCCGATATCACAACTCGCCTGCATGGTTTCGGATTCTTTCACGAATCCCGGGCCACGTCACTGTCCGGGACACCCATCCCGGACCGCCACGCTACACCGCGTGAGCTGCGGTCCGAGGCGCGGAAGTCCCGGTCCGGCCGAGCGCCGCGCGCAGCAGCCGGACATATCGGTTCCAGTGCGCCGGGGTGCGCACGGACCCGGTGAGCTCCAATTCGGCGCGATCGAGCAGATCCTCGATCAGCGCATCGTGCAACCAGCGCACGGCCAACGGCCAGATCAGCCGGAACCGGCCGCTCAGCCGCGCCGCCAACTGGTGAACCAGCAACGTCTCGCCGCCCTCGCCGAGTACCAGGAATTCATGGAAGCCAACGACACCCGTGCTGCCGAAGACCCGATCGAACTTGCAGTTCAGCCAGCTACCCGGCTGATACCCCTGCACCGTGTAACGGACGACGCCGTGACCGCCGGACGCGCCCGCCGACAGCGGCCGGTCCAGAACCAGCGGTGGCCACACATCACCTGGCCAGAGCCGGTCGCCGGGTCCGGCGAGGGTATCGAGCAGGGCTCCCGCCTGCGCCGCGGGCGCCGAAATGCGGCGAGTGTGGATATTGAGCACAGCCATCGTGAATCACCCTCTCGGTCGCGCCTGCGGGTGCGGCCGGTGTCGATATGGAATGTTCCCTCTATATCGTATTAGAGCATACATTCCATATCGAGATCGCAAGGCTTTCGGGAGATGGCACGTTCGACACCTCGCGCGCGGCAATGGCGAAAACGCGCCGAGCGGGGCGGACGCCGCGACGCTCGGTGGCACGAGGTCACCGTGCGGCAGTGCGGTGCTGCTCTGCTGCCAGGAAATGCGCTGTGTCGCGGGTGGATTCGTACAGCGCACGGTAGTGCTGGTAGTACTGTGCGTACCGCTCGGTGTGCGCCGGGTCGGGCTCCACCGTGGTCACCACCGGATTCCATCCGGCCGTGTCCACACCCGCCGCCTCGGCGGCGAGCATGGCGTCACCGAGGCAGGCTCCGACGGTCTCGGCCGGGAGTTGTTGCGGCAATCCGGTGATATCGGAGACGATCCGCGTCCACAGACCGCCCTTCGTACCGCCCCCTACCGCGACGAGCCGGCGCGCCCGGCCACCGGCTTCGGCCATCGCCTCCAGGTTGTGGCGCACGCCGTAGCCGATCCCCTCGAGCGCCGCGCGGTAGAGCTCGGCACGGCCGTGAGCCAGGGTCAGGCCCGCGACGATGCCGCGCGCATCCGGATCGAACAGCGGCGTGCGTTCACCGGCGAAATAGGGCAGCATGATCAGCCCGCGACCGCCCGGCGGCACCGCACCCGCCTCGGCGACCAGATCGGCGAAATCCCCGCCGACCAGGCGGCGCAACCAGTCGGTCACCGCGCCGGAGGTGGCCATTCCGGCCGCGAGAGTGTATGTGCCGGGCCAGGTTCCGCACGTTCCCCACAGACCCGGATGCGGGCGCGGATCGGTCAGCACCTGCACCAGGAACATGGTGGTGCCGTACATGACCATGGCGTCGCCGGGCGCGCGCACCCCCACGCTGGTGGCCTCGGCCCAGGCGTCGATGGTGCCGGCGGTGACCGGCAGACCGGCCGGAAGGCCGGTGGCGGCGGCCGCGTCTCGCGTAACCCGGCCGACAATCTCTGTGGGCCAGAACAATTCGGGCAATTCAAGTCCGGGCGCGACCGAATCCGCCCAATCCGTTGCCCATTCGCGCCGATGCAAGTCGTACATCGGCACGCACTGGCTCGCCGACTGGTGGTCGAGTACGTAGCGACCGGTGAGCCGGTGCACCAGAAAGGAACTCGCCATCAGCAGCATCCGGGTGCGCGCGTAGACATCGGGTTCATGCCGCGCCAGCCAGCGCACCTTCGGCCCGACCGCTTGACTGGTGAGCGGCGAACCCGCACGCGAAAGCACCTGTTCCGCACCGAATTCCGCGCGCAGTTCCGCTATTTCGACGGTTGCGCGGGTGTCGACGCCGTAGAGGACAGCCGGACGGAGCGCAGCGCCCTCGGCGTCG
>CBJNFW010000161.1:0-19268 GCA_966435935.1 uncultured Nocardia sp.
AAGATCCACAAGCCGCAGGCTACCGGCTGTGTCTCACTCAAAGTAAGCGGCATTGAGGTTAGGCCCACAAATCAGCATCAATCCGAACCGGTTCCCTCAGAGTCCTGGCCAGGTGGATGGCCACCGCCGCAGGTGCGCCAATGCTCGGGCATCAGGGTGCTATCCGGCGGCCGGAGACGCCGAGCCTCGTGTTCTCGACGACGCGAGCGGCGACACTGCGGGGCGATCAGTTGCTAGGTTGTTTGACGAGTAGGACGTGCTGGTGGCGTGGCTTCTGGCGAGCATGGCACAGCCCCGCAGACGCAATAATCCTGAATACCGTTTTGTGTGCGTCGTCGTCGGGGACCTCAAATTCGGTGTGTTCCCAGGTCGTCAGGTAGCTGTACTTGTCGCCCAGTTCGCTCAGGACCGCCACGATGTCCTCGGCGGTGGGGGCTGCGATCTTGAGCAGTCGGACGGTGCGGTCCGCGTCCTTGCAGGTTGCGGCGATCCTGCGGATTTGGTCCACCGGCAGGACAGTGCCGCTTTTGATGGCGAATCTGGCTGCGGCGGCCAGGGCCTTGTCATCGTCGGTCGGCAGGAAGTCTGCCAAGGCTGCGAGTGCCGTCGGGCCGATTTTTCTGCTGGTGTCGAGATCGTCGAAGAGGTCGGCGATCATTCCGTCGACCAGGTTGGGGGTCAGGAAGTTCTTGATATCGTTCGAAACGACGATCGCGGGTCCGAGGGCGGTCCATCCACCTCCGCGGAGGTGGGTGAAGGTTTCTATGTCGTCGGGAACCAGATCGTCTTTGAGAAGGAGCGCGAAAAGGTTGCTCTCTTCCGGTGTGATCTGCGTGGCCAGGAGTAGATGTTCGAGCCCGAGGCTGTTTACGAGTCGGATTCGGTCCTCGGGGCGTGGGATGCCACGTCGAGCATTGAGTACGGCCACGGCGGCCGTTGCCAAGGTATCCGCATCGCGGGGCGCGTCCGCGTCACCGGTGTCGGTGTAGATCACGCCGGCGTCGAGTAGTAGCCCACCAAGGTTCTCGTCGATATCTCCGATGTTGGCCCGGTAGGCGTCGAGATTGACCAATGACGCGTGAAAGAGCTTGGCCGAGGCCAGCTTCGGCCACGCCGGTTGGGGTGCGTCGGTCAGCCGCAACAATGAGCTGTCGGGTGAGGCGGTTGCGGTGAGGCGCGCGAGGGTCTCGTTGTCGTCTTCTGCTGCCGCGAGTGCGTCGACCAGTGTCGCAGTGGTCAGTGTCGAGTAGTTGGTTTCGTCGTCGGCTTCGACTGTTTCGAGGTAGGCGGCGAGGTTGGACAAACAGTACTGGTAGATCGTGTCGTTCTCGAAAATCCTATCTAGGGTCATCGCGCCGGTGGCATCTAGCGCTGTGCGTAGGTTGTCCGCGGTCAGCGTGTACAAGTTGTTGTCCACCAAGAGGGTTCGCAGTTCCTGATCCACACCGTTGAGGCTGGGTAGAAGCACTTTTGCGCGTTGCAGCAGGGTCACGACCGTGTCCAGTTCGGGCCGCGGGTGAGGTTGAGTGAAGGCTGACATCTGTTTGTAGTACGAAATCACGAAGTCACCGAGGGAGCTGAGATCGTAGGCGCCGTCCGGGTTGGCGGCGAGCACTGCGGCGTCCACGCAAGCGGTGCGTACATCGGCGGGCACGCCCTCATTCGAGGTGAGGTAGGTGAACACGTCCTCCCACAGTTCGCGGCTCAACCGCGCCGCCAACTGGGTTCGCTCTTCGCTCGAGGTGAAGAAGGCCGTCAGGAACTGCTGTGCGTCCCTCCCGAAGTTCGAGGTCAGGTGCTTCACGACCTCGTCCGCGCGCTGGGTGTCTTCGGCGAGAAGGTATTCGACCAGCTGAATGTTGTAGGCGCTGGTGGTCCTGGTGAAGCCCTCGTCGGCTTCGGCCAGCAGGTTTGCGCACGCGCCGGGGCTGGTGAACTGGTAGTTGATGTCCATGCTGCGGGTCTGAACGGTCTGCACGACGAACGTCGCTACGTCGGCGCCGGTGAACTCGCCGTAGAACTGCGCGGCGTAGAGAGTGAAATTGCGGTCGATGTAGCCCTGCTTGACCAAGTCGCGGGCCAGATTCGACTTCAAGATCCTGTCCACGACCTCGCCGAACGTCCGCGCCTCGGCGTTGCCGACCTCGTCCACGCCCTGCAGCGAAACGACTATCGTGAACCTGTCGGCATTGACCAGGTCCTTGAAGTCGGCACGACGGAGGTATTCGATATCGGAGTCGAGTCGCTGTAGTTCCTCGCGCAATCCTTCGGTATTGCGCTCCTCCCACTGCCCCTGCAGGGCGTCAGGGAAAAGACCCTCAAGATGCCCTTGGGACAAGGTAATAAGCGGAGTGGGATTGGTGTACCCCGGGTTCTGTATCACTCCGAAAGTGATGGCACGGGAAGCGACGACCGCTTCCCAGAACGCGGGCGTGGTCACATCGTCAGGGTTGTAAACGGTCGAGCCGACGGTGATGTGCAATTGCCAACCCGCTCGCTGCTTCTGGTCACGTTCGAAGTTCGCGAACCCGATCAGCCGTATTCCGAGTTGCTTCGCGAACGGGTCGAGGCCCGGCGGGTGCGCATTCTTCACCAGCAGGTCCCTCTTAGCCTGCTCACAGTTCGCGACCGAGGTCGCGACGAGCTCGCGGTAGTGGTCGTATAGGCGGTCGAGATCGCTGGCGCGCCGCGAGATGTCCTCGAAATCCTCCAGATGGAAGTTCTTGTAGGCGACCAGCGCGAACAGATGGCTGGCAGACAGTTGGGGCGCGACCTTGTCGCAGTGCAGTAGGCGTTCGGCGAAGACGAGGTATTCGTTGCGCATGTTCAGCAATAGCCGCATGTCGGTGGCATTTTCTGCGACGAGTTCGATCAACCGACGGTCGATGCCGGTGATCTTCACCTCCAGCAGGAGTTGGTGCAGGTGGTCGCGGGCCGTGCGGTGGGAGATGAAGGGGACGACCGGTATGACGACTTCGAAGAACTTGGTCCGGTTCGCGCGGACGGTCTCCGCACGCGCGGCGTCGCCGCCCTCTTCGGCCGTGTCCTTGCCGATCTTCTCGAATAGGCTGTCACGCATGGCGTAGATGAACCGCAGTGGCTTCTTGTGTTTTCTGCGCCGCTTCGTAGTGTTGTTGAGCAGGGTGTTGAGCTCACGAAGTGCCTGGAAAATCTGCGGGTCGTTGTAGCGGTCCAAGTCCTCGAAGAGGACGAAATCCGTTGGCTCGTGGTCGAAGAAGTAGACGATCTCGTCGAGATGGTCGTCGAAGTAGGTGTGTGTCGGCGTCGACAGCGTCAGTTTCGTACCGGCGGCCGACACCTCGGAGATCTTGATTCGGTCATAGGTCACGATCCGCAGCACCCAGAACACCACGACGAACAGCGCAGCCACCACCGCCCATACCAGCGCTCGCTCGGTACCGGAATGATGAGGCCCTGCTGCTACCCCCCGCGAGGGCAGATACCCCAGCAGCGCCAGCAGTGTTCCGACCACGCCGACGAACACGACGGAATCAAGGAGCGCTCGCCACCGCGACAGCGGTTTCTGCCGACTGAACCGCGAGTGACGAAGTGTGCTCGGCCGGGTGCTGTAGATCAGCTGCTTGAGCACCTCCTTCTGGATGCGGTTCGTCAGCGTCACACCCTCGGTGTCGGGCGCCAGGGTCGAAACAGCCAGTCGCAGCGTCGAACCCTTGTGCTTTTCTTCGAATTTGTCGAGCACACTGGACTTGCCGGTCCCGTACGGTCCGCTCAGTGCGATGTTGCGATTCCGCGGATCCTCGATCGCCTTCTCCAAGCGATCCAGATAGGTCTTGTGCTGGGCTTCGACGTACCGCGATGCTAGCGAGCTGAGCGCCACCATGCCCGAGCGCTTGCTCGGGGCCTTCGGCTGCCGAGCTGAGGCCGCGGCCCGAGCACCTACAACCGCGCCGGACGGTTCTGCCGGATCGCCCGCGCGGTGCCCGATATCGCTCACTGAAATCCCTTCGTAGAGAACCCAGGAGCGAAACGCGACGATACCGATCAAAGTTCCCGACGAGCGAGAATCGGGAAATAACGGTCGACAACCGACCAGATCGTCTGCTCGGCTCCCCATCGTGTACTGCGTGCGAGACACAAGGCGTGCGTCATCGGCAAGCAACTGCGACAATCGCAGCCGCACCGCCGACAAACCCCGCCGACGCATCGGCACCCACTGCGACGCAGAATCTCGCTGACCGCTCGCCGCTCGATACCGAAACGGGCACCCAACTCATACACCGTCGCCCCGCCCTCATAACCAGCGATCAGCTCCCTAACGTGACCATCGTCAAGACGACGAACCCGCCCGCCCGAACCAATCGGTTTAATCCCCAGTTCGGGACCATCAACCACCGGATGGTTCGGATTGATTAGCGTTAGGTGTTGTGGGTGGGACCGAACCCACCCCAATCCGAACACATCACACACGGCCGTAGACAGCCAGGCCGGGGCACGAACGGGCAACGGGCAACGGGCAACGGGCAACGGGCAACGGGCAACGGGCAACGGGCCAGAATTGACCCATCCCAAAATTTCCCCAAACTTTCGGCGTGATTGGGCGTGATCTTCCGTGACCTATCTTGCCGCCCGTTGAGGCATAACCACAGGTAGGGCAGGTTTTGGTGACTGCGGGTGACTGGCCGTGAACATGGGCGAACTCCGAACCCATAACAGCGGGTTCGGGGTTCCGGTTCCTGACCCTGTACCTAATGTGACTTCGAATAGCCGAATCCCGCTTCGACCGTCAACGTTCCCCACGAAAACCGCTGGTCACCACCGGTCCCATCCTTATAGTGCCCCGCCGGGGGCACCAACCTGTGACAGGTTTCCGCAGGTCAACGCGATACCCTACCAGAATCGAATGAGACCACACGGTCTGTAGTCTTTCTGTAGGTGTAGGGCGAGTTCAGGGATATCGGATAGGTGACGTTGAGTGAGGCTGATCTGCCTGCCGGTGGTGGCGGGTCGGGCAAGCGGAAGAAGGGGTCGAAGGCCCAGCGGCGGGCGCGGCGGGTGTTCGCGCCGGAGTACAAGCTGGCGATCGTGGAGGAGTACGACCGGCTGACCGAGCCGGGCGCCCGGGGTGCGTTGTTGCGCCGGGAGGGGTTGTATCACTCTCATATCGTGGATTGGCGGGCCGCGCGTGATGCGGGGGCGTTGAACGCGTTGGCGGCCAAGCCGACCGGGCCCAAGCCGGTCAAGTCCGATGCGGAGCGGCGAGCGGAGAAGTTGGAGGCGGAGAATGCCCGGCTGATCGAGGAGCTGGCGCGCAAGGACAAGGCGCTGCGGATCTTGGGAAAGGACCGAGGGCGGCTTCGCGGCCCTGCGTGGACGCTGAAATCGTGTGCGGTTCTTGCGTTCCAGCGTGGTCGCGTGGCGGATGCTGGAGGGGTGCGTGTCACGGCCGACCCCGGTTGCTTTGCGGTGCTGTGAGCCCGTTGGGAAAGGTGGTGGTGGAGGCAGGGCGGTTCTCGCCCTTCGCGGGATCCGTGGAGTGTTGCCCCGAGCACGTGTAGGAAATTCCTGATTCATCTCGTCTCCCCGTGACGCGCACCCTGGCAACGAATTTCGAGCGGGAGAGGTGGTGCGAGGTGGAGGTCGTGCATGCGCGGTGCGCGGGGATCGACATTTCGAAGAAGGACGCGAAGGTGTGCGTGCGCGTGCAGGGCGCGGGCCGGCGGGCGACGAAGACGACAGTGACGACCTGGGGCTCGATGAGCAGCCAGATCCTCGCGCTGCGTGAGCATCTCATCGCCGAGCAGGTGACCTGCGTGGTGATGGAGTCGACGGGCGACTACTGGAAGCCGTTCTACTATCTGCTCGAAGACGAGTTGAACGTGATGCTGGTCAACCCGGGCGAGGCCCGGAACCGGCCGGGCCGCAAGACCGATGTGAGTGACTCGGCGTGGCTGGCCGATCTCGGTGCGCACGGGCTGTTGCGGGCGTCACTGGTGCCACCACCGCCGATCCGGCGGTTGCGTGATCTGACCCGTGCGCGCACCGCGCTGCTGCGCGACCGTGCCCGGCAGACCCAGCGGATCGAGAAGATTCTCGAGGATGCCGGGATCAAGCTGTCGGCGGTGGTGTCCGACATCATGGGCGTGTCCGGTCGGGCGATGCTCGACGCGCTGATCGCCGGGACCGGTGATCCCGCGGTGATCGCCGACCTGGCCCTGGGCCGGATGCGGTCGAAAGTGCCTGCCCTGACCGAGGCTCTGACCGGCCGGTTCACGGGCCATCACGGGTATCTGATCCGGATGTATCTGGACCTTGTAGATGCCGCGACCACGGCGATCGCCGATCTCGACGCGAAGATCACCGAGGCGTTGGGGCCGACGTTGACCGCGGCCCGGGCGCTGCTGGAGTCCATCCCGGGGTTTTCGGCCACGGTGGCGGAGGTGTTTCTGGCCGAGACCGGTGGAGAGATGAGCGTGTTCGCGACCGCCGGGCATCTGGCGTCGTGGACCGGGGTGAGTCCGGGCGCGAATGAGTCCGCCGGCCGGATCAAGTCCACCACGACCCGGCCCGGCAACCGGTATCTCAAGGCCGCGCTGGGCATCGCCGCGATCTCGGTATCCCGGTCCAAGAACACCTATTTCGCCGCGAAGTATCGACGGATCAGCACCCGGCGGGGTCCGATGAAGGCCATCGTCGCGGTCGAACGCGCGATGGTCGTTGCCGCACACACCATGCTCACGCGCGGCGAGTTCTATCGCGATCCGGGGCCGGACTACTTCACGGCCCGCAGGCCCGGCCCGGCGAAGGCCCGCGCGGTCGCCCAGCTCGAAGCCCTCGGTTATTCGGTGTCGCTGGAACCACGCGCGGACACCGCGTGAACCGCGAGGTCGAGCCGCTGGTCACCCGCTGTTGGTCACCTTCGATTTCGTAGGAAAGCTTCCGAGCTGCTGGAGATGCTCTCCGGCAGCGTGGATTCCGAACCGAGACAACCGAAGTGATCGATGCCGCGACCCTCGAGCTGGAGCCGGTGTGCGGGACGCGGGGTGCGTGCCGGTTGACCGGCAAATCGCGGGCCACCCTGCACCGGTATCGCCATCCGCAGCCGCCGAAGCAGGGGCCGCATCGGCGGCGGGTGCATCCGGCGGCGTTGACCGCCCTGGAGCAGGCCGCGGTCTTGTCTGAGCTGAGATCGGCGCGGTTCGTGGACAAATCACCAGCGCAGGTGTGGGCGACACTGTTGGACGAGGGCACCTACTTGTGTTCGGTGTCGACGATGTACCGGCTGCTGCGCGGCCACGGTGAGGTGCGTGAACGCCGCCGGCAGGCCACGCATCCACCGCGGGTGAAACCAGAGCTGGTCGCCCGTGGCCCGAACGAGGTCTGGAGCTGGGATGCCACGCGTCTGGCGGGCCCGTTCAAGGGCGTGTGGTTCACCCTGCTGGTGATGCTGGACATCTATTCCCGCAAGGCCATCCACTGGATCGTGGTCCCGCGTGAATCCAAGTGGCGGGCAAAGCAATTCCAGCTCGACGCGATCGCCGCCAACGATGGGGTGCTGCCCCGCTACATCCATGCCGACAACGGCGGCCCGATGACCAGCCAGCCGGTCTCGGCTCTGCTGATCTCCCTGGATGTCATCCGCTCGCACTCGAGACCGCGCGTGTCCAACGATAATCCGTATTCGGAGTCGAACTTCAAGACCTTGAAGTACTGTCCCGCTTTCCCGGAAAGGTTCACGTCTTTGCAAGCCGCGCAACGGTTTTGCGATGCGTTCTTCACATACTACAACACGGCTCATCGGCACAGCGGGATCGGATTACATACGCCCGCAACCGTTCACGATGGCACAGCCCATCAGATCCGGGCCGATCGGGCCACGATCCTCACCGCCGCCTACACCTCCAACCCGAGCCGATTCCGGCGGCCACCGGCCCCACCCGCGCTGCCGGCCGCAGCATGGATAAATGAGCCTCCGAAGGAGAACATCAACACAGAACTCACCGCTTGACCGGTCTCATCCGATTTGACAGCTTCCGGCCTGCTGGCGGATCTGCTGGAGTTGCATCTCCCATTGACCGGCCCGGTCCTGTGACCGGCTGGCCTGGTCCTCGGCTTGCTGCGCCAGCTGGGTGGCCTGGTCGGCCTGCTCCTGGGCGCTGCCGGCCCGCTGCTGGGATTGATTGGCCTCGCCTTGGGCAGCAGCGCGACACAGAGCCGGGAAATCGATGTGCAGGCGGAAGTGGAAATGCTGCGGCTGCGGCTGGACGAGGCCCGGCAGGAGACGCAGAACGCCCGCCAATACGCGCTGAGAGCTGTTGCGGTGGTTAGTGATCGACAGAAGTTGAATACCGTCAGGCGGGGTTTGTGCTTCGCGGTGACGAGTGCGGGACTGCTGCACGATCAGGTCACAAGGGCACTGTGCGCGAAACGTGGTGCACTCCCCTACGCGGCTGGCTCCGTTGGCTCGCTGTCACCGTCGCGTGTGGTCGCTGGTTCACCGTGGTCATCCGGGAGCATGCGGATGGCCGACCATGACGCGTTCACGGCGCGGCGTGCGCGTGCGTGGCTGGTGGGCATCAGGTGTGCGTAGTGCCGCAGGGTGACTGCCGGGTCGCTGTGTCCCAGGTAGTTCGCGAGTTCCAGGATCGAAACTCCTTCGGCCAAGCAGGAGGATGCGTAGTAGTGCCGCAGTGCGTGCATGCCATCGACGCGGTCGCGTTTGGTCACCCCGGCGTGCCGGAACGCGTTGATCGACACCGTCGACAGGAACAGGTAGCCGTACATCGGCTGCGAGGTACCTTCCCGGGACATCAGCACCTGCACCGATACCGGGCGTCCGTCCAGTACCCGCCAGGGCAGGGTGATGGTGACCGGTTCGAACATCTGCAGGTAGGTGTCGATCTCGTCGAGAATGTTTTCGGCCATGGGAACGATGCGTGTCTTGCCGCCTTTGGGTGGGGAGAACACGCATCCACCGTTCAACCGCCGAATCTGCCGCTGCACCACGAAGTCTCGTTCTTTGCGGCGGATGTCATCTGGTGAGAATCCCATGATCTCCCCCATCCGCAACCCGCCGCCAGCGCCGAGAGGGATGGCGATCTTGTTGCGGTCGGGTAGTGCTGTCCAGATGGCGTTCATGCGGTCTTCGGTCCACGGGATGATTTTGCGGCTGATGCCTCGGGGGCGTTTGATCAGCCGCGACCGGCACGGGTTTTCCGGGATCGTGTGCTCGCCCACCGCGATATCCATGATCGCCACCAGGTGATCGAAGATCACTCCTTGCGAGCTCGGATCCAGACCGCGCGCGTTGAGCCATTCCAGATAGTCCCGCACCGTGTCCACCGTGCAGGCACCCGCGATCGAGCGTCCACCGAAGTAGGGGGTGATGTGGTTACGGGCCCGCGAGGCATACTTCTCCCGGCTGACCGGGTCCGGCGACGTGGCTTTGAGCCACTTGACGATCAGCAGGTCGAACTCCCGTCGGCGAGCGTGGGGGGCGACATACCGGCCAATGATCATCTCGGCGTCGAGCTGCTTCTGAAAGGCCTCCGCGGCAGCTTCCTGCTTGTCCGGAACGACTTGCGGCGCACGTGAAGACGGCCCAGCGACAGCTGGGACACCGATCAGCCGAGATACCCCTGAACCAGTACGGACACCTGTTCGTCAGTGACCTCGATGAACCGTAGCCGCCACGATGGGCGCAGCGATGCGCACCACTACCGGACCGTGGTCAAAATGTGGTCACCGAACCACGCCAGGCATAAAAAGTGCCCCTCACCTGCGGCGCAAGCAAACAGCTCACTGGAGCTGCCGGGAAACCGTCCTGTTGTGCGAATCCGCAGGTAGAAGCGTTTGTTCCGACTCGATCCAGTCCGAAAGAGAAAACCCGCAGGTCGTTGACCTGCGGGTTTCCACATCGTGGTCCTAACGCTAATCAATCCGAACCACCCCACGGCCGAAGGGCCCCCGCTGCGCATCAAGCCGGTAGGTACGCGGCACGTGACACCCAAGGCATGACCTGCAGGTTCGGTGGATCGTTGACGATCAACGCACGTCACGCGCCAATTGGTCGGCGCCTGAACACCCGCGATGTCCTGCTGCCGCCGCAACCAACGGAACCCGCCCGATATGCGGCAAGAGAGCGCTCCTGCACCGCCTCTGGCGCTGCGATGCGAACTGCTATCGATGTGCCGCGCGATCGATGAGATCGGCAAGTTCCACCGGTCTGGACAGCATCGGCCAATGTCCCCGCTTGCGCGATGAATGCCTCAACATCAACAGCTTCTGGTCGCTGGCCCAGGCCAGGGTCGTGATCAGCGACTGGAAGGACGAATACAACCACCGCCGAAGACATTCCGCGCTGAGCTACCAGACCCCAGCCCGATACGCTGCAACCTGCATCCACCGATAACCGGCCCTCACACACGGTTGACCGAATCATGGAGTCCCGTCCGGTGGACCTGTCCGTTGCGGGCCGGGAGGCGGTGATCCAGCTGATGGTGCGCCGGTTTCGGTGCGAGGCAGCTGACAGCGGAGGTGTCGCGATCAAACGTTGTTGAGGCTCGTGCGTGCGATCCGACTGCTGGCGGTCGGTGGGCTGGTGGCGGCAGGTGTCCGCGCGGCTCCCGGACGCGGACAATCGCCAGTTCCCACTCTCCGAGGCGCGCCGACTGTAGAACCGAAGCACGACAGCAGTCTGTCACACCGTGCCGGTCCACCGCACATGGTGATCAGTCCGAATAGAGGATCATCGCGCCGCAGTCGTTGCTGCCGCCGCCGGCGACCACACCCACCCGGGCATCCGGGACTTGCCGATCGCCGCATTCGCCCCGCAATTGCATGACGACCTCGGCCAGCAGGCCGATTCCCTGTATACGCCCCTCGGCGAGCATCCCGCCGGAGGTATTGACAGGCAGAGAACCACCGGGACCGATCGACGACCCCTCCGCAACCCAGTCCGCAAATTCTCCGGGACCGCACACTCCGAGGGCTTCGATCCACGAGATCGGCAGATGAGTAAACCCGTCATAGAGCCCGGCCATGTCCAGGTCGCCGACGCCGAACTGGGAGCCCTGCCAGAGTCGGTCCGCGCAGACGCGGCTGCCCCCGTACAGGAAGTCGTCACCGAATACGAAGTCCGCACCCGATCCGGTGCCCCATGCGGCCGCATCGACAAAGGCGGGCTTGTGCACCAGGTCGGCTGCCCGTTCGGCGGTAGTGATCACGACGGCGCATGAACCGTTGACCGGGTAGTCGCAGTCGAGCAACAGCAGCGGATCGA
Source organism: uncultured Nocardia sp. (assembly GCA_966435935.1). Lineage (GTDB taxonomy): Bacteria > Actinomycetota > Actinomycetes > Mycobacteriales > Mycobacteriaceae > Nocardia. The sequence goes on from CBJNFW010000161.1 coordinate 11,261, forward strand.
CGATCGGGCGGGCGGACAGGTACTCATCCATTGTCAGCGGAGTCCGTTGCAGCGCCCGGGGATTCAAAGCGGCCCAGCGGCGAGCCGACAGCGCGACGTGACCGTACTCCTCCGCGGAGGTGCCGAATTCCTGAATGCGACGACGCTTCTTCATCGCGTAGTTCGCAAGAATACCTGCGGTATGCCCGTACACCTCGGTGAACTGGGCCGGCCCGCTCAGCACCGACGACGTCGCCGCCGGTCTGCCGTTGTTGCCCTCGCGTTGAGGTAGCGTCCGGTAGGCGAGAGCCACATCGCACACCCCCGAGGCGACGGCGGCAACCGCGGTCATCGGCGGGCCCAGCCCGGACGGTCCGGTGAAGTAGAGGTCGGCGTACGCGTTGAGGTTCTCGATGCCCAGCACACGTTGCACCCATGAGGTGCGAGGGGACTCACTGTCACCGTGCAGATACTCGAAGAGACCGTCCACATCATCCGGTCGGAGCCCGGCGTCCGCGATCGCAGCCCGGCACGAGTCCAGGGTGAGCCGCCGCGGATCCGGCGCGTCGCCTCGGGAGAGTTCCGAGTACCCCACGCCGACGACAGCCACAGTCTTTGCGAGGTGGCTCACGCGGCCACCTCCGCGACGGGCCGGAACTGTGGCAGCGCCCACTCCCCGCGCTCCTGGAAAACCACCTCGACAGCATCGCCGATGGCGATCCGGTTCAGTGGGGTCTCGACGATATTGGTCATCATCCGCACTTCCGGATGCTCGTCGAGCACCACCAGCGCAAGGACGTACGGTACTTCGAATGCCCGGGAGAAGCTGCGGGTGTATATCGCAAACGTATAAATTGTGCCGCGACCACGAGTCTCGACAAACGGGGGCTCATCCGTCTGGCAGTGCCGGCACAACAGGTCCGGCGGGTACTGCGCAAGGCCGCAGCATGAGCATTGCTGGACAACCAGCCGCCCCTCCTTCGCTGCTTCCCAGAACGGGAGCGACACCGCGTCCGGCCCGGGCGCCGGCATCGGCGCGTTCGTCATCGTCATCTCCATCTATGTATGGCGGCCACCGACCCCAACCTACCGACAGCATCCTCCGCACCGCCGCTGATCAATTCCGGTGGCCGGAATATTGCCTCCGGCCGGTCACTCCCGTTCGACAAGCTCCCCCAGGTGCGCGACCATCCGAACCGTCTCACTGCGGAACTCGGGGTCATCGAGCCGTGTCTGGCCTGGGAGTGCGACACCCAGCCGCGTTTTGGCAAGCCAATCGCCCAGCATCGACGAGTCGGCCCATCGGTGAAGTCCGGTGGACGTCGCGAAGGTCCGGAACGAACGTCCAGGCGTTGTGCGGGCACAACCGTGCAGTCGAACGGACTCCTGCAGGGCCTCGTTGAGGAACACCCGGTCGGTGTGGCACCCGACGTCCTCGGGATGGGCACCCTCGGGATAGTTGGCGATCCACTCCTCGAGGTGGTGCGCCAGATACCACAACCACAACATCTGATTGGTGAGCGTCGTGATCGAGGCTGCAAGGTCGAACTGCCCCCCGAGCTGGTCGACCGCCTCCACGGCCTTTTGCACAAGCTTCCGCAGATCATCGAACGCGAGATTGATACGCACACCGTTCTCTATGTCCCGGTAGTACCCGTGGAGCCGGTCCTGCCCTACGCTCGTATTGATGCCGTCCAGACTGATCCGCGCGGCGACGATCTCACCGAGCAGTTCCTCGCTCAACGTGGACAGCCACGGAGGTATCGCCGGTCTTCTCTTCGCGCAGGGGCGCGATCCGACGATTCAGTGCTGTTGTAGCACGGTGGCCTTATACTCGCTACTTGGCCATCGGCAAGCGGAACAGCATCGATTCGATACGACGCCTGAGAAGGTGCGTTGGGCCGTCGATGCGCGCCAGGTGCCGTGCAGGATCGGACCAAAAACTCCCAGCCAGCCCCGTCGACTCGACGCAGTGGCCGACTCGGGTCAAGATAGCGTCTTTCCTGTGTTTCCGCCCTGGGGCGGGGCTGCTTCCAGTAGTTCGTCAGGGGTTCGTGGCTCGTGAGGGGAACACTGCGACTGTCAGGCCTGCGCTCCACCGTGGAGCCGGTCGACGAAGAACTCACCGTCGCGCATCACGCCGAGCAGATTGGCCGGGTCACTGAGCAGGTCCAGATTCTCCGATGGGTCACCGTCGACGATCAGGACGTCAGCCAGGAACCCCGGTGCGATCCGGCCGATATCCGCGCGGCCAGCCACTGCTCCGCCATTGACGGTGGCCCACTTGATGATCTCCAGCGGGTGGAGTCCGGTGATCTCGGCATAGAACGCCACCTCACGACCCTGCTGGCCGTGGGCGGTGAACGATGAGCCGTAGTCGTCCCCGAGCGCGATCGGGATCCCGGCATCCGACGCCTTCGGCAGCATCGCCGCGGTCGCGCGGACGACACAGCCGAACTCGCTCTGCAGCTCGACGTCGCCAGCCAGCCGGGACCCGTAGGCGAACAGGTAAATACTGGGAACGTACGACACACCGGCCTCGGCCATGCGCTCGATACACTCCTCGTCGATGCCATCGCCATGATCGATCACGTCGATGCCCGCGTCGAGGCACTTCAGGATTCCAGCCTTGGATGCGACGTGCGCCCGGGTTCGAACCCCGAGCGAGTGTGCAGCATCGACGCCCGCACGCAGCTCGTCCAGCGTCACACTGGAGTACTCCCCGCCGAACCGAACACCGTGCCCGCCAGTCGCGTAGAATTTGATGATCTCGGCACCGCGCTTGATCTCCCGCCGGACCGCCTTCCGATAACCATCGGCACCATCGGCGACGGTCACGCCCGGCGTGTTGTCGGTATTCCAATGCCACGGCACGTGGTCGGTGCTGTCGCCGGTGGTAACGATCTCCGCGGAGCACGGGATCAGCCGGGTTCCGGGCAGAACCCCGTCACGCACCGCTTTAGCCAGCGATGGGTCGATCGCATACGGCGAGGACGCGCCGACGCCGGTGGTGAACCCAGCCCGCAGCGTCTGCTGCATGTTGTAGCCGCCCTTGACCGCGAGGTAAGGCGGCGCGTCCTCGTACCCGGGAACCGGCGTCGTATCGACAACGGAGTAGGTCGGGTGGAAGTGACCGATGGACATCCCCGGCATCAACGTCAATCCGGTGCAGTCGACGATCCGGTCGTCGGGTCGGGAGTCGGCGAGCGCACCCTGGCCCACCGAGGCGATCCGGCCCTCGTCGACGACGACCGCCGAACCCGGCACCGCCGCGTGCTCACCGTCCAGCAGGTTTGCATTTGTGAAGATCACTCGACCCACGGTGGTCGCCCTTCCTCGAGAGGCCCGGTGGACCGTCCACGCGCGCCAAAGCGGAAACCGTCACGAAGTGGCACGACGGCGACTTCACTTTAACGAATATATTTCAGTCACAAAGAGTCGAGTCCCAGCCAACGGAACGGCGTGATGATGCCATGCAGCACGAGCTGCCCGCGCTCGAGGGTCCGTACCGCCCGCAGACCATGACCCGCGGCGAGCTATTGACAGTTGGAATCCTTTCGACGACTCGGCAGTGCAGCCGATGGCGACAGCCTGACACCGATCTGCCCGCCCACGGCGCTCCCGCATCATTGGATGCCGCCAGTTCGGCCAAGGCCCACCGTAGGACGCTGAGCCGTCGGCCGCGATGATCGGTCCCATTTGGATGCGCGGTCCCATTTAGCGGGAACGACAACGTCCCGGCGCCGGCCAGGGCGGTTAGCGTACCCGGGTGGCAGCCGTCCCGGCCGGCCGAGGACAACCGCCGCGCCCTGTGCGCAGCAGGAAGGAACGATCCCATGGAACTCAGGCGGGCACTCTCGTTGGAACCTCTCACCCTGCCCGACGTCCAGGCGCCGGATCTCGTGCGAATCGCCGGCGACTGCGGGTACAGCCACGTGAGCTTCGTACTGAACACCCCTGTGCCGGCGATGCGACGTGACTCCTGCGTGACAGACCTCGCTCGTCGCGCGGAGATCGGTGCCGCGTTGCGCACGCACGGGCTCGGAGTGTCGACGATCGAGTGCTTCAATCTGACCGCAGACGCCGATGTCACCGAGTTCGAGGCCGGGCTGGCCTGCGGCGGGGAGTTTGGTGCCCGCACCGCCAGCGCGATCGTCTGGGAAAACGGCGACCGCGACGATGTGCTGGCGAAGCTGAGGCATCTCTGCGACGCCGCAGCCGAGCACGGGATCGGAGTCAACCTGGAGTTCATCGCCAACTCGGCGAGTATGGGTGACCTCGACACCGCCGTTGCGTTGGCACGCGATGCAGACCGCCCGAACGCACGCCTGATGCTGGACCTCACTCACGTGATGCGGACCGGCGCCACCCTGGACCAGCTTCGTGCCCTGTCCCCCGATCTTGTGGGTGGCGCGCAGATTGCCGACGGCCCCCTGTACCTCGCCCAGGAGGACCTACTCGCCGAGGCCGGCGGCAACCGGCAGACGCCGGGCGAGGGTGAGTTCCCGATCCGGGAATTCGTGGAGCTCCTCCCGCCCGATATCGTGCTCGGCGTCGAGGTCCCACAGGTGGCGAAGATCGGAACGGTCTCGCCGGAGGACCGGGCCGCCGGGCTGATCGCCGCGGTAAAGAAGGTCCTCTGAGGGACGCGATTCCCTGAAGTCCGTAGGTGTCCGGGGTTGGTGTCCTGGACACTCAGGACGGTTCGGTATAGCTGATGGGTCCTGCTTCTGGCGAGGCTCGAAAAGGACTGGCTGCCCCACCGTTTTGGACGCTCCGGCTGCTGATTGGGAGCTGTTGCGGATCGTCGCTGTTCAGCGATCTGGCGGCGAGGCCGTCCGCGCACCGAGACTGTGACGACAGAACTCGGTAGGTGAGTGGCGGTCCCGAGATGTGGGTGGGAGTCGATCTCGGCAAGCAGACGCATCACGCATGCGCGATCGACCGGGGGCGGGAAGGCAGTGTTCCAGCAGCGGCTCGGCAGCGACCGAGCAGGGGTAATCGAGCAGCTGATCGACCGCGCAGGGAAGGTCGCCAGTCTGGTGCAGTAGGCCATCGATGCTGGCCAGCTACCGCACCGACCTGATGAGTGGCTGGGTCGCCGGGGTCAACTGGCTGCGGGCTTTGCAGGGGTCGATGTTCCCCGCTCTCGAAACCACGTTCGATTACCCCATCCGGACCCCGCTGATCCTGGTCGCGGGCTATACACCCCGGCCGAGATCCGTACGGCCGGGATTGATGGTGCCGCAGCACATTTGCCGTGACAACGGTGGCTGGCCCCGCCGCGATCGGCAAGACCGCGGGCGCCGCGCCCGCAACTCAGGCGATCGCACTGCCCGGCGAGGCCGACACTGCTCTCCAAACGACACGCACCCAAAATGCTCGACCTCGACCGCGAGATCAAAGAACGCGACAAGCTGATCACGACCCAGTTCCACACCCACCCCTGGGCGAAGATCATCGAGTCGATGCCCGGCATGGGCCCCGGTCTCGGCGCGGAATTTCTCGTGGTCACCGGCGGCAACCTCACCACGTTCGGCAGTTCCGGCCGGCTCGCGTCCTACGCCAGGCTAGTCCCGGCGCCCCGCTGCTCCGGCCGCATCACCGCCAAACTACTCCGGCCCAGACACTACAACCGACGCCTGCGTCCCGTGTTCTACATGGCCGCCCTCTCGAGCCTGCGCGTGGCAGGCCCATGCAGGCGGTGCAGGACAGCTAGTCCCGGATTCGGAGAGTTCCCCGAATGGGTCGATGATGAGGCCGCGATCGGCCCGGGCGGGAAACCGCCCCCTGGACACGTCCAGCGGAATGGGCCGCAGGACTTCGCGCTTTCGGTGATCAGGTTCCGTTCTTCGAGACCGGTATCACGCCTGTGACCGCCGGATGTGCGAGGGTCGGTCGCAGCGGTCCGATCGGCAGGGATCGTTGGCCGCGGTAGTACAACTTCACGTGGAGGTGGCAGTGAGGACGCTCATCATCGGAGGGGGAGCGATCGGGTCGACCGTCGCGGCGTACCTCACCCGCGCCGGAGCCGCCGTCACCATGGCCGACGGCTGGTTCCACCATGTCGAGGCCATACGTCGGGACGGGCTCCGGGTGGAGGCGGTCGAGGGAGACCTGGTCGTCGCCGTCGACGCGATCCATCTCGACGATCTGGACCGCGCCGGGCCCGCAGACCTGGTGCTGATAGCCGGGAAAAGCTACGACACGCGCCTATTCGCCCTCTTGGCGCGTGAGCACCTCCACGACGGTACGATCGTCATGTCCGCGCAGAACGGTATGAACGATGCGCAGGTCGCAGACATTATCGGGGCAGACCGCACGGAAGGCTGCGTCGTAGCGATGGCCGCGGATCTGCTCGATGCAGGCCACGTCCGCAGAACGAGCCCGGAATCGGTTTCGGCGCTGACGATCGGGCATTTGCGGCCCGGCGACATTCGGGACCTGAACCTATGTGCCGAACTGCTCGGGGCCCTGGGCAACGTGACCGTCGTCGATGACCTCTGGCCCGAGCGGTGGGGGAAGCTCTGCCTCAACACAATGTCCAATGCCATGGCCGGGTTGACGGGGCTGCGGTCGGATCAGTTGTGGTCGGACGATGCCATCCTCGATGTCGTCACCGCTCTCGCCCACGAGACGGCGACCGTGGCGGCGGCGAGCGGTGTATCGGCCGCTCCGGTGCTGGGTCGCATTCCGCACCGCACACTGCTCGCTGCCGCCCGGCGGGGGAACGAGGCGTGGCGCGAGGTGTTGTCGGCCATGCAGAGCGTCTCGGCCGAGCGGGTCGGCAAGCGGGGGAACCGCGCTTCGTTGCTGCAGGACATCGAGAAGGGAAGGCGGACGGAGATCCATCATCTCAACGGCTGGGTCGCGAAACGAGGGCATGCGCTCGGGGTCCCAACTCCCACTCACGCCAGGATCGTCTCGGATGTTGAAACAGTAGAGGCGTACCGCCGGCCGCCGGCCGTCGAAAACGCGAAAAGCCTGATCGAATTGGTCCGTAGGACCTACGCGTGAACCCACTGTTCATCAGCCACGAGACGGACGACGGGTGGAGACGGCTGCGCTACGCTGACTACAGTCCCGAGTTGCCCGGCGGCTCCATCCCGATGGTTCTCGTCGGTCGCGCCGCCAGCGGCGAAGCGTCCGATCCCGCTGCTCGCTGAGCGTTCGCATCCGCGTTCGTTCACGGTCGATTCTGCCGGATGGCGGTTCGCCAACGAGGCGGCAGACCCACATGAGCTTCGAACAGCACGTTCACGTTCGTTCTCGCCCGCGAGCTTGCGGCCGACCGGTGTCGTCACTCGGGTCACCCCGGGGTGGCAGCCGCCGTGGATGAAACGACCGAGTGGGGCAGGCTGAGTCCACCGGGGTGCGACTGCAGCACGAACATGACGACCACGACATTGTCGTCTGCTTCGCCGACAGGGGTGAGGAAGGGAAGGCGTCGGCGGCTCTGTCATGCTCCTGTTGGTCCGGCTAACTTGTCGATCTTGTCCTGGGTGTATCCGAGTTGGCGGAAGATCTCCATGGTGTCGGCGCCGACCTCAGGGCTGGGCAAGCGTACCGGCAGGGGCTGCCCGTCGTAGTCGAAGGGCGGCCGCACCACGGTGACCGTCGACTCGCGGTACGGGATGTCGACGAATGACCCGTTCAGCGCCGCCTGGGGGTCCGCGAGAACCTCCTGGTAGTCGCGCACGGTCGTCACCATGACGCCCGCCTGCTCCAGCGCGGCGATCAGCTCAGCGCTGGTCCAGCGTTCGGTCGCCTCTCGCAGACCGGCCCGCAGAACTGCGGCGTTGGCGGGCTGGGTGCGTCCTTCCCTCGTACGAAAGCGCGGATCATCGATGAAATCCTGCAGCGTGAGCACGCGGCACAGTGCCTGCCAGTGCCAGTCGTAATAGGCGGCGATGAACACCGCTCCGTCGCTGGTAGGGAACTGGTCGGCGCCCGGGTAGCCAGCGACAGCGGTGTCCCGTGACGCCGCGCCGAACAGGCTGTACCCGGCGATGTCGGGTGCCTGCAGCAG
>CBJNFW010000162.1:0-19196 GCA_966435935.1 uncultured Nocardia sp.
GTCGAACGGCTCGCTGAATTCGAAGTAGTCGGCGAACTTCGCGCCCGCCTCCTGCTTGCCCGCGCGCACCTGCGAGGTGACCTGCCCCCGGGTCCACATCAGCTCGCGCAACTCGCCGACCAGGTCGGCGTCCTCGGCGAAGCGTTCCACCAGGATCGCGCGGGCGCCGTCGAGTTGCTCGGCGGTGTACTGGGCCGGATCGGTGGTCGGATCGCTGATCAGCGCGTCGGCCACCGGTTCGTGCCCGGCTTCGCGAGCGATCTGCGCCTTGGTCCGGCGCTTGGGCTTGTAGGGCAGGTAGATGTCCTCGAGCCGGGCCTTGGTCTCGGCCAGCATGATCTGCTGTTCCAGCGCGGCGTCGAGTTTGCCTTGGCCGCGAATGGATTCCAGAATCGAGGTGCGACGCTCGTCCAGCTCGCGCAGGTAGTGCAGCCGCTCCTCGAGCAGGCGCAACTGGGCGTCGTCCAGACCGCCGGTGACCTCCTTGCGGTAGCGGGCGATGAACGGCACGGTGGATCCGCCGTCGAGTAGCTCGACCGCGGCGCGCACCTGTTCGTCCCGCACGTTCAGCTCGTCGGCCAAGCGACGGCCGACGCTGGCCAGCTGGACCGGCGCGGCTACACCCGGCGCGGCACCGGCGGCATCGCCGCCCGCGGCGCTCGTGTTGACGGCATCGTTGCTGACGGATTCGCTGCTGACGGTTTCGGAGGCTGTCGTCACGCCCGCAGACACTACCGCCGCACCCCGACAGGTAGCCACAGCCCCGCGCCGAATCGACCACAGCCGCACTCTTTTCGAACGGAAGCACCCGGCGTGTTATGCGGATCCAATGCGGCGCAGCGCGCGCCGACGCCGGAGTCAACGAGCCGAGGACCCCAGGTAGGCCAGCAGGTCGTCGATCAGATCCGCGGGCGCGGCACGCCCTTTGCCGTCCGCGGCGAGGTGCCCGGCGGCGGCCAGATCCGCCGCACCGTGTGCGAGTGCGCGCAGCAGCGCCGCCATCCGCTCCGGATCTCCCCCGGGCAGAGCGCGATCCGACTGCGCCTCGGCGACCAGGGTCGTGAGCGCCTGCTGTGCGTTGTGTGCAACCTCGGCCAGCTCCGGTGACTCATTGGTCCAACGACCGAAGACCAGCTTGAAGCGCGCCGGATGTTCCCGCGCCCAGTCGGTGTACCCGTGCAGTACCGCGCGCACTCGCTGCACCGGGTCCGGCTGCCGCATCACCAGATTCGCGAATTGCATTGCCCGCTCGGACAACTCGCGCGCCGCGACGGCCGCCAGCAACGCCTCCTTGTTGGCGAAGTGCCTGTAGGGCGCGTTGTGCGATACCCCGGCCCCGATTCCGACCTCGCGCAGGGTCACCGCCTCCACCCCGCCCGCGTCCAGCAGGCGCAGGGCGGAATCGAGCAGAACATCACGGGTGCTGGGCGACATCCGCATATCGTAATCCGAGGTTGACAACGTCAACCTGGCCGCTTAGGTTGACGTTGTCAACCCAAGCTCATCCGGGAGGAATCATGAACGCATCGTCGACCGCGGTGGTCACCGGGGCGACCGGCGGTATCGGGGAGGCCATCGCACGCGGGCTCGCCGCGACGGGCCGCCGGGTGGTGCTGGTCGGACGCGACGCGGACCGCCTGTCCGCGGCGCGGCGGCGAATCCGGGAGGCGGTACCGGAGGCCGGCCTGCGGACCGAATTGGCCGATCTGTCCCTGCTGAACCAGGTGCGCGCCCTCGCCGAGCGACTGGACCCCACCGGAATCGATATCGTTATCAGCAACGCCGCGGTCGTCGCACCGCTCGCCGAGCACACCTCCGAAGGGATCCAGCGCACCCTGGCGACGAATCACCTCGCGCCCTATCTGCTGCTTCGCTCGCTCGGCGAAAAGCTCGCCGCCACAGGACGATCCGCACGACTCGTCGTGGTCGGAGCCTCCCCGGCCGCACTGCGCCGGATTCCCGTGAACCTGGACGATCTGGGCTTCGCCGACGAGCGCGGTATCGGGATTCCGCCGAGCTTCCGGCCCTTCGTCGCCTACGGCCGCACCAAGAATATGAACGCCATGTTCGTCTACAGCCTCGCTCGGCGACTGGCGGGAACCGGTGTCACGGTGAACGGCGCACACCCCGGGATCATTCGCAACACCGGCCTGGGACGCGATTCCGCACGCGGCCTGCTGCGCGCGTTCGCCTGGACGCAGTGGGTGAACCCGCTCCTGCCCGGCCCCGAGGCGGGCGCGGACACGCCCGTCTGGCTCGCCACCGCGCCCGAACTCGGCACCGTCACCGGACGATTCTTCGTGCGCCGCAGGGAAGTTCGAACCGCACCGCACACCACCGACCGCGCGCGACTGGACCGGCTCTGGGCCGAGAGCGCCGCGTTGACCGGCCTGCCCGCATGACGGGTATCGGCGTGCCGACCGAATGGGTTGCCGCCCGTACGGGTTCCGAGGCCCTCTCCCCGTCCCAGGCCGGGCCGAAGATCGGTAACAGGCGGGGCGTGACCACGAAACTTTGTTCCGGCAACCGCTAGGCTCGGGTGACCGTCCCTAATCCGGTTGCCACACAAGGAAATCGGTTCCATCCACTGATACCCAGTGGTTATGCTTGCCAGGCAAGGACTTTCGGAGGTTGCGGGATATCGCGGCGCGCGCGAGCCCGCAAGAATCGGGCGAGAACTACAACTCCTCCGCAGCGTCGATCGACAAGCCCCGAAATCACTGCGGCGGCAGCAGATCCGGGCGACGCTCGCGGGTTCGGGACAGGGACTGTTCGCGCCGCCAGGCATCGATCTTCGCGTGATTGCCGGACAACAGGACTTCCGGAACATCCAGCCCGCGCCAGGTGACCGGGCGGGTGTAGCTGGGCCCCTCGAGCAGTCCGTCGGAGAACGAATCCTGTTCGTGCGACTGCTGATTGCCCAGCACGCCGGGACGCAGGCGGACCACGGCCTCGGTCATCACCAGAACCGCCGCCTCGCCGCCGATCAGCACGTAATCGCCGATGCTGACCTCCTCGACCCGGACGCGCCGGGCCGCGTCGTCGAAGACGCGCTGATCGATACCCTCGTAGCGGCCGCAGGCGAAAACCAGATGGCGTTCACCGGACCACCGGTGCGCGGTGGCCTGGGTGAACGGAACCCCCGCCGGCGTGGGTACCACCAGCAGGGCGTCGTCGGGGCAGACCTCGTCGAGCGCGTCACCCCAGACCGTGGGTTTCATGACCATGCCCGGGCCGCCGCCGTAGGGGGAATCGTCCACGGCCTTGTGCACGTCGTGAGTCCAGCGGCGCAGGTCGTGCACGCCGAGTTCGACCAGGCCCTTGTCGATGGCCTTGCCCAGCAACGCCGTTCGCATCGGCTCGAGGTATTCGGGGAAGATCGTGACGACATCGATGCGCAGTGCTGCGGAGGATTCGCCGACGCCCTCGGGCATTGCTCTACTCCTTGTCGAGCAGTCCCTCGGGCGGATCGATGACGATCAGGCCCTCGGCGACCGATACGGTGGGCACGATCGCGGTGACGAACGGAATCAGGATCTCCCGGCCCGGCCCGGCGGAAGGCTCCACGCCGTCGAAGCTCGCCGCCGCCCGCACCGAAAGCAGCTCTCCCGCAGCCGAATGCAGTACCTCGTTCACGGTGCCGACCACGGTGCCGTCGGCCAAGCGCACCGAAAGCCCCTCGAGCTCATGGTCGTAGAACTCGTCGGGATCCTGCGACGGCGGCAGATCGGCGGTGTCGACCAGAAAGATCATGCCGCGCAACGCATCCGCCTCGGAGCGGTCCGCGACGCCTTGGACCCGGACCAGGAGCCGGCCCGAATGTTCCCGAGCCGACTCGATCGTGAACTCCCGCACCGCCGTCGCCCGCGGCAGCCGCCCCTTCAGGACGGCGCCGGGGGCGAAACGCAACTCGGGTTCGTCGGTGCGGACCTCCACGACGAGTTCACCGCGCACACCGTGCGATTTGGCGACCCGGCCGACTACCAGTTCGATGGGCTCATCCCCGCTGGAAGCAGGCATCAACTCGCATCGGTGTCGACGACGTCGACCCGGATGCCCCGGCCGCCGATCCCGGATACGAGCGTGCGCAGCGCCGTCGCCGTGCGACCGCCGCGCCCGATTACCTTGCCCAGATCATCGGGGTGCACATGCACCTCGACGGTGCGGCCGCGACGGCTGGTGATCAGCTCGACGCGGACGTCATCGGGATTGGCGACGATGCCGCGAACCAGATGTTCGACGGCATCGGCAACAACCACGCTCATTACTCGGCCTCGGTCTCGGCCGCAGGCTCGGCCTCGGCATCCTTCTTCGCGGCCTTCTTCTTCGGCGTCACGGCCTCGGCGACCGGCTCGTTGTCGGCGGCGGCCAGCGCGGCGTTGAACAGATCCAGCTTGGACGGCTTCGCGGCCTTGGTCTTCAGCGTGCCCTCGGCGCCCGGCAGGCCCTTGAACTTCTGCCAGTCGCCGGTGATCTCCAGAATGCGCTGCACCGGCTCGGTGGGCTGCGCACCGACGCTCAGCCAGTACTGCACGCGCTCGGAGTTCACCTCGATCAGCGAGGGCTCCTCCTTGGGGTGGTACTTGCCGACGTTCTCGATGGCACGGCCGTCACGGCGGGTGCGCGCATCGGCGACGATGATGCGGTACTGGGGGTTGCGGATCTTGCCGAGCCGGGTGAGCTTGATCTTGACAGCCATGGGCTATCGCCTTTCGATGACGGCTGCCCGCGGGCAGCCTGAGTGGTCACTGCGCAATTCAGCGGCCCGCACGGCACGCGGGCCCGGTTTTGCGTTCGAGTGTGTGACCGCCGCGCGGTACGTAACCGGAGACGGGCTGACACTGTCCTCGACGAGGACGATCGACCATTCTGCCAGACGACTCGCCGACCCCGGAAATCGGCCTGCGGTCAGCGCAATTGCGCGGTGGGGATCTTCACCGGAACAGGACCGGGGGCTGTGACCACCTCACCGGCGTCGGCGTAGACCGCCTGTTCATACCCGGATTCACCCAGCTGATAACCCCAGAACCGCACCGGCCTGCCCGTCGGCATCTCCACAATCCACAAGTAGCGCACACCCGCACTCGCATAGGCCGTGACCTTGTCATCCCGCTCCTTGCGGGTATTTCCCGGCGACCAGATCTCCACCGCCAATTTCAGACTGCTCGCATCGAAACTGGCTTGGTTATGGTCCGTATCAACGATCGTCAGATCCGGGATCACGGCTGTCCGGAATCGCGTACTGATCCGCACCCCTACTCCTGGAAGAACAGTCAAATCATCGCGACCTGCGGCACGAAGGGCGTCTCGCAACAGGACGATCAGCTCAACCAGGACGTTCTGATGCAGGCCGCCAGGTGGCGGAGTCATGTGCAGGTACCCCCAGATGAGCTCGAGTCGCGATCCGTCGGCCGGGTGTTCCATCTCCAGCCACTCGTCCACTGTCGTGGGCCCCAACGGGTGGATCGTCGCAACCTCGGCGGCCATCGTCGTCTCCCAACGGAAATCAGGCGGGTAAGCAGAGCAGTACCTGTACACACAACAGTGTAACGATCACATCGCAGCAGGTCGCTGCTAGAAAATCAGCAACGGCGCGGCGCCGGAGGCGCGCCGGTTACTGGATTTTCCAGTAACTCGAAGCCTCGTCGAGTGACTCGAAGCCTGGTCGACGACGAATCACCGACACGTACGTAGTTCGCGTGCGTCACCGATGCCCGGTGACAGGGCCACCGCGCGGATACACCCGCCCGCGAAGGACGACATGGGCTGGGGTGGATAGGATTTCTGGACCGATACGCGGATCTTCCTCGTAGACAACGAAATCCGCGGGCGCGCCGGGTTCGATGCACGGACGGCCGAGCCATTCGCGGGCGTTCCACGAGGCCGCGCCCAACGCGTCGTGGCGGGACAGGCCCGCGCCCGCGAGGGCGTCGATCTCGTCGGCGATGCGGCCGTGCCGGATCGAGCCGCCCGCGTCGGTGCCGGTGTAGATGGGGACGCCCGCGGCGTGGGCGTCGGCGACGGTATCGCGGACGCGGCGGTGCAGATCGCGCATGTGCGCTGCGTAGACGGGGAATTTGGTTGCGCTGTCGGCGATTTCGGGAAAGGTGTCGATATTGATCAGGGTCGGGACCAGCGTGGTGCCGAAGCGGGCCATCATCTCGATGGTCTCGCCGGTGAGGCCGGTGCCGTGTTCGAGGCAGTCGATGCCCGCGCCGATCAGCCCCGGCAGTGCGTCCTCGCCGAAGACGTGCGCGGTGACGCGTGCGCCCTCGCGATGGGCGGCGTCGATTGCCTCCTTCAGGACCGCATCGCTCCACAGCGGACGCAGATCGCCCGCCGAACGATCGATCCAGTCGCCGACGATCTTGACCCAGCCGTCACCGCGACGGGCCTGCTCGGCGACGATCTGCGGCAGATCGCGCTCGTCGTCCAGCTCGATACCCAGTTCCCGGATATAGCGTTTGGGCCGGGCGATGTGGCGACCGGCGCGGATGATCTTCGGCAGATCCTCGCGCTGATCGATGAAGCGGGTGTCGATCGGTGATCCCGCATCGCGCAGCAGCAGCGCCCCGGCCTCGCGTTCGGTCTCGGCCTGCGCGATGGCACCGGCCTCGTCCTCGTGCCCGCCGCCGTAGCGGATGCCGACGTGGCAGTGCGCGTCCACCAGTCCGGGCACGATCCAGCCTGTGGCACAGAGGGTTTCGGCATCGGGCACCGGTTCGAAGGAGATCAGTCCGTCGCGCACCCACAGCTCGCGCACGTCCTCGCCGGGAAGAACGACTCCCCGCAGATGCAATCGCATACCGCCTCCTGCTCGCGCCGACGTTCTCGATCACAAACTACTGCCCGCCCGCACGTCGATCACGGTCCGCACCGGGCCCGGCACGGCGTACGCGACGCGGCGGGCGCCGATGGACCGCACTCGGGGGGCGTCGGAAATCCCGCCGAATCGGCTGGCCGGCAAGCCGATTCGGCAACTCGCCGAGAACGCCGGTATCTCCCGAGCGCCCTCGATCCTTCGGCGCCCCAAAGAGTTTCAGTTCTTGGGGAACTTCAGCTTGGACAGATCGATGCCGTCCAGGCCCGGCGGCAGCTGGTCGAGTCCCGACGGCATCCCGGACAGGTCGGGCATGCCCGGCGGCATGGCGGGCATCCCCGGCATGCCCGGGAAACCGCCGCGCACCTTGGGCGGAGTGGGACCGCGACCGCCCTTCTTGCCCTTCTTCCCCTTCTTGCTGTTGCGCCGGTTGCCGCCGCCGCCCATGCCCATCTGACGACCCATCTGCGCCATCATCTTGCGGGCCTCGAAGAAGCGGTCGACCAGCTGGTTCACATCGGTGACCGTGACGCCCGAGCCGTTGGCGATGCGCAGGCGGCGGGAGGCGTTGATGATCTTGGGATTGGCACGCTCGGCCGGGGTCATACCGCGGATGATGGCCTGTACCCGGTCCAGCTGCTTGTCGTCGACGGCGGCCAGGGCGTCCTTCATCTGGCCCGCGCCGGGCAGCATGCCCAGCAGGTTGCCGATCGGACCCATCTTGCGGATGGCCAGCATCTGATCGAGGAAATCCTCGAGGGTCAGCTCACCACTGCCGATCTTGCGCGCGGCCTCCTCGGCCTGCTGCGCGTCGTAGACCTGTTCGGCCTGCTCGATCAGGGTGAGCAGATCGCCCATGCCCAGGATGCGGCTGGACATGCGATCGGGGTGGAAGACGTCGAAGTCCTCGAGCTTCTCACCGGTGGAGGCGAACAGGATCGGCTGACCGGTCACCTCGCGCACCGACAGCGCCGCGCCACCGCGGGCATCACCGTCGAGCTTGGTGAGCACCACGCCGGTGAAGCCGACGCCGTCGCGGAACGCCTCAGCGGTGGTGACCGCGTCCTGACCGATCATCGCGTCGAGGACGAACAGGATCTCGTCGGGCTGCACCGCGTCGCGGATGCCCGCGGCCTGCGCCATCAGCTCCTCGTCGATGCCCAGTCGGCCCGCGGTGTCGACGATGACCACGTCGTACTGTTTGTTGCGCGCCTCGGCGATGCCGTCCTGCGCGACCTTGATCGGGTCCGATGCGGTGATGCCGAGCGGATTGTCGCCACCGCCTGCCGCGGTACGAGCGTCAGGCCCGGAGGCGGCAGCCTGCGTAACCACGGAGGGGCCACTCGTGCCGCTCGTCGATATTGTGGTGCCGGGGTGCGGTGCGAAAACCGGGACCTCGGCGCGCTGACCGACCACCTGCAACTGTGTGACAGCGCCGGGACGCTGCAGGTCGCAGGCCACCAGCAGCGGCGTATGCCCTTGGCCCTTCAGCCATTTCGCGAGCTTTCCGGCGAGCGTCGTCTTACCGGCGCCCTGCAGACCCGCGAGCATGACCACCGTCGGCGGCGTCTTGGCGAACCGCAGCCGCCGCGTCTCGCCGCCGAGGATCGCGATCAATTCCTCGTTGACGATCTTGACGACCTGCTGCGCCGGATTCAGCGCCGCGGAGACCTCCGAGCCCTTGGCGCGCTCCTTGACCCGGGCGATGAACCCGCGCACCACCGGCAACGCGACGTCGGCCTCGAGCAGGGCCAGGCGAATCTCCCGGGCGGTCGCGTCGATATCCGCCGGTGACAGACGCCCCTTGCCGCGCAGATCGCTCAGTACACCGGTCAACCGGTCGGAAAGGGATTCGAACACCGATCGCGCTCCTGATCTCGAGGGACGTCACTCGACATACCAGGGTAATGCGCGCATGCCGATCGAAGGATTCACCCTAGTCGTTCCCGGTTTCGGTGTTCGCGGCACCGGTGGCCCGCCCGCTCGCGCACCGGCGTCGGCCCGCTATTCCAGCAAGCTGCGGCGCGGCCGCGGCGTCTGGCGGATATCCCGATTCTCGTTGGCGACCATGCCTACCGCCTCGCGGGCGGTCAGCCCCAACTCCAGGGCCATCGAATCCAGGCCCGCCCACTCGGCCTCGGTCGGCGTGCGGCCGTTCACCGTGGAGGCGATGGTCATCGCGGTCACCGCCTGCTGCCCGGACAGCGTGCGACCGGGCAGCCAGGACACCACCCAGCGGTCGCCACCGACACAGCGGGCAATGTGTTGCGTCAGATCACTGGTCATCGTCGATGCGGAAACGACTTCAATTGCCACTGGCTCGCTCCCTCGTGCTCGAAAAGCTCGGACAAGCCTCGAACAACATCCACGGCATGCGGGCCGCTATCACCGCAACCCCAGAGCACACCGTCTCCGCCAATGTGACAGCACAGATCCGCTCTGATCGTAGAGTGACACGCCTGATCAAATCTTCAGGTAGTAGCAAATATCACGCAACAATCCGGTCACTGACAGACGTCCAGTTTGTCCGCAACGTCCCCGGCGGGGCGGCCGATGGCGAACCGGGGCGGAAATCCGGTGCGATGTCCGTTTCGGCCGGAACTTTCCATTTCCGCCGAAATGCCGCTCGCGCCCGGCTTATTCGGCGTCTTGCTGTGGTGGCGGCGGGGGCGTCTGCGGCGGGACGACCGCGAGTACCGCGGCCGCGATCCCGTCCCGCCGCGCCGGACTGTCGGTATCGCCCAGATCCAGGCAGAACGCGTCCACGACGATGGCACCGCGGGTGACCACCTTCGCCCACCGCACATCCGCGCCCACGCCCGCCAGCGCACGGGCGAGCCGGCTGAGCAGTCCGATCCGGTCCTCCGCACGCAGTTCCAGCAACACCTGACCGGCAATTCCGGTGTCGGCCCACAGAATGCGGGGTTCGGCCTGCGCGTACGGGCTCGGCGGCAGGCCGGCCTCCCGCTCCTTGCGCTCGAGCACAGCCGCCAGATCCAGGTCGCCGTTCACCGCGCGGATCAGATCCTGGCGCAGCAGGCCGGCATCGGGCGGATCGCCGAATTTCGGTGCGACACGGAAGATATCGATCGCCGAATCCCCCTCCGATCCGAGCGAGGCCGACAACACCCGCAGCGAATGCAGTGCGAGCACGCCCGCGGCGTCGGACAGCAGCCCCGGAGTGTCGGGCGCGACGACGGTCACCACGTGGCTGAAACGTCCCTCGCCCGGCGACAATTCGACGTGCACGCCACCGGATTTCGCCTTGACCAGCAGGTCGGGATCGATCGGATCGGGTTCGGGAGCCTTCTCCCCGGCCATCGCCAGCCGGGAGCGGCGCACCAGCTCCCCGATCAGCGAGGCCTTCCAATCACCCCACACGCCCGGGCCGGTGGCCAGCGAGTCGGCTTCGGCGAGGGCGTGCAGGAGTTCGAGCAGCTGCGGGTCGCCGTCCAGCGCTGTGACCACCGTCTCGGCGGTCGACGGATCGGCCAAATCGCGGCGCGTGGCGGTATCGGGCAGCAGCAGGTGATGCCGGACGATCGCGCTGAGCGTGCGCACATCCGAGGGCCACAGCCCGAGCCGGCGGCCGATCTGGGTGGCCAGCTCGGCGCCGACGATGCTGTGGTCCTCGGTGCGGCCCTTGCCCAGATCGTGCAGCAACGCACCGAGCAGCAGCAGATCCGGGCGCGCGACCCGGGTGCTCAACGCCCCCGCGTAGGCGACGGTCTCCACCAGATGGCGATCCACCGTCCAGGTGTGCACCGCATCGCGCGGGGGCAGGTCGCGCACCGCCCCCCACTCCGGAAACAGCCTGCCCCACAAGCCCGTTCGATCCAGTGCCTCGATCGCGGCGATGGTGGCGCGGCCGGTGCCCAGCAACACCAGCAGATCGTTGAGCGCCTCGCGCGGCCACGGCTCGCGCAATTCGGGCGCGTCCTCGGACAGGCGGTTGAGCGTGGTCGCCGACATCGGCAAGCCGTTCTGCGCCGAGGCCGCGGCCACCCGCAGGATCAGACCCGGATCCCGTTGCGGGCGGGCGTCGCGGGCCAGCACCACCTCACCGGCGTGCTCGACCACCCCCTCATCGAGTGGTCGACGCACCGGCATGCGGCGAAGCCTGGCCAGCCCGCGACGTGGCAGGGCGTTACCCGCCGTGCGCAACCCGACGTCGACCGAATACCCCACCGTGCGGGCGGCATCACTCAACGTGCGGGCCAGATCGAAACGGTCGCCGATCCGCAGCGCTGCGCCGATCTCGTCGGCATCCTGGGCGCGCAGCTGATCGCGAGAACGTCCGGCAACGCGATGCAATTCAGTGCGCACATCCAGCAGCCGGCGATGCGCGTGCTTCAGCCCGCCGCCCGGGACGTCGGGGCCGAGGCCCGGCATGGCGTCGGTCAGCTGGGCGATGGCGAGCGCGTCGAGCAACTGGATGTCGCGCAGACCACCGCGCCCGTTCTTCAGATCGGGTTCGGCGCGATGCGCGATCTCCCCGCTGCGCCGCCACCGGGTCTGCGCCTGCTCCACCAATTCGCCGAAGCGGGAACGGATTCCGGTGCGCCACTCACGGCGTACGCCGCCGATGAGCAGATTGCTCAACTCCGTGTCGCCGACGATGTGCCGGGCGTCCAGCATGCCGAGTGCGGCGGTGAGATCGTCGGCGGCCACCCGCAGCGCCTGCGGGACCGTGCGCACACTGTGGTACAGTTTGATGTGCGCGTCCCACAGCGGGTACCACAGCCGATCGGCCACCTCGGCCACCCGTGCCGGATCGACGTCGTCGTGCAGGAGCACCAGGTCCAGATCCGAGTACGGCAGCATCTCGCGCCGTCCCAGACCACCGACGGCGACCACGGCCAGGCCGCTGTCCGCGGTGATGCCCAGTTCGGCGCCCTTACCGGTGAGCCACAGATCGTGCAGGTCCACCAGCGCCTGCCGCAGCGCATGCGCGTCCAGTCGCGGACGGCGAACCTGCCCGCCCTCCAGCAGCTGATCTCGAGCCCGCACCAGATCCGTTGCGCCGCTCGGCGTGTCGCTTTTCACCTGCACCACCCAACCCTCGTGCGGGCGGCCCCGCGCCCTACCGTCGCCCGGTGGGAGCGGGGCCGCCGATCGACCCGCTGACAGAGAGATCGTGCGCGCTAGAGCGCGTCGCTGCCACGCTCTCCGGTCCGGACCCGTACCACGGCCTCCACCGGCGTGACCCAGACCTTGCCGTCACCGATCTTTCCGGTGCGCGCGGCCTCGACGATCACCTCCACGACCTTCTCGACCGAGGTGTCGTCCACGACGACCTCGACCCGTACCTTCGGCACGAAATCGACCGAATACTCGGCACCGCGGTAGACCTCCGTGTGCCCCTTCTGCCGTCCATAGCCCTGTACCTCACTGACGGTCATCCCGAGCACACCCGCCTGCTCCAGACCGCTCTTGACATCTTCGAGCGTGAATGGTTTGACGATTGCAGTGATCAGTTTCATATCGGTCATGCCTCCTTGACGGCGGTACGTGCCGTGCCACCCACAGCAGCGAAATCGTATGCCGATTCCGCATGCTCCGAATCGTCCATACCCTCGAACTCTTCCTCGGCGGTGGCCCGCAACCCGATGGTGAATTTGATGATGTAGGCCAGAACGAGCGACACGATGAAGGAGAAAGCGAGCACGCTGACCGCGCCGACGGCCTGCTTTCCGAGTTGGGCGAAACCGCCGCCGTAGAACAGGCCCTTGGCGCCGTTCAGGCTCGCCGACGCACCCGATTCCGGAGCCAGGAACAGCCCGACCATCAGGGTGCCGATCACACCGCCGACCAGGTGAACACCGACCACGTCGAGGGAATCGTCGAAGCCGAGCTTGTACTTCAGGCCGACCGCCAGCGCACAGGCGATTCCGGCGACCGCGCCGATCGCCAGTGCGCCCAGCACGTTGACCGAGGAACAGGACGGGGTGATCGCGACCAGACCGGCGACCAGGCCCGAGGCCGCGCCCAGGCTGGTGGGTTTGCCGTCGCGGATCTTCTCCACCAGCAACCAGCCCAGCATCGCCGCGCAGGTGGCGAAGGTGGTGGCGATGAAGGTCGAACCGGCCAGTCCGTTGGAGCTCACCGCGGAACCGGCGTTGAATCCGAACCAGCCGAACCACAGCAGACCGGCGCCGAGCATCACGAAAGGCAGGTTGTGCGGGCGCATCGGCGCCTTCGGCCAGCCCTTGCGCCTACCCAGCACGATGCACAGCGCCAGGCCCGCGGCGCCGGCGTTGATGTGCACCGCGGTACCGCCGGCGAAGTCGATGGCCTGCAGCTTGTTGGCGATCCAGCCGCCCTGGTGGACGATATTGCCCGCGGCGTCGGAGACGTTGAAGTCGAAGACCCAATGCGCGACCGGGAAGTACACGACGGTTGCCCAGACCGCGGCGAAGACCAGCCAGGCGCGGAACTTGAGGCGGTCGGCCACCGCACCTGAGATCAGTGCGACGGTGATGATGGCGAACATCAGCTGGAATGCGACGAAGACCGTCATCGGGATGGTGCCCGCGAGCGGGATGTTCACCCCGTGCACCGCGGCGGCCCCGCTGGCGGGATCGGCGGGCGCTGCTTTCACGCCGTTGGAGCCGACCAGCCCCTTCAGCCCGAAGAATTGGGCCGGGTTGCCGATCACGCCGAACTTGTTGTTCCCGAACGCTTCCGAGAACCCGTAGATCGACCAGAGCACTCCCACGATGCCCATCGCGCTGATGCTCATCATGATCATGTTCAGTACGTTCTTCCCGCGGACCATGCCGCCGTAGAAGAACGCCAGGCCCGGGGTCATCAACAGGACGAGTGCCGAGCTCGCCAGCATCCATGCGGTATCGCCGGTGTCCGGCACACCGACCAAGGGGTACGCCACCTTGTTCCTCCTCATCTCGGGCCCGGCCATAAAATGCGGCAAACGAGCCTGCACAGAAGGTTGGCTATTCGGTGTTTCATCCGTGCCGCCCCCGTGTTTCACATGAGTGAACGGATGCGCTCCCCGTGTTGCTACCATGTTTCGTTTCCTACACAGCCGTTTCCGGCTCACTGTGAGGTTCGTGTCGCGGTGCGGAATTCATCGATGAACGCGCAGTTCAGCCGATACGCGCGGCCAGCCCCGGATCGGAAGTGAAGATCACCGGCCGATACACAGCCCGGAATCGGCACCAACGCCCGGTGAATACCTCCGCTACCCACCGATCCCCACCCAGCTACCGAACCCGCCTCGTCCGCCCGGTCTCCATACTTCGAACAACGCCGACGGAACTGCCCGGGTCGTGCGACGCCGAGGTGAAGCCGAAGCAAACCAACACAATTCGCGTTTCGTCGCACAGCGCCGTATCGAAACATCTCATGGATCACCCCGTGCCCGCCCACTCTGGACAACGCTCAGAATTCCGCGGCACGGCGAGACTTCTGGGCCCTCGAACAGCCGCAGCGAAGCGCAGACGGCAGATCCGGCTCAGCCCAGCAGGGCGTCGACGAATGCGCCGGGTTCGAAGGGGGCCAGATCGTCCGCGCCCTCGCCGAGGCCGACGAGTTTCACCGGGACGCCGAGCTCGTGCTGGACCTGGAAGACGATGCCGCCCTTGGCCGTACCGTCGAGTTTGGTCAGCACCACGCCGGTGATGTCGACCACATCGGCGAACACGCGCGCCTGGGTCAGGCCGTTCTGGCCGACGGTGGAGTCCAGTACCAGCAGTACCTCGTCCACGGCGGCCTTCTTCTCCACCACGCGCTTGACCTTGCCCAGCTCGTCCATCAGGCCGGTCTTCGTGTGCAGGCGGCCCGCGGTGTCGACCAGGACGACGTCCACGCCGTCATCGATGCCGGTGCTGACCGCGTCGAAGGCGACCGAGGCCGGATCCGCGCCCTCGCGGCCGCGCACGGTGTGCGCGCCGACCCGTTCACCCCAGGTTTGCAACTGGTCGGCGGCCGCGGCGCGGAACGTGTCCGCCGCGCCCAGCAGCACCCTGCGGCCGTCCGCGACCAGGACGCGCGCGAGTTTGCCGGTGGTGGTGGTCTTGCCGGTGCCGTTGACGCCGACCACCAGCAGGATGGAGGGGTGATCGTCGTGCGGCAGGGCGCGAATCGATCGATCCAGCTCGGGGCGCAGGGCCTCGACCAGGACCGAGCGGAGCGCGGCGCGGGCCTCGTCGGCGGTGCGGACGCTGCGGGCGGCCAGTTCGCTGCGTAAGCGTTCGACGATGGTCGAGGTGACGGCGGTGCCGAGATCGGCCATGACGAGCGTGTCCTCGATCTCCTCCCAGGAGTCCTCGTCCAGGTCACCGCCGCCGAGCAGGCCGAGCAGGCTCTTGCCGACGGCGTTCTGCGAGCGGGCCAGCCGCCCGCGCAGCCTGGTCAGACGGCCCGCGGTGGGTTCGATCTCCTCGAGCTGCGGTGCGGGCGCCACGGTTTCGACGGGAGCGGAAATCTCCTCGACGACCGCGGGCGGTTCGGGAGCGGCCTCGGGTTCGATTGTCGGCACCGACTCGGCAGGCGCTTCGACCAGCGGGGAGCTGGGCCGCGTTTCGGTTTCCGCCGGCCGCGTTTCGACCTCGGGCGCTTGGATCTCCGCGATTCCGGCCTCGGCGGTTCCGGTCCCGGGCGCTTCGACCTCGGCCGTTCCGGTTTCTTCGACCTCGGGTTCGGGCAGCCGGACGTCGGTGATCGCGCGGCGTACCGAATCGCGCGGAATCGCCGCGTCGTCGCCGATATGCGGTTGCCCCTCGTCATCGGTCCGCTCGACCGGCACCGGTTCGGGCTGCGGCGGGGCCAGTGTGCTCGCGCCCGCGCCACCCTGACTGAAATTGAATCCACCGGCCGCGGTGTACCCGCCGGACCGGTCCGTCACCTCCTTGGCCGGCGTGGCTGGAGTCAGCTTCACCCGGCCGCGCTTGTACCGGACGAATCCAGCGACGACGAGCGCCGCCACCACCAGGGCGGCGATCACGGCGATCAGAATCCAAGCTTGCGCAGTCACGCCCCCATCCTTACAGAACGCCGACCGCAGACCGGCAGGGCCGCGCGACGGGCGGGTAATCCGAAACTCTCAACCTGTGGTTTCGACTCGGCGGGCCGCGCGAAAGTGTCCGACACCGCGTCGGTAACACACATCTCGGCAAATTTTGCGATGACACGCCGGAATTGCCGAACATGTGCGGTTCACCTACCGACCGGTCTGCCCGTCTCGGTGTCCCGACGCCGAAGCAGGGGCGAATCCATCTCAGAGACAATAGGATCGGCGATGTGACCGATCGAAATGTGCTTGGGGGACCGCTGGAGGAGTGCGGCACCGATCCTCTCACCGGCTTCTATCGGGACGGCTGCTGCAGCACCGGCCCCGAAGACCTGGGCAGCCATACGGTGTGCACCGTCGTTACCGCGGAGTTCCTGGAGCACCAGAAGTCGATCGGCAACGATCTGAGTACGCCGCGTCCGGAGAACAACTTTCCGGGACTGCAACCCGGCGATCGCTGGTGCGTGGTCGCGGTGCGCTGGCTGCACGCCCACGAAGACGGCGTCGCTGCCCCCGTCATCCTGGCCGCCACCCACGAGAACGCGCTCGAGGTCGTCCCGATGGAAACGCTCCGCAAATACGCCGTGGACGTCCCGGACGACGTCAGCGACCTGCTCTGAACTCCGCTGCCGGGCAGGGACTACGCGCGCGCCCAGGCAAATGTGACGAGTCACACACCGGTCGCGGTCCCGCCGTCGACGCGCTCGTATTCGGTTCCCGTTCGCACGATCCAGGTCGAAGCAGGAGTCGATCGGCGCTCGGCGGAGTCGTCTCGCCCGGTTGTCCGAATCGGTCGACGCGGATGGCGACAAGCCCGATCCGCCGCGGGCCGCCGACAGCCGGATTCCGGTGAATCGGCGGCAAGGCCGCCTCACCGGTGCGTAACGGCGGCCCGATCGCCACGCGAATTTCGCCTGCGATGCGCCTTCTGACGACAGGCGGCCGAACAGTAGCGCGCAGGGCGGCCCAGGCCGGTGGCTTTCAGGTGGGTGCCGCAGATCGGACAGCGCGGCGAATTGTTTTCGTTACTCATTTCGTTACGAATCGAGCGGCTGCCGTCGAGTTTCGTCGCGGTGGCCGCCGGCACGGCGCGCAGGGCGTCCAGGGCGATCCGGGCGGCCTTGACCAGTTCGGTTTCGGAGTTCGAAACGCGCTGTATCGCAACGCATCCGGTGATCAGCGCGGAGACGTCCGCGACGGTGACGTCCGGGCGCGCGGCGCCGCACCGCTGGGCTTCGGTGAGCAGGGCGTGCAGAGCCTGGCGGAACCGGTCCCCCGCGCCGCGCACGAGGGTGCGCGGCCAGCCGTCATCGGCGGTGATCAGATCGCAGACGGCCTGGCTGCGCGGCGAGGTGCGGACGACCTCGGCGCAGAATTCGAAGAAGGCCGCACCGACGTCCGGTGCGCTCAGACAAGCCGTCGCGCGGGCGGTCATGTGCTCGATACGCTGCTGCATCACCGCCTCGAGCAGGTCGGCCTTGGTCGGGAAATGCCGATAGACGGTGCCCGCGCCGACACCGGCGCGACGGGCTATCTCGGCCAGTGAGACCGAGGTGCCGTGATCGGCGAAGGCGCGTTGGGCGGCGGCCAGCACCAGAGCGCGATTGCGCCGGGCATCGGCCCGCGCCGCGGGACCGAAACTCTGTGACGGGGAATTCATTTCGTTACGGCACCCCTTTGCGCGGACCTGGCGAATCGAGTCGCGGCACCCGTATCGTCCGGAATACGGGTTACCCAACCCGGATTCTACCGACACGGAGACAGGTGATCATGTCCGCACAACACGATCGGATACTCGTCACGGGCGCCACCGGCAAGCAGGGCGGCGCAACCGCGCGCAGGCTGCTCGGCGACGGCATTCCCGTCCGCGCCCTGGTCCGCGATCCGGACACCGCGGCCGCACGCGCGCTGGCCGAACTCGGAGCCGAATTGGCCGTCGGCGATTTCGACGCCCCGGACAGCATCGCGGCCGCGGTCCGCGATGTGCGCGGAGTCTTCGGCGTACCGCCGGCCGCCTACGGTCCGGACGGCTGGGACGTCGAACTCGAGGCGGCTCGCGGCGCGACGCTCGTCGCGGCGGCTCGCGCGGCGCGCGTCGAGCAGTTCGTGTTCACCGGAGTGGCCTCCTTCGCCCGGGACAAGCAGTGGGGGGCCAACGGAAAGCGGCGCATCGAACGCGTGGTGGCCGACAGCGGGATGCGCTACACCCTGCTGCGACCGGTCCGATTCATGGAGAACTATCTGTTCCAGGGTTTCTCGGTGGACGGAATCCGCGACGGAGTGCACCGGCATCTGTTCCCCGCGGACCTCCCGATCCAGATGATCGCGGTCGAGGACATCGCCGCCGTGGCGGCCCTGGCCTTCGCCGATCCGGACCGCCTGCACGGCCGCACCCTGGACCTGGCAGGCGATCAGCGCACCATGCGCGATGCCGCCGCGACCATCACCCGGACCGTCGGAATTCCCGTGCGCTACGAGGAGATTCCCGAGTCGGAGGCCGCCGAACGAGGTCCGTCGATCCTCGAGGTCTGGCGGCTCGCACGCGAGGGGGACAGCTGGAACGCGGACATACCCGCCGTGCGCGAAATCCACCCGGGCCTACGTACTTTCGACACCTGGCTGGCCGAAACCGGTGCAGCCCAGCTGAAGTCCCTGCTCACGAACCAGCAAAGCGAACAAGGGCCCGAGAACTAGACGAACGGCGGCCACGCACAGGCGAATTCACGCCAGGACCGATTCCGGGTATGTATGCCGAGCAGTCTCCGGATCATCACCGCATGCGCCGCCGCAACGAATTCTCGAGCGGCGCATGCCCCCGGCGACCAACCCGGCCTGCTTCATTTCGCCGGGTACTGCGAGTAGTCGTGCGGCCCACGCTGGCGACTCGCGCGGCGAGGAATGGTCGGCCGGCATCCGGACCGGTCGCTCAGCGACGCGCATACGGCGAGACGACGTCGAGAGGCTCCTCGCCGACGACGCCGAGTGGCGGCTGTTGCACGGCCGTCGCGCCGAGATCGAATGGGGACACTGCACGACCACTGCTGATCGGAGGATGGCAGCGGGCACCCGCGCGACCTGCACAGCACGGAGTTCGGTTGCCTCGGGTTCGTGGCTTGCTCCCACCGCACCGGCGCGCGCGAACTCGGCGTCCCGGAGACCGCCGCAGGTCCGCTGATCACCAGCACCACAACCATGCGATCGACCAGCAACCGGACAGACACCGTTCGAAGCAGGAGGTCGACTCGTGCGGGTGTGCGAATATCCGGTATCGGATACACCGGGAGCAACCGGGAACAGTGCACTGGCACACCCCCGGCTATTAGGCTGTAGTCGAGCGGGATCCGG
>CBJNFW010000163.1:0-19164 GCA_966435935.1 uncultured Nocardia sp.
GTCGCGGTGTGGTCACCACGGCACAATTCCTGCACGACATCCTGGATCATCCGCGCTTCCGGGCCGGCGAGCACGACACGGCACTGATCGGTTCGCTCACCACAGCGGTGGCGGTGCGCTGAGGACGACCGACCCGAAGGACAACGGGCCGGTCCGGGAGATCTCCCGGACCGGCCCATTGCCGTTGCCGCAGAACGAAATCCGTGCTATTTCAACCCCGACCGCACGAACGCGTTGACGATCTGGCGCTGCAACACCAGATACAGCAGCATCACCGGCAGGCAGGCGAGGCTGGCGACGGCCATCATCGGGCCCCACTGATCCTGCTCGGCGCTGCTGAGGAAGCTGCGCAATCCGAGTTGCAGTACCCCGTTGGACTTTCGGAGCACCACCGCGGGCCAGAAGTACTCGTTCCACTCGTTGATGAACAGCAGGATGGCCAGTGCGGCGAGGGCGGGGCGCAGATTCGGTACCACCACCGTCCACAGGATCGACCAGGACGAGCGCCCGTCGATCTTGGCCGCCGCTACCAGTTCCTTCGGGAAGGCCGCCATGTGCTGACGCAGCAGCAGTACGGCCAATGCCGAGCACAGCGTCGGCAACACCACGCCGATCAGCGTGTTCAGCAGCCCCAGCTGGTTGAGCAGGATGTAGTTGGGCAGCATCGTGACCTGGAACGGCACCAGCCAGGTGCCGACGAACGCCAGGTACAGCACCCGTTGCAGCGGAAAGGTGTACATGGTGAACGCGTACGAGGCCAGCAGCGCCACCAGCAACTGCCCGGCCGCGGACAGGGCCGCGACGAAGAACGTGTTCCCGATCAGTCCGAGCACGTCGACCTGGCGCGCGGCATCGATGTAGTTGGCCGCCGAGAGCGGCCACGGCACCGGTGACAACGACCAGACGTCCTGCGGCCGGCGCAGCGCCGTGGCGAACAGCCAGTAGATCGGAAAGGCGCACAGCAGCGCCGTTACCGCCAGCAGCAGATGGCTGCCGGCGGTGCGCAGCCGGTCAATCATCATGGAAGGAAACCCTTTCCGAGATCCACACCAGCACTCCGGCGATCGCCCCGAAACCGAGGAACAGCAGCACACCCGCGGCCGCGCTCAGTCCGGCGTCGAAACTGTGGAAGGCGTAGTCCCACAAGAGGTAATAGATGTTCGTGGTGGCCCGGGTCGGTCCGCCCTGGGTCAGGGTGTCGATCAGGGGGAAGGTCAGCACCGGGCTGAGCAGCACCGTGGTCAGCACCAGGAACAGCAGCGTCGGCGACAGCAGCGGCAGCGTGATCCAGCGCAGGATCTGGCCGGGCCGGGCGCCGTCCACCCGGGCCGCCTCGTCGTAATCGCCACTGATACCGGCGAATCCGGCCCACACCACCAGAACCGCGAAACCCAGCAGCTGCCAGCCGGTGATCACGATGATCACCCACGGCGCGGTGGACGGCTCGTACACCCAGTTGCGGTCCGAGCCCAGCACCCGATCCACCGCGCCGCTGCGCGGGTTCAGCAGCCATCGCCATACCGCGGCGGCGGCGACCGGCGCCACCAGGAAGGGCGCGAAGACGAACGCCTGGTACACCGTGCGCGCGCGATCGGACACGCGCCGGGCGGCCAGGGCGATCGGCACCGGCAGCAGCACGGTGAACGGCAGCAGCCCGGCGATGAGCACCACGGTGCGCCCGATCGAGTCGGTGAACTCCGGAAGATCCAGCAGCCGACGGTAATTCGCCAGACCCACCGGTGTGCTCGGCGAGGTGGGCAGCAGATTCCAGGAGTAGGTGGACAGCTGCACCGCCTGCGCCAGCGGCCGATAGGTCCACACGACCAGCAGGATCAGCGCGGGAGCCAGATACAGATACGGCACGGCGCGCCGTCCCGCCCGGCGAATGGCGGAACGACGCGCCGGAACCGTCTCGGCCGCAATGCGATCGCGCTGCTCCTCGGCGGTGGTGTCGACGACGAACATCATTGCGACTCGGCGGCCAGCGCCGCCAGCTGATCGAGCACCTCGGACTGCGGCCGGTCGTAGACCGCCGGCGCCGGGGTGGCCTCCACCGCCGTGACCACGAACGCCGAACCCACGACATCGATTCGGCTGTAACCGAATCCGGCGATGCCCCGGTGCCGGCCCGCGGGCGCCATCGGGTCGAGCCGGTAGGCCACCGCCGGGCCCAGCCACACCGGGATCCCGCCCAGCGCCGAGGCCGCGGTGAAGTGGTTGTGCCCGCAGATGATCATTCCCACGTCGGTGCCCGCTAGGACCGCCTCGAGGTGCTCGGCCTGCTGGAGTTTGAGCACCTCGGCCGCGGGGTTCGCCGAGGGGATCGGCGGATGGTGCAGCATCAGCAATGTGCCGCGCGGCGCGGGCGTGCGCAATTGCGCGGCGAGCCAATCCAATTGGTCCGCTTCGAGGCGGCCGTTGTGCCGGCCCGGAGTGGAGCTGTCCAGCGCGATGATCCGGAGTCCGTCGACGGTCACGACCGAATCGTGCGGCCGGGCGGGATCGATGCCGTCCGGGTCGAGGCCGAGCAATTCGGCCCCGAACGCGGTGCGCTCGTCGTGATTGCCCATGGCGTAGACAACCGTCGCGCCGAGGTCGGCCGCCACCGGTTCCACGGCCGCGGCCAAGCGCCGGTACGCCTCGGGCGAACCGTTGTCGGTGAGGTCGCCGGACAGCACCAGCGCATCGATCTTCGCGCCGTTGCGGAGTCCCTCCAGCACGACGGTCAGATTCGCCATCGTGTCCACACAGCCGTGCAGCAGTTCCCCGGCGGCGCGAATGTGGGTGTCGGTCAGCTGGATTACGGTGAGATCGTTCATGACGCCGGCAGCAGTTTGGCGCCCGCGTCCCGGGCGGCGGTGAGGGTGGACTGGGCGTCCTTGCCCTGGAAAACGATCGATTCGACCGCGTCCATCATGCCGTCCCG
This sequence comes from uncultured Nocardia sp., assembly GCA_966435935.1. Taxonomy (GTDB): domain Bacteria; phylum Actinomycetota; class Actinomycetes; order Mycobacteriales; family Mycobacteriaceae; genus Nocardia. The sequence continues at coordinate 2,927 of CBJNFW010000163.1, forward strand.
AACCTGGAGATAGTTGCCGCCGGGCATGGACACCCACGGCTCCATCCGATCCAGCTGGGCGACGTTCGGGGTGACCAGCGGGTTCTGCTGCGCCCAGCTCTGCAGGCCGCTCGGGTCCTGCAACAGTCCGGTGCGTAGCGGCAGGTAGCCGATGCCCTTGGAGATCATGGTGAACGCCTCGGGACTGGTGAGAAACTTGATCAATTCCCATCCGGCGCGCTGCTTGGCCGGATCGTTGGACAGGATGTGCAGTCCCGCACCGGAATTGGTGGGTACCGTGGGTTTGCCGTCGAAGCTGGGCATCTGCGCGTCACGCAGATCCCACTTGCCCTTGGCGCCCTTCTCGAACACTCCCTGCACGGCGCTGGTCTCGAGGATCATCCCGATATCGCCGCGGGCGAAGCTCTCGTACCCCTGCTTCTGGTCGAGCTTGGGCATCTCGCCGCTGCTCACCAACTGCTGCCCGAACTGGGTCACCTGGACCGCGGGTGCGTCGGCGTAGGTCAGCGTCTTCCGGTTCTCGGAGATCACCCGGCCGCCGTTGGAACGCACCATGGACTGGAAGCACCAGTCCTTCGCGGTCTTGGTCAGGCAGTCGATGTAGACCCCGCCCTTACCGGTCTTGTCGGCGATGGCGCGGGAGGCGTCGGCGACCTGCTGCCAGGTGGCCGGCGGCTTGGCCGGATCCAGGCCGGCCTGCTGGAACAGCGAGGCGTTGTAGTACAGCACCGGAGTGGAGAAGACGAACGGCACACCGTAGGTGTGGCCGCCCCAATCGTCCAGGGTGCGGGCGCGCGGCGCGTACGCGTGCTGCGGCCCGTCGAATTCGGCCTGCACCTCCTGCTTGCCGACCAGCTCGTCCAGCGGTTTGGCGCCCAGCTGGTGGATGGTGAAATCCAGGTCGCTGAAACCCAATTGGGCGACATCCGGCGGTGTGCCGGCGGCCATCTGGTTCTGGATGCTGGAGATGGTGTCGGTCGCCGGGTTGGGGCTGTTGCCCTGCGGCTTCTGCGCGGTGACCTTGATGTTCGGGTGCTGCTTGGTGAATTCGGCGATCAGCGCGTTGAAGGTGTCGGTCCAGGGCCCGGCCAGGCCGTAGTTGTAGGACTCGAAAACGATCGACACCTGCTGATCCGGCTTCAGCTGCGGGATCTGCGCGACGCTCGTCGCGGCAGTGGTTCCATCGGTGCCGCCGACGCCACCGCAGGCGCTCAGCGCCAGGGTGCAGGCGAATACCAGGCCCAGCAGGGGCATGGTGCGTTTCACGGTATTTCTCCTCATCGAGTGGTGGCGGAGTTCAGGAAACCGGCACGACCGGACGGTCGTCGTGCTCGGCGGGGACGGTCGGCCGCGGCTCGCGTCGGCGCAGCCGCAAACCGGACTCGGGATCGAACAGGTGGATCCGCTCGGGCATCACCCGGGCGCCGATGCGCCGGCCGACCGAGACGCCGGCCGGGCGGGTGACCCGGGCGCACAGCGACAGCTCGCCGGCCGAGAAATGAACCAGCTCTTCGCTGCCCAGGTTCTCGACCATGGTCACCGTGCCGCGGATATCGCCGTCGCCGGACTCCAGTAGCAGATGCTCCGGCCGGATACCGGCGACAACCCGCTGTTCGACGACGTCCGCGGCGGTGCTGCCGGTGCCGGAGTCGTCTGCGGGGCGGTTCGCGGCGGCGTCGAGGGCGATATCGCTTCCCTCGGCCGTCACCCGCACCCGCCCGTCGCGTTCGCGCACCACCGCCGGGAACAGATTCATCGGCGGCGAGCCCAGGAATCCGGCCACGAACACCGACCGGGGCCGGTCGTAGAGTTCCTCGGGCGTGCCGACCTGCGCCACCCGGCCCGCGTCGAGCAGCGCGATCCGGGTGGCCATCGTCATCGCCTCCACCTGGTCGTGGGTGACGTAGAGGAAGGTCGCGCCCAGGCGCCGATGCAGCGCGATGAGTTCGGCGCGGGTGGCGCTGCGCAGTTTGGCGTCCAGGTTGGACAGCGGCTCATCCATCAGGAACGCGCCCGGATCGCGAACCATGGCCCGCGCCAACGCGACTCGCTGGCGCTGGCCGCCGGACAGCGCGGCCGGGCGACGGCCCAGCAACTCCTGTAGTTGCAGCGTCGCGGCCACCTCGGCGACCTGCTCGCGAACGCGCGCCCGCCGCCGTCGCCGCGCCCGCAGCGGGAAGGCGATGTTCTGCGCCACCGTCAGATGCGGGTACAGGGCGTAGCTCTGGAACACCATCGCCAGATCCCGGCGCTGGGCCGGGGCATCGGTGATGTCGTTGCCGTCCAGCAGGATTCGCCCGGAACTCGGCTCCTCGAGCCCCGCGATCATGCGCAGCAACGTGGACTTGCCGCAACCGCTGGGACCGAGCAGCACCAGGAACTCACCGTCGGCGATATCGAGGCTCACCTCGTCCACGGCCCGCGTGCCACCGAACTTCTTGGAAACCGCCTCGAGGCGCAGTCCGGCCACCTACGGCTCCCTGGGCTCGGGTACGGTGCCCGCCGAGATCCATTGCGCCACACCGGCCGCGATCGCGGGGGAGTCCTTGACCCAGGCGAAGTGGTCGCGGTGCACCACCTCTGAGCGCTCGTCCAGATGCCAGCGGGTGACCCGAGCGGACGGCATCCGCGAAACCAGGAAGTCCACATTGGATTTCGGGCCCAGCGGGTCATCGGACAGCGAGATCGCCAGCACCGGGAGCGGCATCGCGGCCAGCAGCGTGTTGTAGCGGCGGCGGGTGCCGCGCGGCCGGTAGTAACTGGTCAGCGAGTGCAGTGACCAGTCCCGCATCACCCCGCCGGGCATCGGGGCCGGAATCAGCACGCCGCCGGGCCAGTGCCCCTTGATCCGCGCCACCAGCCCGATCCACTGGATCCGGCTCAACGCCTCGAACCAGCGGCGCATCCCGAACGCCCACCAGAACACGGTGCCGGTGCCGATGACCGCCACTCCCGCAACGCGTTCCGGTTCCGCGGCGGCGAACAGCAGTGCCACCTGACCGCCCAGGCTGTGCCCGAACAGCCGCAGCGGTGCGCCCGGAAAGCGCTGCTCGACAGCGGACACGATGGCGGGCATATCTATCTCGAGCATCTCCCGATAGCCGAAGTCGGCGTGCTCGCCGAGCGCCGGACGAGCCTCGCCCTGCGCCCGCAGATCGCAGGTGGCCACCGAAAGGCCTTGTGCGTGCAGCGCTTTCGCCAGGAAGAAGTATGCCTTGGCCTTCATCGCCATGGCAGGCAGCAGCAGCACCACGGGCGCGTCGGCGCGTTCTGCGGGCAGCCAGCGCACCGTGAAATCCACCCCGTCCGAGGTGGTCACGGTGGTGGATTCCAACGTGCCGAATCCGGACCGGGATTCGGGGGTGGCAGTGGTCATGACCGGTCCTCGCCGAGCACGATGTCGCAGACGTAGTCGAAGGTGAACTTCGCGACCACCACGTCGTTGTCGTCGCGCAGCAGCGCCTTGCCGCCGAGTTCGAAACGCTCGGACCGCTCGGCGCCCAGGATGTCGGCCAGTTCGCGCTGGTCCACCGTGGCGATCGCGCGGATGCGGCCCACCGCCGGCTTGCGGTAGGCGGCGGTGCCGCCGCGCAGCACCAGCCGCTCGACGGTGTGCAACCGGGCGGCGGCCGCACCGACGAAGGCAGCCGCACCCGCGATGTCGGCGGCGGTGAACAAGGCGCCGGCGTGCACGGTGCCCATGTGATTGCGAGCGTGGTCGACGGCGGGGATCTCCACCACCGCCTGCTCCGGGCCGACCTCGGTGATCAGGGTGCCCACATGCCGGCCGAACGGCACCATGTCCTGCGACACCGCGCGCAGGTATTCGTAATCCACTGCGGCCGGGTCGAGCTCGGGGTAGGCGGCGGCGAATCCGCCGATCGTGCGCTGGGTCATGTTGTCCTCCTCGGGTCAGCGAGGTCCGCGCAGGGCGCGGCGGGCGATCGACCACCGCAGCACCTCCGACGGGCCTTCGTAGATGCGGAATGCCCTGGCCTCCACCAGGAATCGGGCAACCAGGTGGTCCTCGCAGACGCCGAGCCCGCCGTGCAACTGCACGGCCCGGTCCAGAACCCGCCAGACCGCATCGGAGACGAAGGTTTTGGCGATCGAGGTCTCGTGCCGGGCCTGCGCGGACACCGCGCCCTCGGCGTCGATGGTGGCGGCCGCGGTGTGGATCAGGCCGCGGGCGGCCGCGATGTCGATCTCGCTGTCCGCGATGAGCCCCTGGGCCAGACCGTGTTCGGCGATCGGCGTGCCGAACGCGGTGCGGCGCACCACATGATCGAGGGTCAGCTGCTGAGCGCGCACCGCCAAGCCGAGCCAGTTCATGCAGAACGTCAGCCGGGACGGCGCCAGCCGCACCGCCGCCAGTTCCAGTCCGTGCCCGACCGTGCCCAGTACCGCGGAGTCGGGTACCTCGCAGTCCGCGAACTCCACCTCGCAGTGCCCACCGGGGGCGCTGGTGTGGTCCAGGGTCGGCATCCGGCGGCCCACTCGCAGTCCGGGATTGTCCGAGTCGACCAGGAACATGGTCGGCCCGTCCGGGGTTCTGGCCACGCAGATGACGAAGGCCGCGCCCTGGGCGCCGGTGGTGAAATGCTTGGCGCCGTTGATGATCCAGCCGTTGTCGGTCTCCTCCGCGACCGTGCGCAGCATGCGTGGATCCGATCCGGCGCCGGGCGCGGGTTCGGTCATGGCGATCGCCGAGCGAACCTCGCCCGAGGCCAGCGGTGCGAGATACCGCTCCTGCTGTTCGGGATTGGCGACGTGGGCCAGCAGGTGGATGTTGCCGTCGTCGGGAGCCCACGCGTTCACCGCGAGCGGGCCGATCAGGCTGGCGCCGGCGGCCTCCAGCACCCGGGCCTGGGCCCGGGTGTCCAGTCCCAGGCCGCCGTACCCGGGGGCCGACAGCGGTCCGAAAACGCCCGCGTCCTTGGCCTTCTTCTGCAGATCCAGGCGCAACGCGTCGTCCATCACGCGGCCGCCGACCACTATCTCGCGCTCGATCGGTATGACATGCTCTCGAACAAACTCGCTGGTCTTGTCGACCAGTTCCGTCACCGGGGTCATGCGCTCAGTGTCGGTCCGGTTCGTCCCGATACCGAGGGCGATAGTCAACGCCGATCGGTCTAGAAGAGTCCGCGCAACCATCGTGCATCGGATCTGCGTCTCGGCCACGGTGGTGGCGACGAACGACAGGGCCGAGAGGACCAGGATGACGGAGTTCGGGGTGCGGGTCCAGACCCGCCGGGACGAGGCCGAGGGCGTGTTCGGCCTCGAGCTCGCCGCCGCCGACGGCACGCCGCTACCGGCCTGGTCGCCGGGAGCGCACATCGATATCGGCGTGGGTCCGCACGGGGTGCGGCAGTACTCGCTGTGCGGGGATCCCGCCTCGCGGCACTGGCGCGTGGCGATCCTGCGCGAACCAGCGGGACGTGGCGGTTCAGAGCACTTGTTCCAGACCGCACTGCCCGGTTCGGAACTGCGGGTTTCGGTGCCGCGCAACAACTTCGAACTCGTCGACCGGCAGTCGTACGTCTTCGTCGCGGGCGGCATCGGCATCACCCCGCTGCTGCCGATGGCAGCCGCCGCGGCGGCCGCGGGCGCGGAGTGGACGCTCTACTACGGCGCGCGCACCCGTGCGCACCTGGCCTTCACCGCGGAATTGGCCCGTCACGGTGGACGGGTGGTGCTGGTGCCGCAGGACGAGGACGGCCTGTTGCCGATCGAGCGAATCGTCGGCGAAGCCGGCGCCGCCGCGGTGTACTGCTGCGGTCCGGAGCCGCTGCTGACGGCCGTGGAGAACGCGGGCGCCGCATCTGGCGTCGCGGTCCACCTCGAGCGTTTCGCGCCGAAAGCAGTGGCGCGGAAAGAGAATCGCTCGTTCGAGGTACGGCTCGCGGGCCGCGGCGACACCTTCCGGGTCGGTGCCGAGCAGTCGATCGCCGACGTACTCGAGGCGGCTGGGGTGCCCATCGTCACCTCTTGCCGCGAAGGCACCTGCGGCAGTTGCGAAACCGGAGTGCTGTCCGGCGCCGTCGAGCACCGCGACAGTCTGCTCACCGAGGACGAGCGCGCCCGCGGCGACACCATGATGCTGTGCGTCTCGCGCGCCTGCTCGGAGGTCCTGGTCCTCGATCTCTGACGGCGGCGAATCTTCCAGCGCGCGAATCGATCGTCCGCCGGCACCACAGACGTGCGCGCAACCGCGCGCCGGTTCCACCCGAACACAGAACGAGTAGAAGGCAGCAAGGATGAGGAAATTCGCTGCGGCGTCGACCCTTCTGGTCACGACGCTGGCCGTCACGGCCGGCGTGGCCGGCGCGGCGCCGGCGGACAGCGGTGTGGTGAACTACAAGGCCACCACCACCAAGACGGCAACCATCATCTCCACCGACGCGGGCTCGATGTCCGCGCAGGACGGGGTCTTCAAGATCAAGGCAGCCAACGGCACTGTGCTGGCCGGCACCGAATTGTCTTTCCGGGTGGATGATTTCGTCTTCCCGATCGCGGCCGACATTCACGACCACACCGCGACGCTGACCCCGCAGCTCGACGTCGCGCACGCGGTCTACAAGCCCGTCGCGCTGCCCTACGAGAACACCGCGCCGTGGAAGACCCCGTACGACCGTGAGCAGGCGGCCTGGAACCGCATGGTGACCACCATCTCCGCCGGCGCCACGATCGGCACTCTGGTGGGCGGTCTCGCCGGAGGTGCGGTGGGCTGCCTGCTCGGCGGCATCGCGGGCGCTACCGTGGCCGCGGCCGCCATCGTCGGCCTGTTCGGCGCCTTCGTGCCGGCCGCCGCCGTCGGCTGCCTCGGCGGCATCATCGCCGTCGGCGCGCTGGGCACCCTGGCCGGTCAGCTGCTGGTGACCGCGCCGGTGGCCATCGCGGCAGCGGCTCAGTACTTCACCACCATCAACCAGCCGTTCACGCCCGCGAAGTAAACAGACGCCCCGGTGTGAGTGCCGGGGGGACACCAGGCCCCGCCCGGAATTCCGGGCGGGGCTCTCGGTCTGCGCGGCCGTCTCGGATCGAGCACGTGTCACCTCGTCTGCCACCGCACGCCTGGCGTCGTTGCCGCACGAATCGGTCGGGTTTCACACAACGAGTACGAATGCTGTTGGCGCAGAGTAATTGTCGGAACCGGCGCGAGTAAGAAGGCGACGGCCGGTATTGCGCCGGTGCGCAACCCGGACCTCGAGCGTGGCGGGATCGGCGCGGTATGGGTCAGTCGCGCAGCAGTACGGGTAGCGCCACCAGACCCCGGATCAGTGTGCTCTCGTACCAGCGCAGGGGAGCTGCGCCGGGGTCCGGGCGCAATCCCGGAAAGCGTTGCAGCAGTGCGGTGAAGGCGATCGTGGCCTCCATCCGGGCCAGCGGGGCGCCGAGGCAGAAGTGGATGCCGTGCCCGAACGCGAGGTGGCCGGTGCGGTCCGCGGCGGGGTCCAGGACGTCCGCGTCGGCGAATCGGGACGGGTCGCGATCGGCCGCCGCCAAGGCGACGTAGACGATCTCGCCGGCCGGAATCTCGGTGTCGCCGAGTGTGATCGGTTCGGCGGTGTAGCGCGCCATCGACAGGCCGACAGGGCCGTCGAAGCGCAGGAACTCCTCGACGGCGGCGGGGATCCGGGCGGGATCCGCCCGCAGCTCCGCCATCCGCTCTGGGTTGCGCAGCAGCGCAAGGGTGCCGTTGCCGATCAGGTTGACGGTGGTCTCGTACCCGGCCACCAGCAGCAGGAACGACATGGACACCAGTTCGGCGGGGGTGAGGCGATCACCGTCGTCGGTGGTGTGCGCCAGCGCGGACAGCAGATCCTGTCCGGGCCGGGTGATCTTGTCGTGCACCAGATCTCCCAGGAAGCCCGCCATCGCCACGGTGGATTCGCGGCGCTGTTCCTCGCGGCCGACCACGCCGACCAGATCGGTGGTCCAGCGGCGGAAGGAGTCCCGGTCCGTGACGGCCACTCCCAGCATCTCGCAGATGACCGTAATGGGCAGTGGCACAGCGAATTCCGTCAGCAGATCCACCCGCTCGCACGCTTGGGCGGCATCCAGCAGATCGGCGGTGATCTGCTCGATCCGCGGCCGCAGCTGTGCGATCCGGCGGGTGGTGAACGCCTTGGTGACCAGTTTGCGCAGCCGGGTGTGCTCGGGAGGATCGCTGTTGAGCATATGCGACATCAGCGCCAGCGTGCGCGGATCGGACCCGCCGCCGCGCTTGGCGCTGATCACCCCGTCCAGGCGCGCGATGTCCTTGCGCAGGCGCGAATCAGCCAGCGCCGCACGAGCTTCCGGATAACCGATCACCACCCACCGCTCGGTCTCGTCCGGGAATCGCACCCGGTGCACCGGCCCCCGGGCGCGCCAGCGCCGATAGTAGGCATGCGGATCGGCGAAGAAATCGGCGCCCAGCGTCTCGGCCACAGCCGCGACGGTACCGGCCGGGCCGGGTCCGCGGCGACCGCGCGCGGTGTTCCGATCATCCGATCGGAGGTGAGTATCGCCGGCGCGGCGGCCATCCGCAGTTCACCGAACGCTGTTCGAATGGCTTCGTATCGTTCGGCAGGAGGGAAAACCTATGACCAGCACCGATATTCAGGCCGCAGACGTGGTCGCGGCCCGGGTCGGCGAACTCACCGAGATCTTCGAGCGGGGCCTGCGCGAGAAGCTGGGAGTCGGCGCCTCGCTCGGCATCCGGCTCGATTCGGCCGGGGCCGGATTCACCCGGTACTACCTGGACCCGAACCCGGCGACGATCAACGCCATGTTCACCGTGCACGGCGGGGTCCTGGCGACGCTGATGGACACCGCGATGGGCAGCGCGGTCTTCACCACCCTCGCCGACGGTGTGGCGTACACGACGCTGGAGCTGAAGGTGAATTTCATCCGCTCGGTCGCCCTGGACGGCAGCAGGCTGACCTGTGAGGCCACCGCCGTGCATGTCGGGCGCCGGACCGCGACCGCCGAGGGGCGGATCACCGACGCCAAGGGCAAATTGATCGCACACGGGTCCACCACGATTCTGGTGCTGCAGCCGCAGTGATCGCGCGCGGATCGGCCCGGCCACCATGCGGCGACCGGGCCGATCCGGCTCAGGACAGCGTGCGACAGCGGTCCAGGAATCGGACCAGTTCGTCCAGTGGTTCGGTGCGGGTGTCGACCGCTCGATCGATGATCTTGACCAGATGCTCGTAGGCGGCGGTGTGGTCGTAGTCGGCGACGTCGGCGATGCGCAGCGCCCACCGCCAGTAGCCACGCATGGTGTCGGCCAACGGCATCCGGAATCCGGCGACCACCTCGCGGATCGGTTCCACCACCGCGTCGCCCTGCGTGCGCAGGTAGCGGCCCACCACGTCGGCCATGAAACTGAAGTGCCGGGCCTCGTCGCGAGCCAGCCGGGTCAGCACCGCGCCCAGCACCGGATCGCCGCAAACCTCGCGCAGCGACTGGTAGTACATCTGCGTCGCCTTCTCCTGCACCAGCGCGTAGGCGAAGAACTGCACCGGATGCCGGTAGGGCAGATCGAAGGGTTTGCGGCCCTCGACCGCGAGTTCGCTTCGCAGCGTTACTCTTTCGGCCATCCCGGCGGCGTGCTGATAGCGCGCCAGCGCACGGGCGTGAGTGTCCTCCTCCGCCGCCCACCGCACCGTGAAGTGGTACAGCTCGCGGTTGTGCAGGTAGGTGTCCTGGTCGACGCGGTCGTCCACCGGGAAATACCGTTGGTACACATCGAAATAGCCGGGCAGGTGGTCCTCGATATAGGTGACGAACTGCACCGCCGAACGCTGGCCCTCGGTGAGCCGGCCGGCATCGGCGCTCGCCCAGTCGAACGCGGTCTCCACATCCCAGGCGCGGGCGGCCGGCGACGCGGCCAGGAAGCCGTCCACCGCCGCGGTCACCTCGTCGGTGGGCAGCAGGACAGCCGCTGTCGGCAGCGTCGCCGCGGGGATCTCCCGGGTCATCGGAATTCCTCTCCGGCTAGCGCGAGTTGCGGCAGGTCAGCGCGTAATGCTTGGTGGTGTAACCCCAACCGGCATTGGCGATTTCGAGATAGCGCCGCAACGTCGCGGCCAGGCCCGGACGGTGCGCGTCGATCCGGTCCGCGGCGGCGTTCACATTGCCGATCCACGCTTCGATGGTGCGGCGGTAGTCCGCGGTCAGATCATCCACGGCGATCACCGAGAAACCGGCGTTCTCCGCGCCGGTCACCAGTTCCGAGAGCGGACGCAGCTCACCGAAGCCGAAGATGTCCGACCGGACGAACCGGGTGCCGTCCTTCTCGTTGAAAGCGTTACGCGCCATCGCATTCCGGAAACAGCTCTCCGATACGTACAGCGTGCCGCCGCGGCGCAGCACGCCGCGAGCCCGGCCGAAGACCGCATCGAGATCGGGCATGTGCACGATGGATCCGAGCAGCGTCACCGCGTCGAAACCCCGTTCGGGCAGGTCGAGTTCCTCGAAATGTCCGACGCGGGTCCGCACCCGATCGGTCAAACCGCGAGCGGCCGCCTGGGCGGCGATGTACTCGTGCTGGCGCGGGGCCGGGCTGACTCCCAGGGTGCGGCAGTCGAATTCCTGCGCCATGAACAGGATCAGCGCGCCCCAGCCGCAGCCGACATCGAGCAGTCGCTCCCCGCCGGTCAGGCCCAAGCGGTCCGCGACGAACCGCAATTTGTGCCGCTGCGCCTGCTCCAGGGTGTCCTGCGGGGTCCGGTACAGCGCGGAACTGTACTTGCGCAACGGATCCAGGAATTCGCCGAAGATCTCCGGATCGAGATCGTAATGCTGGTTGGTATCCGCGGTGGTCGTCACGCCGCCTCCGCCCGCAGCGCCTTGTCCACCACGGTCACCACGTCCGCGAGGGTGGACATGCCGAAGACATCGGAATCCTCGAGCTCGATGTCGTAGGTCCGCTCGATGCGGGCCACCATGCGCAGCACCCGGACCGAATCGACGCCGGCCATCCCGCGCAGGTCGACGTCGGGGCGCAGTTCGGCGGCCGGGATGGCGGTCTCGGCGACCGCGATCTCGGTGACGGTGTGCAGGATCTGCTCGCTGTCGTGCTTTTGTTGCATGCCATTGTCTTTCGATAGAATGTTCGAATGGATGAGGTGGTGCGCTATACATACCGGCTCAGGCCCGGACGCACCGCCGAGGCAGCGTTGCTGGCCGAGTGGGGTCGCTGCCGGTGGTTGTGGAATGAAGCTGTGCATCAGCAGAAGTCCGGGCAGAAGCCGACGTTCGCGCGGCTTGGGAAGCTGCTGACCCGAGCGCGGGCGAAACTGCCGTGGTTGCGTGAGGGGTCGCGGGTCGCCCAGCAGCAGATGCTCCGCGATTACGCTCACGCGCTGCACCGCTCGTTCACAGTGAAGGGCCGCGGTCGCCCGCAGTTCAAGTCTCGCAGAAAGTCTCTGCCGAGCCTGGAGTACACGACCCGCGGGTTCTCGATCCGAGATGGTCGTTTGCTGTTGCCGAAAGGCGTTACGATTCCGGTCGTTCGGTCGCGAGAGTTGCCGTCGCCGCCCACGTCGGTTCGCGTCTATCGCGACAGCCTGGGCTGCTGGTACGCCTCGTTCGTGGTGTGCCGAGAGGATCTGCCGCACCTCGGGTACCGGAAGCGATGCGCCGCGGAGTTGGCGAAGGCGCGGCGCGCGATGGCCCGGCGTCACCGCCAAGGCCGACCACAGTCGCGGGGTTACCGTGATGCCAGGCGGCGGGCTGCCCGGCTGGCAAAGAAAGCGGCTCGACAGACCGTGCACGACTCGCGGGTGTGGGCCAAACGTGTTGTTGATCGTTATGAGGTGATCGCGGTCGAGGACTTCAAGCCCGCATTCCTGACGAGGTCCACGATGGCGCGTAAAGCCGCTGACGCGGCGATCGGTGCGGCGAAGCGTGAACTCATCGACCGTGCCAGGCGGGCCGGGCGGAAGGTGGTGATGGTCCGGCCCGCATACACGACCATGACATGTAGTTCCTGCTTTGCGAGAGCCAAGCAAAGACCGGAACTGCACGAGAGAGACTTCCGGTGCCCCGAATGCGATTACGCCGATTCGAGAGACCGGAACGCCGCCAGAGTGGTTCTGGCCGTGGCAGAACGGGGCCACGTCAGTGTCGAGGATGTAAGACAATCGGATCACCTCCTCCGGGTGGGTGGTTCGGATGCGGTCTGAGCTGGAAATCTCCTGCCTTCAAGCGGGAGAACCGTTAAGGATGAACTCCGTTCCGGTACAGGGTGTGCGGGCCGGGCGGGTTGTCCGGCGCGAAGTGCGTGTCAGGGGTGGACAGGGCGTGTTCGAGGCGGGCGACGTCGGCGTCGGCGAGGGTGAGTTGATGCCGGACGTCGGCGAGGGCGAAGGGCTGATAGACGGCGCTGGACGAGGCGCACAGTCCGTCGTCTTCGCCGAGGATGTCCGCGGCTGCCCTGATGGTCCCCTCTCTGTCGGTCAACAGCGTTGCGACACAACGGTATTGACGATCGATGAGCAGCGGTGTGAGAAAGCGGGTGCGCTGCGAGACGGTGAAGGCCGGTACCCGTCGCGCCAGGACGATGAGATTGCCCATCACCTCGTCGCAGATGACCCCGATGAGCCCGCCGTGCACCACTCCCGGATAGGACTCGAAGCGTCGATCGAGCCGGAACCGGGCCTGCACACCGTCCGCATGCCGGGTGAAGCGCAGGCCCAGGCCCGACGAATTATGCGGTGAGCAGCCGAAACAGTGGTAGTCCGGCAGCACTGTCCACGGCACGGCGATGACGTCGGCCGGCGCTGTGTCGGTGCGATCGGCCATCGGTTCAGGCGATCGCATCGGCCAGGGCCCGGCGCACCTTGGCATTGGAGGACAGGTCGAGCCCGGTGATACCGGCGAAGGTCCGGCGCACCTTGTCGTGCAGCACCTCGAGTTCGCCGTCGTCGGCGATCTGCTCCAGGAACAACTCGAAGCCGGTGTCGATGGTCGCGTGCTCGCCGAGTTCGGTGATACCGGACTTGAACGTGCTCACCGGATGTTTGATCCGCGCCTCGGAGCTGTAGACGTACAGCGTCTCGAGCACCGAGGGCAGTTCCTCGGGGCGGCGGGCCAGGCGCTCGGCGGTGTAGTGGATGAATTCGCGTGCGTGCCCGGCCTCGTCGCGGCTGGCCTCGAGCAGCAGGCGCCGCAACACCGGCTCGTCCACCCACCGCGACATCGTGCGGTAGACGTGGTTGACGGTGAGTTCGGAGATGATGTTGGTCGCCAGGGTCGCCGACGGGGTGGTGCCCGGTGCGTACGGCGCCCGCATGGCGTGCACCGCGGTGTCGTCGACGCTTTCCCCGAGCGCGGCCAGCCAGGCGCGAAAAGCGTAGTGGTGCTGCACTTCCTGGAAGCCCCAGACCACCGCGAAGGTGGAGAAGTCGTAGTCGTCGACGAATTCGTCGAGGAAGCCGTGGACCGCGGCGATGACATTGGACTCGCCCATGGTTGCGCTCTTGGCCAGGGTCACGTATTCGGGCCGGACCAGCCTCGGATCGATGCTGTCCAGGTCCAGGTCGCCCAGCTTCCAGTGCAGGCGCTCGTAGTGGCGGAAGACGTCGTAGCTGTGCACGGGGGCTCCGGTTTCTCTACGGAAGGCGTTGCGCGGCAACACCGTCGGCGATCAGTTCGCGGGCGGCCGACCGCTGGAGTTTGCCGCTGCTGGTACGGGGAATGCTGCGCGGCGCCGTCAGGTACACCCGCACCGCGGTCAGGCCCAGACGGGCGGCGATGCGGCCCTGGACGGCGGTGACCAGGTCGTCGGCGGCCGTATCGGTGTGGTTGGTCTCCACGATGAGAGCGATGATGTCCGCATCGGCGGGGTCGGTGGTCGCGGTGCACCGGCCCCGGTGGATGCCGTCGAGGTCGCCGACTGCGGCCTCCACGTCCTGCGCGTAGTAGTTGACCCCGCGCACGGTGATCATGTCCTTGCTGCGGCCGGTGACGAACAACTCCCCGTCGCGCAGGTAGCCGAGATCGCCGGTGTGCAGCCAGCCGTCGGTGAACAGTTCGGCCGTGCGCGCCGGATCGGCGGTCAGATAGCCCTCGGTCACCGAATCGCCGCGAACGAGGATTTCTCCGACTTCTCCGTCGGGGATCGCGACGCCGGATTCCGGGTCGACCAGCCGCAGCCGCAGCCCAGCCACCGGCCGCCCGACCCCGGCCACCGCACGAGCACCCGGTGCGCCCGGCGAAACCCGGTGCGCCCAACCGGAATCCGAGAGAGTGCCGCGATCCACCCAGTCGAACAGCGGTGCTCGGCCCAACGGCGGGAAGGTGACCGCGAGCGTGGCCTCGGCCATGCCGTACACCGCGAACATCGCCGCCGGATCGAAACCGGCCGGGCCGAACCGCTGGCAGAACGCGGTCACCACCTCGTGTGAGATGGGTTCGGCGCCGTTGAAGGCGATGCGCCAGTGCCGCAGGTCGTACTCGGGCACCCGCTCGGGCGGCACCGCGGCCAGCAGCGCCTCGTAACCGAAGTTCGGCATCGCCGTGACAGTCGTTGCGCTGGTGGCGAATTCGCGCAGCCAGCGCGCCGGGTCCTTGACGAACGCGCTGGGCGACCAGATGTGGGCGGGGATGCCGCGCAGGATGGCCGACAGGGTGCCGAACAGGCCCATATCGTGGAACAGCGGCAGCCAGAAACCGCCCCGGTCGGACAGGCCGAGGTCGATACCGGCGCGAATGGCGGCCAGGCCGGCCAGCACATTGCGGTGGGTCAGCCGCACCCCCTTCGGGGCGGCGGTACTGCCCGAGGTGAACTGCACCACGGCCGGATCCTCCGGCCGCACCCGGGGCAGTTCGGCGTCGGCGGTCTCGGCGAACAGCGTTGCGGTGTCGAGGAATTCGGCCGGGATCGCGGACAGTGCCGAGGTCATGGTCGCGAACTGCGGGGAGACCAGGACGGTCCGCATGCCCGCGGCGGTGACGATGGCGGCCAGTTTGCCCGGATACGTCTCGAGTTGCCGCGCGCCCGCGGGCAGCGGCAACGGGGTCGCGGCGGCCCCGGCGGCGGTGATCGCGAACAGGCCGATGAGGAATTCCGGTGCGTTGGGACACAGGATGCCCACCGGCTCGCCGCGCCGCACGCCGCGTCGCACCAGCGCCGCCGCCGCGCCGGTCGCTTTCCGGTGCAGTGTGGCGTAGTCCAAGCTCTGCGACAGCGACCAGAACGTGGCCGATACCTCGGGATGGCGGGCGGCGATCGCGGCCAGCTCCCCCGGCAGGGTCCCTGCGGATATCGTCATGCGCCCCAGCCCAGCAGCGCCGGGTTTCCGGACCCTGAACGGGCTGTGAAATGCGTGCGGTGATAAGCGTTGTCGATCGGCCAATTGCGTTGCCGGATACCGATATTCGACTATCGGGCGATAGGACCCGGTGATCGCCGCGAGGCGTGCGGCACGCCGCGGCGAGGATGGTCGCCGACACGGTCGTACATCTCGCCGGTGCGGGACGTCGCGGTCGTTTTCCCTCGGTGCCCGTTCGCTGTTCAGGAGTTGCCCAGGTGAGTTCCGACGAGACCACGGTGGCGGGGACGACCCCGGCCCATCCCGATCCAGCGGGGCGTCCGCACGCCGCCGGTGCGGATGCGACGGGCCACGGCCATGCGATCGTGGTCGGTGCCGGTATCGCCGGATTGCTGGCGACCCGGGTGCTCGCCGACCGGTTCGCGCGAGTGACGCTGGTCGAACGTGACGAATTCGCCGAAGACGGCGAGCAGATATCCAGCGAGGCCGCTACCCGGCGCGGCGTTCCACAGGCCCGGCATCTGCACGGGCTGCTCGATCGCGGCCGCACCGCCATCGAACAGCTGTTTCCAGGCTTCACCAGTGAGATGGCGCGACGCGGAGCAGGCACCGCCGAGGTGCTGATCGGAACCCGTTGGTACGTGGCCGGATTGCGGGTCGCGACCGCTGAAACCGGGCTGACCTCGTTGATGGCCACCCGGCCGCTGCTGGAGGCGGTGCTGCGCGAACGGACCCTGGCGATGCCGAACGTGCGGCTGCGGTCGCACACGACCGCGCACGGCCTGATCGGAACCGCGCACCGGGTGCGCGGCGTGGTCGCCGTCAGCGACAACGAAACGTGCACGCTCACAGGCGATCTGGTCGTGGACGCAACCGGGCACGGATCGCGGGCCCCGGAAGGTCTCACCTTTCTCGGCGCCCTCGCTCCGCAGGAGGAGCGGCTCGAGTTCGATCTCGGGTACAGCTCCC
>CBJNFW010000164.1:0-19136 GCA_966435935.1 uncultured Nocardia sp.
GGTCCATCAGATGTCCGAGGGTGGGCCGGTCGGCGATGTACTTGTCGACCTTCTGCGCGTTGAGGCTGCGCTGCGGCAGCAGTGCGCCCGGAATCGCCGCGAGCGCCAGCAGGAACAGCAGCATCAGCGCGGTGCGCATACTGGTCAGCCCGCGCCAGGTGTTCCGGATGAACGCGACAATCCTGCGCAGCGGCGACTGGCGAGGGGGACGGGCGGGGGCCGCGGGGGCCGTCATGGTTGCAGTCATAGTCAGATCGGGAGAGTCACTCGGGAGACGAACATATTGCGGACCCACCCCACGAATTGGTCCCACATACCGGTCACCAGCGCGATACCGACGGCGACGAGCAGAATGCCGCCGATCACCTGAATGGTGCGCGAATGGCGGCGCAGCCAGCCGACCCCGCGCAACGCGCTGGCCGACCCGAAGGCCAGGATCACGAACGGCAGGCCCAGACCCAGGCAGTACGCCACGATCAGCACCACCCCGCGCACGGCCGTGGTCCCTTCGGTCCCGGCGGACACGGCCATCACCCCGGACAGCGTCGGCCCGAGACAGGGCGTCCAGCCGAGCGCGAACACCGCGCCCAGCAGCGGCGCGCCGATCAGACCGGTCAATCGCCGCGGATGCATCCGGGTGTCCCGCTGCAACGCCGGGACCAGGCCCAGGAACACCAGTCCCATCACGACGGTGACCACGCCGCCGAGACGTTGCAGCAGTTCGCGGTTCACGTTCAAGGTCTGGATGAGCCCGAACACCGTCGCCGAGGCCAGCACGAATACGACGGTGAATCCCGACACGAACAGACCCGCCGCTCCCGCCACCCGCATCCGGCCGGCCTTGGCGAGCGTCGCGGAATCCGAGCGCCTGGTCTCCCGGGCCTGCGTCACGGTCACCGGCGGCGCCTCCGCGCCGACCAGCCCGGCCAGGTAGGACAGATATCCCGGCACCAGCGGCACCACGCACGGCGAGGCGAACGACACCAGACCCGCGAGCAGACAGGCCCCGAGGGCCAGCAGCAGCGGACCGGATGCGGCGGTCTGCTGGAACGAATCTCCCACCGACGCGAGCACACTCACCTGCATGTCGACCGACCTAGCGCACCCGGCCGCGCACGACACCGCGTGGACCGCGAAAGCCCGGCGCCACCCTCACCGCTCACTACGCACTCTCCGCGGCGAGACGATCGACCACCGGCTGTAGATCGGTGGCCAGCAGCGAACGCAGGAATACCGCCGCCACCCGATGGTGGCGATCCAGCACCAGCGTGGTGGGGATGACGCTGGTCGGGAACTTTCCGCCCAGGGCGAGCAGGCTACGGAATTCCGGATCGTAGATCGACGGATACTGGATGTGGTTGGTGCTGACGAAATCCTGCGCCTTGTCCTGCTCCGGATCACGCACATTGATCCCCAGGAAGGCGACCCCGCGCGCCTTCGACTGCTCGTAGACCTTCTCGAGTTCGGGCGCCTCGGCCCGGCAGGGCCCGCACCACTGCCCCCAGACATTCAGCACCACAACCTGATTCGGGAAATCGTTCACCGAAACGGTCTTGTTCGTCAGCAGATTCGGCCCCGACAGCTTCCCGATCGTCCCGCGCTTGGCCGCCGGATCGTAGAAGATGTCGGTCCTGCCTCCCGGCGAGACGAACTGGAACGTCCCGCCCTGTGCCACGGCATCACTGCCGGTCGAACATCCGGCGAGCGCCGCGGCCAGCGCCGCGCATGCGATCAATACCAGCGCCACGATCCGCACCGGCGTGCGCTCACCCGGCGCGCGACGCGTACGGAACCATCTCCCGAGTCGCCCCGCGCCGGAACGAGCCGGGATACCGCGATCGTGCGAGGGGCGCTCACCGGAGCCGGCGGCCGTACCAAGCTCGCCGAAACGGCCGGGCGCCCGCCTTTCCGCCGAGACTTCGGCCGAGCAACGCTCGCCTCGGCGCTCGAAGGCGAAACCCGCACCGCGGCGGGCGAACTCAGGACGCCCAGCGGAACCGCGGAACAGGCGATCACCGCCGAATCGTCCCGGCCTGTCCCGTACGCCGTGCTGTGCCGGCGCGGTGAACTTCACATGCGCCGCATCCTGGGCGATGTGACCGTGGCGGCGCGCGCGAACATCGCCGGCAGGAGCGTCCGGGTGCCCACCGGTTCTCTCGTGTGCCGAGCCGTTCACGCTCCGGTCACCCGCGGATCCGACTCCCCCGCGGGTTCGGAATAGACGATGTCGATCAACGTATCCCCTTGGTAGACAAGGGATGTCAGGGAGGCGAGGGAGCACTGGCGGTGGCGCGGGTCGTGCCAGAGGCGTTTGCCCTCGAGGAAGCGGCGCAGCGTCCACACCGGCAGCTGATGGGAGACCACGACGGCCTCGTGACCGGCCGCCTCCACCCGCGCCTTGTTCACCGCGGCCAGCATGCGGTGCGCGATCTGCAGGTACGGCTCGCCCCAGGACGGGGTGAACGGGTCGCGCAGCTTCCACCAGTGCCGGGGCTTGCGCAGCGCGCCGTCGCCGACCGCGACGCGCAGGCCCTCGAAGGTATTGCCCGCCTCGATGAGATTGTCGTCGGTGCGCACGATCAGCTCGTGCGGCCCGGCGATCGCACCGGCGGTCTCCTGCGCGCGTTGCAGCGGGGAGGCGACCACCAGGGTGATGTCGTGATCGGCGAGCGCGCGGCCGACCGCCGCGGCCTGGGACCGGCCGGTCACCGACAGGCCGAAGCCGGGTAGCCGGCCGTAGAGGATGCCCTTGGGGTTGTGCACTTCTCCGTGCCGCATCACGTGCACGATCGTCTCGGTGTCCGCGACGCCGGATAGTTCGGCGTGCTCGTCGGGGATGTCGGCGACCGCCTCGGACGTGATGTCCTGCGGTGTGTGCGGCGTCGTCTCGTCGGCTGGCTCGGTGCGCTCGTTCACGCGTCGGATCCTTCGGGTGTGGCGGCCGCCGCGGCCGCGGCAGCGGCGGGCAGGGCGGCGGCGATGCGGTCGAATGCGTCCTCGTCGAGCGCGGCGGAGACGAACCACGTCTCGAACGGACTCGGCGGCGCGTAGACGCCGCGATCGAGCAGAGCGTGGAAGAATGCCGGGAAACGCCAGGTCTGGCTGGCCTTCGCGGCGGCGTAGTCGGTAACCGGGCGGTCGGCGAAGAACACGCTCACCATATTGCCCGCGAATTGCACCTGATGAGCCAGGCCCGCCGTATCGAGGGCGCCGCTCACCAGCTTCCCGAGTTGTTCGGCGTTGCGATCGAGTGCGGCGTAGACCTCCGCGTCGGCCGCGCGCAGCGAGGCCAGTCCGGCCGCGACCGCGACCGGATTACCCGACAGCGTCCCGGCCTGATAGACCGGCCCGATCGGAGCGAGCCGGTTCATCACCTCGGCGCGGCCGCCGAACGCCGCCGCGGGCAGCCCGCCGCTCATCACCTTGCCGAAGGTGTACAGATCGCCCGCCACGCCGTCGCGCCCGAACCATCCGGAGCGGCTCACCCGGAATCCGGTCATCACCTCGTCCATGATGAGCAGCGCGCCGTTCTCGGAGGTCAAGCGCCGCAGGCCCGCGTTGTAACCCGGCCGCGGGGCGACCGTGCCCATGTTGCCCGCCGCGGCCTCGGTGATGACGCAGGCGATCTGCCCGGGATGCGCGGCGAACGCGGCGGCCACCGCGTCCAGATCGTTGTAGGGCAGCACGATCGTGTCGGCCGCCTGCGCGCCGGTGACGCCGGGCGAAGTCGGCAGGCCGAGCGTGGCGACGCCCGAACCCGCGTCGGCCAGCAGCGCGTCGACGTGCCCGTGATAGCACCCGGCGAACTTGATGATCTTGCTGCGGCCGGTGAAGCCGCGGGCCAGCCGCACCGCGCTCATGGTGGCCTCGGTGCCGGAGTTGACCAGCCGCACCCGTTCCACGGGTTCCACCCGCGCGGCGATCTCCTCGGCCAGTTCGATCTCCGCCTCGGTCGGCGCACCGAAGGACAGGCCGTCGACCGCGACCTTGCGCACCGCCTCCACGACGGCCGGATGCGCGTGGCCCAGAATCATCGGCCCCCACGAACACACCAGGTCCACATATTCGGCGCCGTCGGCGTCGGTGAGCGTGCACCCGCGCGCGGAAGTGATGAACCGCGGCGTACCGCCGACCGAACGGAACGCTCGCACAGGCGAATTCACGCCGCCGGGAATGATCGCAGCGGCGCGATCGAAAAGGTGCGCGGAGGCCGGAGAAGAACTCACGGCCTCCAGTGTCGCAGCCCGGTCCGCACCGGTCGACGACAGGGTGTAGTGGGGTGAGCCACCCCACACCCTATGTCCGGATTCGTCGCAACACGCCGGAGCGCCGTTCCCGCCCAATTCGGTCGCTCGATGATTGCTACTGCGTACCCTCGGTCCATCATCCGCAATCCGGCCGGGAGAGACGCATGCGAACCTTGATTGTCGGCGCCACCCTCACCGCACTCGCGGGCACCGCACTGACCTGCGCCGCGACCGCGGCCTCGGCGGGTGAGATCGTCGCCCAGCCCGATCAGGGGCGGATCGGGATCAGCCTGTCGCACGCCGAGACCGCCGCCCTGGCGGACGGTCCGCTTCCCGCGCTGATCAGCAAGGTCGTGCCGCTGAATCGCATGGGCGCGGGCCTGCATCCGGGCAGCCAGATCTACCGGGACCCGCACGGCGGCGTGCACGCCTCACCACGCGAGCTGCTGCTCGAATCGGCCGCGCATCCGAACGGGAACGTGGTCGTCTTCCTCGACGCCCCGGGCACGCACGGTTCCCGCCTGCTCGACATCTACGAGCACTGGAACTGACCCGCTACCAGCGCGAGGGCCGCAGACACGACAGCGAGAACCCGGTCCTGACCAGGCAACCCATCGGGCCGGGAAGCCCGTCGACCAGCCGGGAGCGGGTCACCGGTTCCGGAGCGGGGCCGGCATCCATCGCCGTGACCACGTCCAAGGCCACGGTGGCCAGCCCGATGATCGCGATGGCCAGCATCACCACCACTCGGCGCTGCACGGGAGACGTGCGGGACATACCTCCAGTGTCCGCACCGATCGCCGGGTTGGCACCGATTGCCGAAAGTTGGCCGCGATCCACAGGCCAGGCCGGTCAGACCCGCCGGTATCGCTCGACGGCCCGCGCGACCAGATCGATCAGGGCCAATCCGGCCACCGCCGCCAGCAGCGCGGCCAGGCCGAGCCAGGGCCCGCTGTAGCGGGTCGCCTCGAAGGCGGGCAGGTCACCGGACGCGGCGAACGAAACCGACTCGATTCCGGCGTGCCAGGCAGGCACGATCGCGGCGAGGCAGAGCACCAGAACGACCACGTCGACGGCGAGCCACAGCCGGTGCGTCATCGAGCGTCCTCCCCAGCGTCGCGAGTGCCCTCGAGCGCGGCGCCCTCGCCGGAGGTGACCTCGCGTCCGGCGGCATCAGCGCCGGAACCGCTCTGCTTCGAAGCACCGACCGCGCGTTCCTCGACCGCAGCGGTGAGCTGCTCGCGCAGACCCCGATGATCGCGCGCCCACGCCTGCACCAGACCGCCGTCGCGCAGTTTCAAACCGATGCCCTTGCGCCGTCGTGGCACCCCGGCCAGCTCGCCGAGGGCACGTGCGGACTGCCAGTCCTCGTCGTCCCAGGACTCCTCGTCGGGTTCGGGCAGGATCGCCGCGATCCGGTCCAGGTCCAGCGTCTCGGTGCCCTCACGCAGCGAAGTACCGGTCAGTTCCACGCTGACGTGCCGCTTTCCCGCGACGACCTGCAACGAGACGAATCCGGCGAGCAGCAGCGCGCAGAAGGCCAGACCGAACCAGTGCACCGGGCCGTGACCGAGCGTCAGTTCCAGAATCAACACGATCAGGCAGATCAGCGGGCCGTATGTGACGGCACGCCAATGCGCACCGGGCTCGGCGAACCGCACGTCGGCCGGGGCTCGGGTATCGGTCACGGAAACCTCCAGGCTGTCTCGCCCGCCCGCGTGATTCTCCGGAAGCGGCGAACGATCAGCCGACCATACCGGGCAGCAACAGAACGGCCAGAGTGAGCAGACCCAGAACGAGAACCAGGCCCATCATCAGAACGTCTCGCCGAAGGCTCTGCGGCTGTTGAATCACCACTCGCATCATTGCCTCCGCTTCTCCGGAACGCCTCGCGCGATCCGATGCGGAACGCACGACCCACGACATCCGGTTCCCAGGTCCTCTGTGACAACCCTCACCATACATGTTGACCCGCCGGTAACAAACTCACCGGGGCGGCCGACCGCCGTTCACGACGAAGTAGGCGTTGGATTCGCTTCGGTGGCAAAGGAATACGGCACCGGCGGCCAGAACGCCCTGGAGGATGGCCGCGGCCCCGGCGAGCATCTCACCGGTGCCGGAGATCGCACCGAGACCGAACATCGAATTCACCCCGCCGATCACCAGGACCACCGCGGCCACGTCGAACAGCGTGCGCGCCCACGGTTTACCCCGGCGCAGCTGATGCGCCACGGCCAGCGCCGCGGCCGCGAGCGCCAGCCCGAACACCACGCCGAGCACGATCAACATGGTGACCATCAGGTCGTAGGTCGCGATCGGGGTCTGCGGTTCCTGGGCACGCAACTGGTCGTAGATGTTCCGGGCGATCGTGTGCCGATGCTCGAACCGCGTCCACATCCCGGCGAACAGCCGTACCACGCCCAAAATTACCGCGCCCAACCATAATTGGGACGCGGTACGAACGTCGTCGGGCATCGGCCGATCAGGAGCCGGCGGGACCGGCGGAGTCCACTGGTTCACGACAGCGGGTGCGCGACCTCGGTCGCCCCGGGCCGGACCGCGATCTGCCTGCCGTGCGACAGCCACTGCGCGACTTCGGTCGCCCAGTAGGTGAGCACGATATCCGCACCCGCCCGCCGGATCCCCATCAGCGATTCCAGAATCGCGCCGCGACGGTCGATCCAGCCGTTCGCGGCGGCGGCGGTGATCATCGCGTACTCACCGGAGATCTGGTACGCGGCCACCGGCACGGTGGAACGGTCGGCGACATCGCGCAGGATGTCCAGGTAGGACATCGCGGGTTTGACCATCACCAGATCCGCGCCCTCGGCCAGGTCCAGTTCCAGCTCCCGGATCGCCTCGCGGCGATTGGCCGAATCCTGTTGGTAGGTGCGGCGATCGCCCTGCAAGGAGGAGGAGACCGCCTCGCGGAACGGACCGTAGAACGCGGAGGCGTACTTCGCGGCGTAGGCCAGGATGCCGGTGTCGATGCGGCCGGCCTCGTCCAGCGCGTCGCGGATCGCGCCCACCTGACCGTCCATCATGCCGCTGGTGCCGAGCAGGTCCGCGCCCGCCTCGGCCTGGGCCAGCGCCATCTCGACGTAGCGGTCGAGGGTCGCGTCGTTGTCGACCGCGCCGTCCGCGGACAGCACCCCGCAGTGGCCGTGATCGGTGAATTCGTCCAGGCAGGTGTCGGCCATGACCACCGTCGCGTCGCCGACCTCCTCGGACAGCGCGCGCAGACCGCGGTTCAGGATGCCCTCGGGGTCGCTGGCGAGGCTGCCGACCGCGTCCTTGTCCTCCGGACGCGGCACTCCGAACAGCATCAGCCCGCCGACGCCGGCGGTGACCGCCTCTACGGCGGCCTTGCGCAGTGAATCCATCGAATGCTGGTGCACGCCCGGCATCGAGCCGATCTGGCGCGGTTCGCCGAGCCCGTCGGCGACGAACATGGGGAGCACCAAATGCCTTGGTTCCAAAGTGGTTTCGGCAACGAGACGCCGTAGAGCAGGGGTACGACGCAACCGCCGCGGGCGGTCCATTCCGGTCATGATGCGCACGATACGCCCCGGTCCGGGCCTGTGCCGCACCGCCTCCGCACCGGACCGCCGCCCCGCGCGAGGGCCCCGGAACAACCGTCGCCGCCCCGTGACCAGGCATACACCGGGCAACACAGGACATGCGCGCGACGACGGGACGCCTCTGCGGGCCGATGCGATCGAGACATGCCCGCGCGTACTCCGCCGCGCGCGGCACACCCGCACAACTATGACCAATCACACACCGACGCGGCCGATCCGGCCGCACAGCGCAACCTTCACGACCGGCTCGGCGACAGTGCGGCGCAGCCGGCTCGTATGTGCGAACAGGAAGGTTTGAAGGGGGTCGATTGTCACCACCGGACTCAGCTACCGCTCGGCCGTCGGCCGGACAGCGGGACCCCTGGCCGCGAATATGCCAGTGCCTCCCAGCGACCGTCTGCGGATGTCACACCGTCGACATCTCACCGCAGCCGCGCGCGGCTCCGTACCCGCCTGGGCCTGACCGCGTGTTCCCGCACGGAACCGTCGTCACCTTCCTGCGCGGCATCGAGGTCCCCGTCAGGAGCGCATCCCTACCGGGCCGCACCGCTGTCATGGTCGGGATGCCGCACCCCATGGCGCGTGCGCGCGCCCGACATTGCGTCCGGCGCGCCGCCGCTCGCCGAGCCCGCCGATGGACGGGGGCGGGCGGCCTGCAAGGCGGCTTCGAGTGCGGCGGTGAGTGTTTCGAGGTACGCGTCGTCGCTGTCGCCGGACAGCACGAGGATGCGGAAGCCCAAGGGGGCGATGAGCAGATCCGAGGCGAGTTCGAGATCGAGGTCGGTGGGGAGCTCGCCGCGTTCGATGGTGGCGCGCAGGACCAGTTGGGCGTTGTCGCGGCGCGGCCCCGCGACGGTGGTGCGCAGGACTTCGGCGAGGGATTCGTTGTGGTGGGCCTCGGCCAACAGGCTCGCGCCGATATTCCGGACGGTCGGATTCGACAACTGCTCCCGGAATGTGTCCAGGAGCCGGCGCAGATCGGAGCGCAGGGCTCCGGTGTCCGGGATCGGGGGCAGGGTGTCGCGGACGGCCTGGCGGATCAACTCGGTGAGCATCCCCTCCTTGGACGGCCAGCGTCGATACAGCGCGGCCTTGCCGACTCCGGCGCGGCGGGCGACGGCCTCCATGGACAGCCGCGCATAGCCGGATTCGGCGAGTTCGGCGAAGGCCGCCCGGGTGATCGCGTCGGTGACGCGCTGTCGCAGGGCTGCCCCGCCGGTGGCGGGCCGGGGCACTGTCCGCTCCTTTGCCATGCATCGAGACTAACCGAAACGGAACCGTTGCGTTCCATTGTGTCCGGTGTTAGCGTCGGTTCAACGGAACGGAACCGTATCGTTCTTCACGGAAGGTGTGTTCGATCATGAAATTCCTCTACGCCGACGAGTCCTTCTCCTTCGAGGCATTGCGCGCCGCGGGTTATGCCGCCTACGGCGGCGCGGAACTCGGGGAGGTCCTGGTGACGTGCCGGCAGATCCCGGAGGGCGACGAGGACGCCTGGTCGGCGCAGTGGGCCGCCACGGCCACCCGAGTCGAGCGCATCGGCCGCGACGCCCTGGCCGCCGGCCATCGGGTGAGCGCGCGGGAAGCGCTGCTGCGCGCGTCGAACTACTACCGGACCGCCGATTTCTACCGCCGTGACGACCCGGCGCACGACCCCGAATCCGCTCGCCTCGCCCGCGCGTCCCAGCAGACCTTCGCCGAAGCCGCCGCCCTGCTCGACACCCCTGCCCGCAAGGTGCGGATTCCGTACGAAGACACCACCCTGCCCGGCTATCTTTTCCTCGCAGACGATTCCGGCACACCCCGCCCGACCCTGATCTACCACGGCGGATACGACTCCACGCTGGAAGAGGCCTACTTCGCGATCGCCGCGGGGGCACTGCGTCGCGACTACCACGTGCTCGCATTCGACGGTCCCGGCCAGGGCAGCACCGTCCGGGATCAGGGTCTGCACTTCCGGCCGGACTGGGAGGCGGTCGTCACCCCGGTCGTGGATTTCGCACTCGGCCTGGCCGAGGTGGATGCGGACCGGCTCGCACTGGTCGGCACCAGCCTGGGCGGCTACCTCGCCGCGCGGGCCGCCGCCTTCGAACACCGGATCGCCGCATGCGTACTGCACGACGGGGTCTTCGACTTCCACGCACCCTTCGCGGCCATCGGCGATTCGGCCGAGCAGCTGCCCGGCGGGCTCGACGGTCTGATGACGCAGAACACCCAGGCGCGCTGGGGAATTCGCAACGGACTGTGGACATTCGGGGTATCCGGTCCCGAGGAATTGCTGAAGGCGATCGAGTCGTACACGATGGCGGGCATCGCGGATCGGGTCAGTTGCCCGACGCTGGTACTCGAGGCCGAGAACGACCAGTTCTTCGCCGGGCAACCGCAACAGATCTTCGACGCGCTGACCTGCCCGAAGGAATTGATCGTCTTCCGCGAGAACGAGGGCGGCGGCGAACACTGCCACGAGGGCGCGACGGCCCTGTTCCACCAGCGCACATTCGACTGGCTGGACGGCGTCCTCGGCCGTTGACCCAGCGCAGCGGAATCGCCGGTCGCACAAGGCGACCGGCGGTTCTTGTCGGTGCCGAGCGCTATAATCGAAGGTGTGTTCGAGAGTCTCGCGGGCCCTCGATCACTCGTTTCCACCACCGACGGGGAGGGTCTCGTGGCCACAGATTCATCGTTCAGCATCGTCCAGCCGTACGCTCCGCTGACCAAACGCCGTCTGCCCGCGGGCCGCCCGCGCTCGTGGTACGTCACCCACAATCGCCGCCTCAAGGCGATGCGCCTGGCCATCGCCCTGCTGGATTCCGGCGTCTACCGAGCCGACCTCGCCGACAACGAAAAGATCCGCCACACAGCAGATCTCGTCGGCATTCGCCCGCCCTCCGACAAAACCTGCCGCCTCGTCCGAGACCTCATGCGCAACCGCCGCTGAGGTCACGCAGGCGCGTTCCGAACGCCCATCGAGCAGCCGGAACGAGCGCGCCGATCCGGCCTGTCCTCGGCACGATTCATTTCCGCGCCCGCAGCAGGGGCGAATCGTGCTGAGGCACAGCCTATTTCACATCAGGAAAGCGCACCGACGCACACCTGGAGTCAGCGATCTATTTCGCCATCCGGACACGTGGCAGATGCGAAGAACCCGTGCCGAACTGGCCCGCGCTCAACGCGAGCCAGCTGCCGCTTGCCACGTTGCAGACGAGTCACGCTGATACACAAGCCGTCTCGCACTCGCCGAACGCCGGCCTCGCACCTGTTCCGACATCCCGGACTACGCCGCCACCAGGTTCGCGGCCCGTCTCACCGCCCGGACGCGTGGCACGTGCGAGCAACAAGCCCCCGAAACGGGACCGACCGGTGAGACCTCAGAAGGCCGCGCACACGCCGGAGCGAAGCGGAGACAATCGAACACGGCTCGCGGCACGCCTCGGCCAGCCGAACGCATGGCGAGTACGAGGAACGAATGCCCGACACGGGACCAAGCGATGAGACTTCGGGGCCGCGAACCGGAGCGAAGCGGAGGCAATCTCACACAGTTCGGGACAGCGCCGGCCGAACGCTGCCGGGCACGAGGAACAAGTACCCGGCACAGGACTGAACAGCGAAGCTTCCGGGGCACCGTGAACCCGGCGGAGCGCAGCAGAGGCAATCCGCAATACACCTCACGGCAGCAGTGGTGCGGACAGAACGGCAGCGGCGGTCGGCACCGTGCCCAGATGCATTCCTCGCTCGATCTGCGCCAGGGGCGAACCGGCGTACTGCGGGGCGAGTTCGACTTGGCGCAGCGGCGCCGCGGTGGCGGCGCGCAGTTGTTCGCGACACATCTCGCCGACCGGACGAGTGGCGCGAGTGCGAGCAACGAGTGCCCGACACGGGACCGAACAGCGAGACTTCAGGGACCGCGAACGCGCCGGAGCGCGGCAGAGGCAATCTGCACATACCCGGCGGCCTCGGCGGCCGGAGGCGTGGCGAGTACGAGGAACAAGTACCCGACACGGACGGGGACCGAACAGTGAGACACGCACAGGGGTTGCGGGCTCGCCGGAGCGGGAGTGCGGAGATGCAGCCTCAGGCTCGGCCGCGGCGGCTCTTCTTGCGCGGCGGAGGCAGCAGGCCCTCGGCGCGCAGGTGGGCGGCGTGTTCGGCGAGGGCCTCGACCAGGGGGCCCACCTGGGCGAGTTCGGGCTGCACGTCCACGCGCAGGCCGAATTCGATGGCGGTCTCGGCGGTCTTGGGGCCGATGCAGGCGACGATGGTGCGGGCATGCGGTTTGCCCGCGATGCCGACCAGGTTCCGCACCGTGGAGGAGGAGGTGAACAGGACCGCGTCGAAACCGCCGGTCTTGATCATCTCGCGGGTCTCCGCGGGCGGCGGCGAGGCGCGCACCGTGCGATAGGCCGTGACGTCGTCGATCTCCCAGCCGCGGTCGCGCAGGCCCTCGGCGAGGGTTTCGGTCGCGATGTCCGCGCGCGGCAACAGCACCCGGTTGACCGGATCGAAAACGTCGTCGTAGGGCGGGAAGTCGGCCAGCAGACCCTCAGAGGACTGCTCCCCGCTGGGCACCAGTTCCGGATTGATGCCGAACGAACGCACCCGCTCCGCGGTGGCCTCGCCGACGCAGGCGATCTTCACCCCGGAGAACGCCCGCGCGTCCAAGCCGAATTCGGCGAACTTCTCCCACACCGCGCGCACCGCGTTCGTGGAGGTGAACACCACCCACTGGTAGCGGCCGTCGACCAGGCCCTTGACCGCGCGCTCCATCTGCGCGGGGCTGCGCGGCGGCTCGACCGCGATCGTCGGCACCTCCATCGGGATCGCGCCGTGGGTGACGAGCTTCTCGCTCATCTCACCGGCCTGCTCCTTGGTGCGCGGCACCAGAACGGTCCAGCCGTACAGCGAACGCGACTCCCACCAGGACATCTTCGAACGCTTCTCGACCTCTTTACCGACCGTGACCACCAGCGGCCCGACCAGCTCCGAGGCGGCGCTGTTCAACGTCGCCAGGGTGGCCTCGATGGTCCGCTGCTGGCGAGTCGTGCCGCGAACGGTCACCGCGACCGGGGTCTGCGCCGCGAGGCCGTGCTCGGTGAGGGCGCTGGCGGTCTCGGCCAGATGTCCGGACGTCGCGTGCAGCACCAGCGGGCCGGGTGCGGCCGCGACGGAGGCCCAGTCCACCTCACCGCGCACATCGACCTCGGTATGACTCGAGCCCAGTGCGATCCCCGCGTAGGCGGGCACCGTCGCACCGGACGGCAGTCCGGGCAGCACCTCGAACACCATGTGCGATCGGGTGACGGCGTTGACCTCGGCGATCACCGAATCGGTGGTCAGCGGGTCACCGGAGACCAGCCGCACCACATCGTGACCGTTGCGCGCCTCGGCGACCAGGGTCTTGGCCACCTCGGCGGGCTCGCCCAGGGCCGGGCGCACGTCGACCGGGCGTTCCCCGTCCGGATTCGGCTCCACCGCGATACCGATCAGGGCGAGCACACCCTTGTCCACATCGGGGTCGGTGAAAGCCAGCGTCGCCCGGCCGAGCACCTCGCGGGCCCGAACGGTCAGTAGCGCCGGGTCACCGGGGCCGGACCCGACAAAGAGAATCCGACCAGGATGCTTCTTAGTGGCTCGGCTCATTTATCGTTCTCCATTGGGCTGGGATGGGTGAAAGTCTGTGCTGCCCTCGCGGTCGGCGCCGAGCAGCTCGCGCGCGCCCAGCTCGACCAGCTCGCGGGCCAGTGCGCGGCCGAGTTCCTCGGCCTCGTCGGGCGAACCGACCGCCGATGCCCGGAGCACGTCCGAGCCGTCGATCGCCGCCACGCAACCGCGCAGCGACAATTCCTCGACCACCCGGCCGTCGTCGTCGAGCGATTCGACGACCTCGGCCAACGCGCCGATCGGGGCGGTGCATCCGGCCTCCAGTGCGGCCAGCAACGCCCGCTCGGCTTCGATCGCGGCGCGTGTGCCCGCATCGTCCAGGGCGGAAAGGATGGTCACGAGATCCGGGTCGTCGGCGCGGCACTCGACCGCGAGCGCTCCCTGCGCCGGGGCGGGCAACATCTGCACCGGCTCGAGCGATTCGGTGATCTCGTCGAGGCGGTCGATACGGGCGACTCCGGCCCGGGCGATCACCACCGCGTCGAGTTCACCGTCGGCGACCTTACGAATTCTGGTGTCGATATTGCCGCGCAGCGGCAGGATCTCGAGGCCGAGACCGAGCGCGCGCAGCTGCGCGGCCCGGCGCGCGGCGGAGGTGCCGACCCGCGAACCGGCGGGCAGTTCGCCCAGGACCAAACCGTCGCGGGCGATGAGCGCGTCGCGCGGATCCGCGCGCGGCGGAATGGCCGCGATGACGAAGCGCGGGTCCGGCGCGGTGGGCAGATCCTTGTAGGAGTGCACGGCGATGTCGACGGTGCCGAGGGCCAGTTCGTTGCGCAGCGCGGCGGTGAACACCCCGACGCCGATCTTCTCCACCGGTTCGGAGGATTTGTCCCCGGCGGTCTTCACCACGACGAGTTCGGCCTGCTGTCCGCTCGCGATCAGCGCGTCCCGGATGGTTCCGGCCTGGGTCAGCGCCAGCAGGCTGCCGCGAGTGCCGATCCGCCACGGCGCGTCGGCGGTACCCCGACGTGTCGTGTCGTTCTCGTGCACCATGGCATCGGTTGCGGTCACGCTGGCGCCCCTTCATTACCTGTTGTCCGGTCGTCGCCGAGGGTGGCGATCTCCATCGGCACCGCAACAGCTTGTGCCGCACCGGGTTTGAGTTCGAACAGTTCGCGCAGCGCCTCGGCGTAGGTGCCGCCGCCGGGCGCGGAGGCCAGTTGCTTGACCCGCACCGTCGGTGCGTGCAGCAGCTTGTCGACCACCCGGCGCACCGTGCGGGCGACCTCGGCGCGTTCGGGGTCGGCCAGCCCCGGCAGCCGCGACTCGAGCCGCATCAGCTCGGCCTCGACCACGTCGGCCGCGCGCTGCCGCAGCGCCGCCACCGTCGGGGTGACCTCCGCAACCCGTTGGCTCGCAAGGTATTTGGAAAGTTCGTCGGCGACGATGGCACGCGCTGCGGAGGTGTCGTCGGCGGCCGCGCCGGCCGCCGGATCACGCTGCAACGTCTCCATGTCGATCACCGTGACATCGGGCAGCCCGGCGACGGCGGGATCCACGTCGCGCGGCAGGCCGAGATCGCAGACGACCATCCGATGTCCGGCCGGAGCCGAATTCAGCGCCCGGTGCGCATCGGCGAGCGTCACCACCGCACCGACCGCGCCGGTACTGGTGATGACGATATCGGCGGCGGCCAGCGCGCCGACCAGGTCGGACAGGTCTTGCGCGGTCGCCGCGACGCCGTGCATGCTCTCGGCGGTGCGCGCCAGCCGCTGCGCGCGTTCCAGGGTCCGGTTCACCACGATGATGCGGCCGATCCCGGCGCGCGCCAGATGCGCCACCGACAGCCCGCCCATCGCGCCCGCGCCGACCACGACACCCGTTCGTCCGGTCAGATCACCGAGTTCGGCCCGCGCCCGGTCCAGCGCGACCGACACCACCGACGCGCCCGCGCGATCGATTCCCGTCTCCGAATGCACCCGCTTGCCCACGCGCAGCGCGTTCTGCGCCAGCTCGTGCAGGGTGCGTCCGGCGGCCTGCTGCGCGTCCGAGGCCGCGTAGGCGGCACGGATCTGGCTGAGCACCTGCTGCTCGCCGACCACCATCGAATCCAGGCCGCTGGCCACCGCGAACAGATGCTCCGCCGCGGCCTCGCTGTAGCGCACGTAGGCGTGTCTGGTCAGTTCCGGAAGCGGCAGATCAGCGTGCGTGGCCAGCAGGTCGCCGATCTCGGCAAGACCGCCGTGGAAGGCGTCGACCACCGCGTAGACCTCGACGCGGTTGCAGGTGGAGACGATCATCGCCTCCGAGACGTGCTGGGACTTCAGGATCCGGTCGAGCAGCTTGGGCCGATCGTCCTCGGTGATCGCAACCTTCTCCAGCACCGCGACCGGAGCGCTGCGGTGCGAAATTCCGACTAGAAGGATGCTCATTGCGCGACCACCGATCCGTTACTCATATGCGGTGTGTCCGAGGCCCCCGCGCGGTTGCGCAGACTGCCTCCCCCGGACCCGCCGCGGCTGGTTGGCTCCATTGCCGAAACCACGACCCCCGCTGGGCGGATCGCGGACGCTGATGTGTGTATCGCCGCGGACGCGGGGCGACGCCCGATCTCCCGGTCGTCCTCGGTCGCCGCCTCGGCGCTGCGCGCGCGCTCGAACGAGAGCATCTGCATCTCCACGGCCAGATCGACCCGGCGCACCTCCACCGACGGCGGCGCGTCCAGCGCGATCGGGGAGAAGCTCAGAACGCACTGCATCCCGGCGGCCACCAGCCGATCACAGACCGCCTGCGCGGCCGCGTCCGGCACGGTGATGACCGCGATGGTCGGCTCGAGTTCGGCGACGGCGTCGTGCAGTTCGGCCACATCGCGCACCGGCAGGCCGCTGATCGTCGTGCCGATGACCCGCGGATCCCGGTCGAAGATGCCGACCATGGCGAATCCGCGACGGCGGAAACCGCCGTATCCGGCCAGCGCACGACCCAGATTGCCGGCTCCGACCAGGATCACCCGATGTCCTTCGGACAGCCCGAGCACATCCTCGATGCGGGCGTGCAACTTGGCCACGTCGTAGCCGACGCCGCGCACGCCGTTGGGGCCGAGGAAGGATAGATCCTTGCGCAGCTTCGCCGAACCGACACCCGCCGCGACAGCCAGTTCCTCACTCGATACGATGAGCACGCCCTCGTCGGCCAGGACGGCGAGGACCCGGAGATAGGTCGCCAGCCGCGTGACCGTAGCCTGCGGAATGTCCTTGTACGGTGCGTTCGATCGCAGAGCCCTGCCGGAGACGCCTTCGGGCGTCTCATGCTGCTCTGTCACGTCGTTCGGCTCCTCGTCCGGCCGGGGGTCAGGTATCCGGTTGCTCACCGCCGCCGACGCCTGCGGCCAGCGCCGTCTGGCGTCCATCGGGGGTTGTCGGCTGCTTCCGCTGCCGGAAGCGCGCGGCTTACGTGCCACCACCGTAACCGCTTGTGAAGCCCTGCACAAAGTCGGTGAATTCAGTCACTGTGTTTATCGGCCTCCGCTTCGCTCCGGCGAGGCCACGACCCCCCGAGGGCCGATTCTTCCCGCCCTCCGCTGCCCCGCTTCGCTCCTGGCGCTCCGGTCGACCCGGCCCGCGGCCTCGCTGTCGGCGTTTTCCAAGGTGACCGGGCCTAGGTCAGCCCAGTGGTATATCCGGAGTGAACGGAAATGGGTGGCCCGGCGGTTGTGCTGCATTACCGGCTGCGCGCACCGGGCCGCGGCCATCGGAGGCGGCGTTGCCCGGGGTCAACTGGACCAGGTGATCCCGGGAGTTCAGTGTGATCGACCCGTCTCGGCGTTACCGTACAGATGTGGGGGAACACACAGGCATCCTGACAGCTTTAATGAGCTTATGAGTGATCGACATGCGGTGACGTTGCTGACCAGAGCGGGTTGCGGGCTGTGCACCGTCGCCTGGGAGCAACTGCGTTCGATTTGTGCGGATTTCGGAATCGAACCAGGATCGGTCGACGTGGACCGCGCCGCGGCGACCGATCCGGGGCTGCGGGCCGAATACGGCGACCGATTGCCGGTGGTGCTGCTCGACGGCAAGGAACACAGCTATTTCGACGTCGACGAATTGCGGTTGCGGGCCGATCTGAACCGCTGAGCGCCGGTGTGGGCAGCGCCTCGTCGTTACGTTCGGCAACAGGTCACCCCACTCGGTTAATGTTGGGATGTTCGCGCGACGGGCGGAGGTTAGCGGTGCCGGAACGATCCAAAGATGCGAGGACAGGTTTCATCGCGGGCAGATTCGGAGAATTCCCGGCACGGTGGGGGCAGGGTCTGTCCGATCAGCTCACTCGCATCACTCGCAGCCCGTTCGGGCCGAGCGAGGAGGAGTTGCGCGCCAACGTCGCGGGTGAGGCCAGCGCCGACGCGGCGCTCGCTCTGCACGATGCGGAGCTGGCGGAATCGGTTGCGGCGGAAGATGTTTCGCAGCCTCCCGAACAGGTGCGCCCGCCCCGCGACCTGACCGCGGCGGCATTCTTCGACGTGGACAACACGATGGTGCAGGGCGCCTCGATCGTGCACTTCGCCCGCGGCCTGGCCGCGCGCAAGT
Organism: uncultured Nocardia sp.; assembly: GCA_966435935.1. Lineage (GTDB taxonomy): Bacteria > Actinomycetota > Actinomycetes > Mycobacteriales > Mycobacteriaceae > Nocardia. The sequence goes on from CBJNFW010000164.1 coordinate 18,019, forward strand.
ACTTCAAGACCTCGGATCTGGCCGATATGGCCTGGAAGCAGGTCAAGTTCCGGGTCACCGGCAGGGAGAGCCAGGGCGATATGGCCAGTGGCAAGGAGAAGGCGCTGGCCTTCATCGCGGGCCGCTCCACCGCCGAGCTGGCCGAACTGGGTGAGGAGATCTACGACGAGATCATCGCCGACAAGATCTGGCCCGGCACTCGCGCACTGGCGCAGATGCACCTGGACGCGGGTCAGCAGGTCTGGCTGGTCACCGCCACTCCGGTCGAACTCGCTCAGGTCATCGCCAAGCGACTGGGCCTCACCGGCGCGCTGGGCACGGTCGCGGAAAGCGAGGACGGCGTGTTCACCGGCCGCCTCGTCGGCGATATCCTGCACGGCCTCGGCAAGGCGCACGCGGTGCGTACCCTCGCCATCCGCGAGGGCCTGAATCTGAAGCGCTGCACCGCGTATTCCGACAGCCACAACGACATCCCGATGCTCTCGCTCACCGGTACCGCCGTCGCCATCAACCCCGACTCGGACCTGCGCGAGGTGGCCAAGAACCGAGGCTGGGAGATCCGCGATTTCCGCACCGGCCGCAAGGCGGCCAAGATCGGCGTCCCCACCGCCCTCGCCCTCGGCGCGGCCGGCGGCGCCGCGGCGGCAGTCCTCACCCGCAAACGAGGTGCGAACTAGCGCCGCAAAAGGCGGCGGTCCGGTGCCTCCAGAGCGACACCGACCCGCCCCCGTGGCGAAGCCCGACGTCCCGATGGAAATCGCCCCGCGAAGCGAAAACCACCTCAAAGGTCCCCGGCGTGGGCCGCACCAACCCCACCGATGCGAACCGAGGCGAGGCGAAACACCAACGGGCCCAGCGACGAAGCGTCTCCGTCGGCTGGAAGTCGCCCGCGATGCGATAGGCTCAGCAACCCCAACCACAAAGGTTTTCCGCGCGCACCGCACCCGATGCCCGCCGAAGCGAAGCAAGCCGAAGGCTGACGCGCCCAGCGGCGAAGCGTCTCCGTCCCGCTGGGAGTCGCCCGCGATGCGATAGGTTCAGCAACCCGGCCACAAAGGTTTCGGCGCGCATCGCACCCGATGCCCGCCGAAGCGAAGCGAGGCGAAAGGCGGACGCAC
>CBJNFW010000165.1:0-19089 GCA_966435935.1 uncultured Nocardia sp.
TTTCTTCGTGGTCTTTTCTTCCCCCCCTCAAAGCGCCTGGCAGAGGGCCGATTCTGGGGAGCTGAACGACGAGCCTGACAGCGCCGAAAACCCGCCGCAGCGAAGCGGAGGCCAAATACACAGTGGTAGGTTGGCGCGGATACGTACGGGCCGATGTATGGGAGTTCCGCGATGAAGTTTGCCGTTCCCGGGGTAGCGAGCGCTGTCGTCGGAGCCGTGCTGGGCGCGGTCGCGGTGTTCGTGGTGACGGCGGCGGCGGCCCAGAACTCGCGGCCCGACGTCGATCGCAGCGGCAACCAGTCGTCGTCGCTGCTCAACAACGTTGAGTACGGCAGCCGCTGAGTCGCCGACCAACGCTGAGTCCGATCCGGTCGCGCCGCTGGGGCGGCGCTGGGTCGCGGGCACGGTAGTCGGCGCATTCCTGCTGACCTTTCTGCAGGCTCCCGGCCTCACCGTCGCCGACACCAAATACGACCTCGCCCAGAATCCGCTGGGCTTCCTGCGGCGCGCCGCGCATCTGTGGAGCAGTCAGGCTCCCATGGGGCAGGTGCAGAACCAGGCCTACGGCTATTTCTTCCCGCACGGAAGTTTCTTCGCCCTCGGACATGCGCTGGGCCTGCCCGCCTGGGTGACCCAGCGGATCTGGTGGGCGCTGCTGCTCCTGGCCGGCTTCTGGGGCATCGTGCGATTGTGCGAGGTGCTCGGCATCGGCAGCCGCGGTTCCCGGATCGTCGCGGCACTGGCCTTCGCCCTGTCGCCGCGGGTGCTGACCACACTCGGGTCGATCTCGTCGGAGACGCTTCCGATGATGCTCGCCCCCTGGGTTCTGCTCGCACCTGCCGCCTTGGGACGTATCTCCAAGTCGCGCAAGGGAATACCGCGGTGGGGCGCGCTGTCCCCGGCCGGCAGCGCGCTGGCGCTGGCGTTGATGGGTTCGGTGAACGCGGTCGCGACGGCGGCGGCGTTCGTGCCCGCGGTGATCTGGTGGGCCTCGTACCGGCCGAATCGGGCGTGGTGGCGGTTCACTCGCGCCTGGATTCCGCTGCTGGCGCTGGGGACGCTGTGGTGGGTGGTGCCGCTGCTGCTGCTGGGCAAGGTGAGTCCGCCGTTCCTGGACTACATCGAATCGTCCGGGGTCACCACCGAATGGGCCTCCCTCGGCGAGGTGCTGCGCGGAACCTCCAGTTGGACGCCGTTCGTCTCGCCGGAACGCATCGCGGGAGCGGTGCTGGTCACCCAGCCCGCGGCGGTGCTGGCGACCGGACTGCTGGCCGCGGCCGGGATGGCCGGTCTGGCGCTGCGGTCGATGCCGCACCGCGGCCGGTTCGTGCTGATCCTGGTGCTCGGGCTGGTCGGGCTCTGCGCCGGATACGTCGGGGATCTGGGCGGTCCGTTCGCCGAATCGGTGCGGGTATTCCTGGATTCCGGCGGTGCGCCGCTGCGCAATGTGCACAAGCTCGAACCGCTGATCCGGCTTCCGCTCATCGTCGGGCTGGCCCATCTGCTGCATCGCGTTCCGCTGCCCGGTGCCGTGCCGATGCCGGTGTGGCGCAGTGCGTTCGCTCATCCCGAACGACAGCGGATGGTGGCGGTGACGGCCTTGATCCTGTGTGCGCTGGCCCTGTCCACCTCACTGGCGTGGACCGGGAAACTCGCCCCGCGCGGTGCGTACGACCGGGTTCCGGCCTATTGGACCCAGACCGCCGACTGGCTGGCCGACCATGCCGCAGACACTCGCGCGCTGGTGGTGCCGGGCGCGCCGTTCGGCAGTCAGATCTGGGGGCTGACCCGCGACGAACCGCTGCAGGCACTGGCCAGAACCCCCTGGGCGGTGCGCGATGCCATCCCGCTCACCCCGCCGGGCACGATCCGGGCGATGGATTCGGTGCAGCGGTTGATCGCCGACGGACGGCCCTCGGCCGGTCTCGCGTCGACGCTGATCGATCAGGGCATCGGAATTCTGGTGCTGCGCAACGATTTGGACCCGGACACATCGCGCTCGACCCGGCCGCTGCTGGCGCACGAGGCGATCGAGGGCTCGCCGGGACTGACGAAGGTGGCCGAGTTCGGGGACGAGATCGTCGCCTCGCACGGCAAGGGGTTGGTCTCCGACGGCGATCTGCGGCCGTCCTATCCGGCCATCGAGATATACCGGGTGAGCGCGCCGCATCCGGGCGAGGCCGCCGATACCCGCAGCGGGTCGGGCGCGCCCGAATCCTTCCCGGGCGCTTATACCGTGCCGCTGAACTCGGTGCCGGTGGTGCAGGGCGGGCCCGAGGTGCTCGAGCGGTTGCGGCGGGACAGCTCCGGGTCGAACGGTCCGGTGCTGCTGTCCACCGATGCCGTGCGAGCCGGATTATCCGGCAACACAACGACTCTCACCGATACTCCGATGGACCGCGAGACCGATTTCGGCCGCGTCGACAATCACAATTCGGCGCTGCGCGCGCCGACCGACGCCCGGCGGACCCGCAATCTGGTGCCCGATTACGCCGTTCCGGGAACGCCGCGGGTCGCCGGGCGGTGGTCGGGGGCGACGATCACCGCCTCGAGTTCGGCTGCCGACGCGACCCAACTGGGCGGCACCGCGCCGGGCAGCTCCACCGCCGCGGCCGTGGACGGCGATCCGTCCACCGCATGGCTCAGCAACAGCGCCGAACACGCTGTGGGCCAGTGGCTTCGGCTCGATCTGGATCATCCCGTCAAGGCGGGGGTGCTGCAGCTGACCACGAGCGCGGCCGCACTGGGTGATCCGGTCGGACTGGTCGAAGTGCGCACCGCACACGGTACTACCGCGGTGCGCGTCACCAAACCCGGTGAGCCCGTTTCGGTTTCACTGCCGCCCGGTCTCACCGGGTGGGTGAGCATCACCGCGATCGAAACCGAGACCGGAAGTCTCGGCGGGCAATTCGGCATCTCCGAGGTCTCCCTCGAGGACTATTCGAACCGGGACGCGCCAGTGCCCGTCGCGATCCGGCACCGCACCGTCCTGCCCGCGGTCCCGGCCGGGACACAGGTGCAGGGCTGGAGCCTGGGACAGGAATTCCCTGGGCGCAGCAGCTGTTTCGACGCGCCCGATCGAGTCCGGTGCAGTAACGGCCTCGCGCTGCCCCCGGAGGAACCGGGCAGGTTCGAACGCACGCTGAACGTCCCGGCGCCGATGAGCGTCACCCCGCGACTGACGGTGCGCGCCCGGCAGGGCCCGTCGCTCGAGGCGCTGCTGACCGACCACGAGCGGCCCATCGCGCGCGGTAAGGCCGACGTCGGCGACCTGCGCGGATCGGCATTCGCCGCCACGGACGGCGATCCGGGTACGAGCTGGGTCGCCCCGCAGGACACGGTGCGGGATCCGGCGGGCCCCAAGCCGACCCTGACCCTCGAACTTCCCGCGCCGGCCCTGGTGAACGGTCTCGAGATCACCCCGCCGCGCGGCGCGCTGCCCGCCCGTCCCACCTCGGTCGCGGTCGATCTCGGCGACGGTCCGCAGGTCCGCGAACTCGACCCCGACGCACCGGCGGGCGAGCCGATCCGAATCCCGCTGCACCCGCACGTCACCGACCGGATCGAACTGAGCATCGCCACCTGGAACGCCGTATTGGACCGCACCGCACTGGGTTTCGATCAGCAACAGCCACCGGGCCTGGCCGAGGTGAACGTCCTGGGCCCGGACTATCCGGCGCCCGCGCGCGGCGACCGCCCGATCACCGTGGATTGCGCGCACGGGCCCACCATCGCCCTTGCCGGACATCTCGTGCACACCACGATCACCGCGACCGCACGTCAATTGCTCACCAGCGCACCGGTTCCCGCGAAGGTCTGCGGTATCGATCCGGTGACCGCTCCCGGACGGACCGCACCCGAGCTTCCGGCCGCCGGGCCCGGGGCGGTCGCGCTGCCGACCGGGGACGTCGACGTCGACGTCGCACCCACCGACCTGTTCTCCGTCGACAAATTGCGTTTGCCGCGCACCGATCCGGCTCCTCGCCCGATCGCGGCTCCCCCCGGCACCCGGCTGTTGGTCCTGCCGCTGAGCACCAACGTCGGCTGGCGCGCCCGCACCGCCGACGGCCACGAACTCACCCCGGTGGTCGTCGACGGCTGGCAACAGGCCTGGCTGCTCCCCGCCGCCGCGCACGGCCCGATCACCGTCGACTTCCCCCTCGACCGTTGGTACCGCCTGGCCATCTTCGGCGGCCTGCTCCTGCTGCTCCCGCTCATCGCACTGGCCCTGCCCCGCCCGCGTCTCCGTCGGCGGCGGCCCGCGCGCGCACCTGTCCCAGTCCCCGAGAACGGTTCGGCCGCAGGCACGCAAAAGCGCACAGGCACGGGCGATGCCGGTGCGCAGCGATCGCCCGCCGAGGACAGCGACACCGATTCACCTGCGAAGGGGGCTGCGGCGCAGGGTGGTTCGTCATCAGGCGAGAACTCCGCGACCGAGGACCGGACGACAGGCGGACCCGCCGACGGAACCCCGACCGAAGACGCTGCGTCGCACGAGGATCCGCCGCCACGCACCTGGAGCCCGCGGATACCGGCCATGATCGGGCTGACGATCGCGGTATTCCTGATCTCCGGACCGGTCGCGATCGCGTTGGCCGCGGCCGGTTTCCTCGCGCGGTGGCGGTATCCGCGGATCACGGCGCGAGCGCTGGTGCTGGTTGCCGGAGCGGGGACGATGGTGTCGGCGGCCGCCCTGTCGACCGGGCCGTGGCGTTCGCCGGACGGGTACATGGGCGGGTCGCTGTGGGTTCAGTTCCCGGCTCTGGCGGCGGTGGTCGCGCTGAGTATCGCCGCGATCGCGGATCGGCGGCAGAACTAGCCGACGCGGCGGCGGACCCAGCGCCGGACCGGCTCCTCGATCAGCGCGTAACCGGCGGCCGACAGGGGCAGGGTGAACGCCACGGTCAGCACCAGCACCTGCGGGAACATCCCGTGGAACGGAATGATGCCGAAGATCTGGAACACCACGCTCAGCACCGCCAGATGCCAGATGAAGGTGCCGTAGGACCAGCGCCCGATCGTGGCGGCCAGCCGGCTCTGCAGCCACCGATGCCGGGCCTGCCCCAGAATCAGCGGCGCGAGCAGGCCGAAACCGATCAGCGCCCCGAGGCCCATCTTCGCCACGTACTGCCACGGCGCCCCGCGCTCCAGCCCGGCCGGTCCGGCCAGATCGGTGGCGGAGGCCAGCAGGGCGATCAGCGCCAGGGACCACATGACCCAGCGGTTCGCGGCGATCCGGCGCCAGCGCGGCGGATGCGCGACCGGCGTCTCGACCAGTTCGGCCAGCAGCATTCCGCCCGCGAACCAGGGCAGATAGCCGGGCAGCCAGTTGTCGGCGTGGATCGCGTTGGGGGTCGGTACGGGCAGCAGATTCCAGCCCAGGCTGATCAGGCCCAGGGCGAGCACGATCGGCGCGCGCCACCGCGCCCACGGCCCGCGCAACCACACCACCGCGAAGGCCAGCAGCGGCAGCACCAGATAGAAGGCCATCTCCACGGACAGACTCCACATCTGGGTCAGCCCGTCGGTCAGCGTCAACGGCACGAAAACCTGGAGCAACGCCAGATTCGCCAGCCACACTCGCCGCCCCGCCGAATCCGCTGCCGACGGCAGCAGGATCAGCACCGCGCACACCACCACCCAATAGGCGGGCAGGATGCGCGCGGCCCGATGCAGCAGATAGCGCCAGGCGGGCGGTGCGGTCCCGATACCGCGGGCCGCGGCGGCATGCGGACGCCACAGCAGGAATCCGGACAGCCCGAAGAACACCGCCACGGCCATGTCGAAGCGCTCGAACACGCGCCCCAGCAGCGGGATGCCCGAGGCGCCGGTCTGAAAGGCGACATGGGTCAGCACCACGCCCAGCGCGGCCAGCCCGCGCATTCCCTCGAGCGCCGGCACGAAACCGCGCGCCGCCGCGGGCCGGGGCGCGGCCGATGTGCCGGGCATGATATTGGTCGTGGTCATCGGGTTCCAGTCTGCCGCGTGGTTATCCGCACCAGGATTCGGGATGTTTCCGGGCTCGGATCGGCGCTGGAGGGGTCCGGACTGTTAGTGTCGGGGCTCACGAGTGCTACGCCGTGTCCGCAGCGTTACTCGGAACTGCTTGGTACGACGACGAGGAGAGTTTGCATGGCACTCAGTGCCGGTACCAGAAGGACGGTGGCCTGCGTGCTCGTGGGTCTCGGTGCGCTGCTGATCGTCGCGGCTCTGCTGATCCCGACGTATGCCCTCGGCCAGCTGGCCAAGACTCCCCTCGACCTGGCAATCACCACGATCGCACCGAGCAACGCGAGCGCGCCCAGCAAGGTCCTCGACATCAAATCGCTCACCTCGGGCACCGGCGCGGCGAAGGTCAACTCCAATGTGCGGCTGATCTCGCAGCGCTATCTGACCGTCGAGGATCCCTCGGACAAAACCCAGATGACCATCCAGGCCGGTCAGACCCTGCGCAATATCGACGCGCAGGGCGATACCGGTCTGCTGTCGGCGGTCATCGACCGAGTCACCATCAACCGCAAGACCGGAATGCCGGTCGATGACGATCCGAACGGTTCGATCGCGGTGAACACCGACAGCAACGGCAACAGCATCGCCGACCCGGTCCAGCACGACGGGTTGCAGTACCGGTTCCCGATCGGTACCGACAAGAAGACGTACCCGTACTTCGACATCAACGCGCGCAAGTCGTTCGACATCAACTTCGTCGAGCAGACCGAGATCAACGACCTGAAGGTCTACCACTTCCAGCAGAAGATCCCGGTGACCGATCTGTCGAAGGTGGTCAGCGCTCCCAGCAACCAGGTGAGCCTGCCCGCGTCCAAGTGGGGCATCCCCGGCGGTGACACCCCGGTCACGATGGACCGCTTCTACACCAACACCCGCGACCTGTGGGTGGAGCCGCAGACCGGCACCATCATCAAGGGCTCCGAGCAGCTCCACATGTACTACGCGCGCAACGCCGACAAGCCGGACGTCACCGCGCTGCAGTCGACCCTGGTGTTCGACGACAACACGGTGAACTCGCAGATCGCGATCGCCAAGGACAATATGGACAAGCTCTCGCTGTACGGGCGGACGCTGCCGATCATCCTGGGCGTGGTGGGCGTGATCGTGCTGATCGCCGGCCTGGTGCTGGGCCTGCGCAGCAGCGGCACCGAGAAGCCGGGACGCCTGGTTCGGCCGAAGAACCCCAAGGGCGGTGAGACCGTCGAGCCGGGCCGGGGCTCGGGCTTCAATCTCACCGACCAGCCGACGACTCAGATCAAACTGCCGCGCAGGGACATCTGAATATCCCAGTAGCGCAATATAATTCGCCGGTGGCTCCCCGTTCCGCGGGGAGCCACCGGCGTTTTCTCAGCTGGTGAGTCGAACACCGTTGCGCCCAACCGTGCCCTCGTGACCCGCCCGGCGCGGTGATCCCGCCGAGTGATCGACCGGCACATCGTGCTCGCGGGCGGCGGCACGCAGTACGACCACTATCATCAGCGCGGCGACGACGGCCACGACCAGCGTCGAGATGCCGATCAGGGCAGGCAGAGTGTGTGCGAACAGAGCGATCGCGGACACCTCGACGGCCAGGCCCACCCAGGTGATCACGGCGGGTGCGGTGCGGTCCAGGGCGATCGCGGACAGCAGTGCGCCCTGTAGCAGGGCCAGGAGTGCGCCGTCGAGGGCGAACAACCAGAGCCAGTGCTCGATCGGGGCGTAGTCGTGTCCGGCGAACAGCGGCGCCAATGGCGCGAGCACCGCCGCACCCGCCACCGCCGCGACGCCGACACCCAGCAACACTCCCAGTGCGGCCCGGATCGCGCGGGCCGAATTCTGCGGCTGCGCCATCCGCGGATACAGCACCACACCGACCGCCTGCGGCAGCCAGAACGCGATCTTCGTCGCGATGGCGCCCAGCGCATAACGTCCGGCGTCGTCCCGTTCGAGCACGATCCGCGCCACGATCAGATCCGCCGAGGACATCGCCATCAACGCGGCCTGCACCTGCACGGCCCGCAGTACCGCCGACCCGGCCGCGCGGATCCGCAGGGTGTCCGGGACGTCCGATTCCTCGGGGTTCGCGACCCCGGCGGCTGCCCGACGTGCGCCGACGGCCGCGGCGAACAGACCGAGGGCGGCGGCCCAGAGCGCCGCGGCAGCGCCCGCACCGGCGGCCAGCACGACCAGCGCCGGTACGACCCGCGCGACGCCCGTACCGCCGAGCACGGTCGCCAGCGCGCGAAACCTGCGGCCGCCCTGCAGGATTCCCTGTTCCCCGGAGATCAGCACCTGCGCGGGCGCGGCGAGCAGGGCACCGGCGGCAGCGACCGCGCCGACGTGCAGCACCGCACTCACCACGGGCACCAGAACCGCCGCGACGACCGCGACGACCGCCGCGCACCACCACCCCAGCGCTCGCACCGTCGCCACCCGCGCCCCGCGCACCAGCTCGCGCGCCGCGACATTCTGCAGGGCCAAAGCAGGAACCGCGCACAGCAGCTGCACCGCCAGCAGACTGGCGAACTCGCTGTATCCCGCCACCCCGAGCCACCGCCCGGCCAGCAACTGCAGCAGATACCCGGCCACATTCGCCGTCATCGCCCCCGCGGTCACCAGGGTCAGATCCGCGACAGCGGGCAGACGACGGACAGCGGGCATCCCGCCATGCTGCCACCTCCAGCCCGCCCCGCGCCGACGCGGCCCGCCGCACACCGAACCGGGCCCACACCCGAGCGGACGCACGGTCGAGTCGCCGACCGGACACGGGCGGACTGAACCGTCACGAGTAAGGGACCGGCTTCGGTTTCAGACCAGCGCCGGTCGGCGTGGCTGTTGTTGAGAGTTAGTGCGCGGCTTCGTATTCAGCCGGTGTCAGGTAGTCCAGCCGGGAATGCAGACGGGCGTTGTTGTACCAGTCGCACACGCGAACGGACCGCACACACGAGCGGACCGCGCGCACGAGCAGGCCAGATACACAAGCCGACCAGACGCACGAACAGACCACACACAAGCGAGCCGGACACACAAGCCGACCGCGCGCACGAGCGGGCCGCCCACAGACACGAGCGGACCGGACGCACAAGCCGACCGCGCGCACGAGCAGGCCAGATACACAAGCCGACCAGACGCACGAACAGACCACACACAAGCGAGCCGGACACACAAGCCGACCGCGCGCACGAGCGGGCCGCCCACAGACACGAGCGGACCGGACGCACGAGCAGGCCAGATACACGAGCCGACCAGACGCACGAACGGACCACACACAAGCGAGCCGGACACGCAAGCCGACCGCACACACGAGCAGGCCGCACACAGACACGAGCGGACCCCGCATGAGCAGGCCAGATACACGAGCCGGCCGGACGCATGAACGGGCCGCACACACAAGGAGCCGGACACACAAGCCGACCGCACACACGAGTAGGCCGCACACAAGAACGGGCCGCGCACACAAGCGGGCCGGACACACGAGCCGGCCCCGCCGCAACACAAGCAGGCCGGACGCATGAGCCGGTGGGGTGGGCAAGCGTGGGTGGGGGCGGTGGGGGGAAGCGCACGACGTAGGGTGGCTCAGCGTGACTGGGCGCGGGCGCGGGGTGCGGTGGGGCCGGATCCGGCCTGCCGCGTACAGCCTGCTGTTGGCGTTGGTCGTGGCGGGGCCGCTGCTCGGGCCGGGGTATCTGCTGTTGCGGGACGGGGTGAGTACGCCGCGGTCCTATCCGACCGATTCGGCCCTCGGGTTGGGGGATGCCGCGCCGCGGGCCGTGCCGCAGGACTGGTTGCTCGCGACGGTGTCGTCGGTCGTGGATGGCGGGATCGTGGTGAAGGCGATCCTGGTCGGCGCGTTGTGGGCCGCCGGATGGGGCGCGGCCGCGTTGTCCCGCCGGCTGCTCGGCGTCTCGCTCGGACCGCAGCTGCTGGCCGCCACCATCGCGGTGTGGAATCCCTATGTGGCCGAACGGCTGCTCCAGGGACATTGGAGTCTGCTGGCCGGATACGCCGCCTTGCCGTGGACGGTGCTGGCGGCCATGCGGATCCGGTGCCGCACCGACGAAAGACGCACCGGCACAGAGCAACCGGACGTGAGCCCACAGCGCGACGACGGGAACGCATCCGACGAACCGAGCGAGCACAGCGGGACAACCGAAGACGACGAGACCAGCACGCATTCGAGAACTGTCACACCGAACCGGGCGCGCACACGTCCGAGGGAAAGCAAGCACAGCGGGACAACCGAAGACGACGAGACCAGCACGCGTTCGAGGGCTGTTATATCGAACCGGATGGGCACTCATCCGGAGGAAGGCGAGCACGGCCGGGCGGATACACCCGATACGACGAGCGAGCATCTCCGGGCCCGCGCGAACGGACGGGCCCGCGCGAACGGACGGGGTCACGCAGTTCGGATGTGGCTGGGGCTCGGCGGTTGTCTGGCCGCGGCGGGCTTGACGCCGACCGGTGCGCTGCTGGCGGGGTGTGTGGCGCTGGTGGTGGTCGGACGGCGGAAACTGGCCGGGACGCTGGGGTTGTGGTGTGTCGCCTCGGCACCGTGGCTGGTGGCCGCCGCGCTCTCGGGGACCGGTGCCGAACCATCGGATCCGGCGGGAATCACGGCGTTCGCCGCACGCGCCGAACCCGGACTCGGCACGATCGGCAGTCTGGCCGGGCTCGGCGGAATCTGGAACGCCCAGGCCGTACCCGGTTCGCGCACAACATTGTTCGCGCTGGTGGCGACGTTCGTGCTGCTGCTCATCGTGGCGGCTGGCATCCGTCGCGTCGCCGCCCCCGGCGATGCCCCGACACGGTACGTCCGTCGTGCGCTGCTGACCCTGGCGGCCGCGGCCATCGTGCTCCCCGCACTCGGCGCGACCGGCTGGGGATTGCACCTCGGCCAATTCCTCGTCACCCGCATCCCGGGCGCCGGATTGCTCCGCGACACACAGAAATACGCCGCCCTGGCCATGCCCGCATTCGCGCTGTGCGCCGCCGCAGGCTGCCGCGCAGTCGCCACGAGGTTCGGATCGGCGCCTGCGGCACCGGCTCGTACTCCGCCAGATCCTCTGGCGCGGAGTCCTTTCGGCGATGCCGCGGACAGCCGGGCCCGCGCCGCCGGGTATCGCGGCCCCGCGACGGGCCCCGACCCGGCAGGAAAAGACGATGTGGCACCCGCAGACGCCGCGGCGCGAAACCGCGACACGGCGCAAGGGAACGACACCGCCCAGCGACCAGCGCCCAGCGACGACCGCGCCCACGACGCGAGGTACACGGCACGAGCGGACGACGCGGCGGGACGGCCGGAATCGGCCGGCTTCACGCGCGGTGCCGGCGGCGGCGGAACCGGTGTGGTGGCGGCGTTGTGCATCGCTGCGTTGATCGTGGTGCTGCCGGATCTGGCCTGGGGCGTCGGTGGGGCGATGCGGGCCGTGCGGTATCCGGCCGGGTGGCAGGCAGTCGCCGAGCGAATGGACGGTCCGGGCGACGTCGCGGTGCTGCCGGGCGGGATGTTCCGCGAATTCCCGTACAGCGGAAGGGTTCCGGTGCTCGATCCGGCGCCGCGCATGCTGCCCCGCGACGTGTTGCAGACCGGGGAGCTGCCGGTGCGCGGCGGCAGCGTCGCGGGCGAAGGCGCGCGGGCGCGGGCGGTGGAGCGGTTGCTGCTGGACGGCGCGGGACCGGACGAACTCGCGGCGCACGGGGTCGGCTGGGTCCTGGTGGAGCACACCTCACCCGGGCCGCTCGGGCGTTCGAGAGCGACTCTGGATCGTTTGACCGCCGTCTACGCCGATCACGAGCTGAGCCTGTACCAGGTACCGCACCCGCACGACGCCGGGGCGAAATCCGCTGGCGCACATCGGTTCATCGCGATCGCCGCACACCTGGCCTGGGCGCTGCTGCTGCTGGCGGGCGCGCTCGCCGCGGCCTACGACCGGTGGCCTATCCGATTTCCCGGACGCGCGGGGCGACCAGGCCGCTGACGTACTCGCCGCGTGCGGCGGCCGACAACACCTCGTGCACGCCGTTCGCGGTCAGCTCCCAGGAGAACTCCCGCGCGCGAGCACGCGCCTTCTCCCCCATCACCGTTCGGGTCTCGGCGGTGGCGAGCAGTTCGCCGACGGCCTCGCTCAGCTGCTCCGGATCGTCCACCAGCAGCCCGGTCACCCCGTCCACGACCGAATCGGTGAGTCCGCACGAACTGCGATATCCGACCGTGGGCACCCCGTGCTGCGCGGCCTCGATCACCGCCAGCCCCCAGCCCTCCTTGCGCGAGGGCAGCACGTGCACCCATGCGCGCGAGAGCAATTCGTGTTTGCGGGCCTCGTCGACGTGACCGTGGAAGGTCACCGATCCGGCGATCTCCAGTTCGCGCGCACGGCTTTTCAGGTTCTCCGCCCACCAGCCGCCGCCGATGACGTCCAGGTGCAGCCCGGGATGCCGGGCCCGCAGCGCGGCCACGACAGCGAGCGCGTCCTCGATCTGCTTGTGCGGCACCAGCCGCGAGAGCACCACGATGCTCGGATGCGATGTCCGGGTCTGCGCCGCACCGGTCGGCACCCGAGCCGGAACGGGTTCGGCGCCGTTGCGCACCACGGCGATTCGCGATCTGTTCACCCCGAGCGAGGCCAATTCCTCGGCGGAGGGCAGCGAGACCGTCAGATACTGATTGCGCCGGTGCGCCCACGGCGACAGCCGCGACTCGATCCACCAGCCGACCCGGCCCACCCAATGCCCCGCGACCGGCCACTGCTCACGATGTCCGTGGTGCACCAGCACCACCGCGGGAGCACGCGTCACCGCCCGCGCGAAGAAGGGAATGCCGTTCTGCGTGTCGATCACCGCGTCGGGCCGCACATCGCGCAGCGGCCCGAGGCCCAGGCGCCCGGCCAGCATCGCCGCCAAGGCCCGCGGATACACCGTGTAACGACCACCGGCCCGGCTGATCTCGATCCCGTCGACCCGCTCCCGCCGCGCCGCGCCGCGATATCGGGCGGTACGCAAGGTCACCTTCACCCCGCGGGCGGCGAGCTGGGCGCCCACCTGCTCCAGATACCGCTCACTGCCGCCGCCCTGCGGATGGCCGGTGTCGCGCCAGCACAGCAGCAACACCTCCCGCACAGCGGCATTCGCCCGCACTGCAGACGCGTAATTCGCGCCTCCGGGATCGGCAACTCCAGTCACCGCGGACGGCCCGCGAGGTCCGGGGTCGAGCACTGCGCACTCCAGAGTTTCTCGGAACGGATGAGGTGACAATCCGCTCCACCCTAGCGGCAGGATCCACTCCCCGGGATGTGGGATCTCTGTGGAAAGCTCGAGACACCATGCTTCGATCACAATCCCCGAGCTTCACCCGGCGCGCAACATTGCGCCGGTCGCTGCGTTTGCTGCGCAGTTTCCGCTTCGAGCAGACCGATCCCGCGCTGTTCTACGGCGGAATCGCCACCGACACCGCCGAACTGATCGCCGACTTCTATCGCGATCTCACCGGCTGCTCGCTGACCGGCGCGACGGTCCTCGACGTAGGCGGCGGGCCAGGCTATTTCGCCGACGAGTTCACCGCTGCGGGCGCGCGCTACCTGCCGGTCGAGCCGGATCCGGCCGAGATGCACGCCGCGGGTCTGAGTGTGCGCGGCGCGGTCCGGGGTTCGGGGATGGCGCTGCCGTTCCGCGACGACGCGGTGGACATCTGCCTGTCCTCCAATGTGGCCGAACACGTTCCGCACCCGTGGCGGATGGCCGAGGAGATGCTGCGGGTGACCAGACCGGGCGGTCTGATGATGCTGTCCTACACCGTGTGGGCGGGCCCGTTCGGCGGACACGAGACCGGGCCCTGGCACTATCTGGGCGGGGAGTACGCGGCCCGGCGCTATCGACGCCGCACCGGCCACGAACCGAAGAACCGCTTCGGCACCTCACTGTTCGCGGTGCGCGCCGCCGACGGGCTGCACTGGGCGGGGCAGGTCAGTGACCGGGCCGACGTGCTGGCCGCGTTTCCGCGCTACCACCCGCGCTGGGCCTGGTGGCTGGTGCGCGTACCGGGCATCCGGGAACTACTGGTCAGCAATCTGGTCCTGGTGATCGTCAAGCGGTGACCCGCAATTCACCCGCGCTGCCAGAACCTGCGTCCGGCCAGGCGCGCGGATTCTTCCCACGGCGGTTCCTGCATGGCCAACCCCACCGTCTCGAGCGGCGTCAGCCCCACCGAACCGGATAATTCGCGCACCGCGGCAACCGCCTCCGCGGCCTGTAACGCGGCCGTCGCCTGTTCGAGCGTCAGCGTCCGGCCGGGCAGGAAGGATACGACCCACCCGCCGGTTCCGACGGATCTTGCCTGGTGCGGCGTCTGATCACTGGTCATCAACGATCTACCGACTACTTGCACCGCCACGACTCGGACTCCCCTGCAATTGCATTTGAAAAATCGGCCAAAGCAGCTAGCTATCAGCATGCGCCGTCGGGTGGCCAAACGCAATAGTGCGTTCTATGAAAAGCGAACCGGCAGGTAGGGTTTGGAGACTCGGGATGCCTGCAGACAACCAGCGTGGTCGCTGTGACGCAGGAAGCTCACCTCGGCGTCTGCACCCGCAACATCGCCGCCGGAACCTGCCCCGGCCGCCGCGGAGCGTCGACGACCTCGACCTCCCACCCGTCCGGCAGCGCCGCCTGCAATTGCCGCGCGGCCCGGCGCATCGGCGTACTCGCCGGCGACAGCTCGAACTCGGCTGCCTGCGGAACCACCGGCGAATCGAACCCCAGCTCGGTCATGCCCACGCACCTCCATGATCGGCCTGCGCCGACGTGGGACCGAAATGATCCACCGAGGCGGCGAGGCATTCAGTTCAGCCGATTAGTTAATTTCCCGCAATCGAACCGGTCGGACATGAGATGTAGAACACATTCGAGAATAAAGCACGGACGCCCGATTCATACCCGTCCGAACCAACCGGCTCGTGGAAAAACTCACACCGCCCGACGAGGGCTCGCGAGAGACTCACCGCTACAAGCAAAACCGCCCGCACCGTCGGCGAGACGGTACGGGCGGTGCGTATTTCGCGGCGACTCAGCCGAGACGCTCTTTGAGCGCTTCGAATTCGTCACGCACACCGGACGGCAACTTATCGCCGACGAACTCGAACCACTCCTCGATGAGCGGAATCTCCCGGCGCCATTCGTCCAGATCGACCTTCAGCGAGGCGTCGACATCGGCCGGATCGACGTTCAGGCCGTCCAGGTCGAGATCCGCGGCGGTGGGCACATTGCCGACCGCGGTCGACTCGGCCCCGGCCTTGCCTTCGATGCGGTTGACGATCCACTCCAGCACGCGGGAGTTCTCGCCGAAACCGGGCCACAGGAAGCGGCCGTCCGCACCGCGACGGAACCAGTTGACGTAGAAGATCTTCGGCAACTTGCCGGCGTCGGCGTTCTTGCCGAGGTTGATCCAGTGGTTCATGTAATCGCCGACGTGGTAGCCCATGAACGGCAGCATCGCCATCGGGTCGCGGCGGACATTGCCGACCTTGCCCTCCGCCGCGGCGGTCTGCTCCGAGGACATCGTCGCGCCCATGAAAACGCCGTGCTGCCAATCGAAGGACTCGGTCACCAGCGGGATGGTGGTCTTGCGGCGGCCGCCGAACAGGATCGCCGAAATCGGCACACCCTGCGGATCGTCCCATTCCGGAGCCAGCGTGGGGCACTGCGACATCGGCGTGCAGTAACGCGAATTCGGGTGCGCGGCAAGGGTTTCGGTCTCGCGCAGGAACCAGTCGTTCCCCTTCCAGTCGATCAGGTGATCGGGCTCGCCCTCGAGGCCCTCCCACCAGACGTCGTGGTCGTCGGTCAGCGCGACGTTGGTGTAGACGGTGTTTCCGGCCTCCAGGGTGGCCATCGCGTTCGGGTTGGAATTGCGATTGGTGCCGGGCGCGACACCGAAGAAACCGAACTCCGGGTTCACCGCGTACAGGCGGCCGTCCTCGCCGAAACGCATCCAGGCGATATCGTCGCCGAGGGTCTCCGCGCGCCAGCCCGGCACGGTCGGCTGCAGCATCGCCAGGTTGGTCTTACCGCAGGCGCTGGGGAACGCCGCCGCGATGTAGTAGCTCTTGTTCTCCGGCGAGATCAGCTTGAGGATCAGCATGTGCTCGGCCAGCCAGCCCTCGTCGTGGGCCATCGCCGAGGCGATACGCAGCGAGTAACACTTCTTGCCCAGCAGGGCGTTGCCGCCGTAACCCGAACCGTAGCTCCAGATCTCGCGATCCTCGGGGAAGTGCGTGATGTACTTGGTGTCGTTGCACGGCCACGGCACGTCGGCCTGGCCGTCCGCCAGCGGCGCACCGACCGAGTGCAGGGCCTTGACGAACGGCTTGTCCGTGCCGAGCTTCTCCAGTGCGGCCTTACCCATGCGGGTCATCACCCGCATCGAGACCACGACGTACTCCGAATCGGTGAGCTCCACGCCCAGCTTCGGATCCTCGGCGCCCAGCGGGCCCATGCAGAACGGCACTACGTACAGGGTGCGACCCTTCATCGAACCGCGGTACAGCTCGGTCATGGTGCCCCGCATCTCGGTCGGATCGACCCAGTTGTTGGTCGGTCCCGCCTCGGCCTCGGTGCGCGAGCAGATGAAGGTGCGCGACTCCACCCGCGCGACGTCGGAGGGGTCCGACAGCGCCAGGAAGGAGTTGGGCTTCTTGGCCTGGTTGAGCCGCTGGAACGTGCCCGCCTCGACGAGCTGGGTGGTCAGCCTGTCCCACTCCTCGTCGGAGCCGTCCGCCCACACGACCCGTTCGGGCTGAGTGAGTTCTGCGACCTCACGCACCCAGGCGAGCAACCCCGCGTGCTCCGTCGGTGCGGTGCCATCGGATCCGTGAAGACCAGGAATGGTCACTGAGGTCATGAAAACTCTCCTGAGATGGGCGGCCGGGGTGTTGTGAGCGAGCAGCCGGAACAGCTCACGACACCGGAACAGCCACCATTGGCGGTAGGCACCCGTTCCGTCTCGCCGACTTCAGGGCGGCATAAGAGTGGGAGCGGATGCCGTTGTTCCTTAGATAAAGAGGTTAACGCGATGTGACGGTGAGTACGGAATGGGGTTGCTCACTCGGTACCCCGACTACATGGTCATCAACCGCGGCCGCGAGGAATATCACGAAAATTCTGTTTCCGAGAAATACGCGGGCCGGAGAGTTATGGCGACGATCACAGCGAACTCGCCGCGACACGAGGATCGACCGCGTTCACCAGGCTCGTCATCGCTGCGTACGAGCCGAATCGAGGATCTGCAGATCGCGTCGGCAGGCGGCCAGTTGTGCGGGCCGGCGAGAATTCAGCTCTCGCACTCGCGACTCCAATTCCGCGATGCGGCGATCGGTTTCGACCACGCGCGCGGTCGTCGCGCGGACCGCCTGATCGGTGAGTTGCGATTCGGCTTCGACCAGTGCGGTCGACACCCGCTGTTCGAGTTGGGCCTTGACGTTCACCAGAGCGTCGGAGACCCATTGACGCATATGCGCTCGATCGGCGATATGGCCGCGGGCGCGCACCACCCAATAGGCGACGGCCGCGCCGAGTAGCAGGGTGACCGGGATGGTCGCGTAGTTCAATGCCGGGACCAGCGTCAACGGCGCGACCGCCAGACGCCCCAGGCCGAATCCACCGGACGCGCCCAGCGCGATCATCAGATGGTCTTCCACGCCCCGGTGCCGGGGTTCGGGATCGGGGCCCAGCCGCGGCGGCGGGTCGGTGCGGGCCACCGGCGGCCGGGCGGGCGCATCGGGTGTGGGCCCGGTCGCCGCCTCGAGCTGCCGGGACAGATCCTCGAGCCGGTGCGCGAGGGCGGCGTCGAGCTCGCCGGTCAGCTGGTTCACCGCCTGCTGCAGCTCGGCCGGGTAGGTCTTGGTGGCGCGGCGGCCGAGGCGGTCGAGCTCGGATCTGGCGGTGGCGTTCAGCGCGCGGATGCGGGCGCCGACCTCGTGCAGCAGATCCATCCGGGCCAGATGCACGCGGTTGCGCAGTGCGGACATCGCCTGGGCCCGGCCGCCGTCCCGCGCGGCCAGCAGCGTCGCGCGTTCCTCACGCAGGCGGGCCATCTCGGCGCCGGAGTTCAGCTCGGCGGACTGGCCGGCGATGCGCTGGCGGGTGTCGGCCAGCACCCGGTCCAGGACCGCGGCCAGACGGTCCGGTCCGCTGTCGGCGCCGGCCGCCGCGGTCAGCCGGGCATGCAGCACGGCGAGGCCGGACCGGTCCAGCAGCGCGGCGTCACCGGATTGGCGCGCGGCCGCCGACAGGCGGGCCGAGACCGGCACCACGGCCGGATCGCCGCCGAGCACCGGAGTCAGCAGGGCGGTGTTGCGGTCCAGGACCGCCCGCCAGTCCGGATGGGCGTGAATGTTGTTCATGGCGAACAGGACTCGAGTCCCGCCCGCTCGCAGCCGGGACACCGTGTTCAGGGTGCTCGCGCCGAGTGCGGCGCCCGCGTCTAGCAGCAGTAGTGCCACCGCGGGCGCGGCGCCGGCATCAGCCATCGGATCGGTGAGGTCGATGCGCGGTTCGAAGCGGGCAAGTTCGGTGCGCAGCAGCAGGGTGCCGGCGTCGGCCGGACCGATCAGCGCGACCGCCTCGGCGGCGGGCAGCACAGGACCGGCCCCGTCCGTCTCGGGGCCGGTCGCGGCCCGCAACAATGCCGCGCCCTGCGGATTCCAGCGTGCGAGCACCGCCTGCACTTCCGGGGAGAGCGAGACGGTGGCCGAACCTGCGGGCGGGTCAGAGTCCGGCACTGCTCATCCGCTCGAACAACCGGACGTAGCCGTGGTGCGCGCGCAGCGCGGCACGGCGAGCCGCGGCGGGCATATCGCTGGACACCACCGCGCGCCAGCGCTGCGCGCGGGCGATCGCGTCGTCGGCGTCGGCCGGATACGGCGACGGGTAGCCCGCGGCCAGATGGACGACCTCCGGACAGGCCAGTCCGGCCCGCAGACCGGTCCACCGGGCCTCGTCTCCGGACAGATAGTCCTCGACCAGATCCCGTGCCCGCCCCGCGCCCGCACCACCCTCGCGGGCGGCCAGTCGGGTCATCTCGGCGAGGAATTCGCCGCCACGCTGTTC
>CBJNFW010000166.1:0-18918 GCA_966435935.1 uncultured Nocardia sp.
GAATTCTTCCCACGCCACCCTGCGAATCCCCACCCCTCTCCCCCCTCCCCTCTTTCCGTCGTTTTCCCCCCCCCCCCCCCCCACCCCGCCGCGAGAAAAGCGTCGACCAATGGGGATTCGCGGGATTCCGGTACGGCCAGGCAGACCTGATCGGGGGCCAGTTCGGGAATGGGGACGTAGCTGATGTCGGGCCGCGAATAAAAAGCAGTGGCCGAGCGCGGTAGAAACGAAATGCCTCGGCCGGCCGCGACGTGCTCCAATTTCTCCTCCACGCCCCGCACGAAATGGCCGGTGGTGGGATGCGGGTGCCGGGTCGGCTGGGTATGCGGGTCGACGTGCCAGATCAGCGGCTCACCGGCCAGATCCGCCTCGCACACCTCGGCCTTGCCGGCCAGGCGGTGGTCGGCCGGCAACACCACCACGCGCGGTTCGGTGAACAGCGGCGTCACCCGCAGGCCGGTCTCCTCGATCGGCAGGCGCACATAGGCGACGTCGACCCGGCCGTCGAGCAGCATCGCGGCCTGATCGTCCCACTCCAAGCGCTGCACGTCGACGATCACGTCCGGATGCGCGACGTTGAAGGCGCGCACGGCGTGGGTGACCACGATGCCCATCCGGAATCCGACCACCAGGCGACGACTTTCCCTCGCGGCCACCGCAACTCGGCGCCGGGCCGCGTGCGCGGATGCCAGCAGCGGCCGGGCATCGGCGAGCAATTGCGTGCCCGCGACGGTCAGCGTCACGCCGTGACTGTCCCTGGCGAACAGCGATGCGCCGAGATCGTGTTCCAGCGCGCGAATCTGCCGGCTCAGCACGGGCTGAGCGATGTGCAGGTCCTCGGCGGCCCGCCCGAAATGCAACCGGTCGGCGACGGCCACGAAGTACCGCAGCTTGCGCAGATCCAGATCCATGGCGACCTCCGTTGTCCGGCAATGCCTTCAGGGTATCGCCGACGCCGAAAGAGGTCTTGGACACCCCTTCCGACCAGCGGCATCGTGAAGATGTCCAACCGCGCAAGAGAAAGAAGACCTACGAGATGACTCTCGAAGACAAGCGTGTCGTACTCCTGGGCGGCACCGCCGGTATCGGCCTGGCCACCGCGCAGGCGGCGGCCGCGGCGGGCGCACGGGTCGTGGTGGTGTCCAGCAACCCGGACAATGTCGCCAAGGCCCTGACCCAGCTGGCTGCCGACGCGCAAGGCGAAACCGTCGACCTGACCCGCGAGTCCGAGATCGAGGCGCTGTTCGCCCGCCTGGGCGCGTTCGATCACCTCGTCTACACCGCGGGCGAGTCGCTGGCGCTGTTCCCGTTGCAGGACGTGGCGATCGATACCGCGCAGCGGTTCTTCCAGACCCGCTTCTGGGGCGCCTACACGAGCGTGAAATACGCTGTGCCACATATCAATACCGGCGGCTCGATCGTACTGTCCAGCGGCAGCGCGGTGCAGCGGCCGATGCCGGGCTGGACGGTCTCGGCGAGCATCCTGGGGGCGATCGAGGCGCTGGGCCGGGCGCTGGCCGTGGAGCTGGCGCCGATCCGGGTGAACGTCGTTCGGCCCGGGCTGGTGCGGACCGAACTCTGGCGGGAGTTCCCCGCGGACGTGCGGGAGGAGTTGTTCCGCACGCACGGCGGCGCATTGCCGGTCGGGCGGGTCGGCGCGCCGGAAGACTTGGCCCGCAGCTATGTGCACCTGATGGAACAGGAATACGCCACGGGCGGCATTCTCACCGTGGACGGCGGCGGCCTGCTCGTCTGACCGGGGACCGAAACACGCCGGAACGCAATTCGCACAATTCGAGGTCCGGCCCGCGGCACCACCGCCTAAACTCTGCGACCAGAACGCACGTGATATTCGAGGTCGGGAAAACGAGAAGATAAACAGGAAGACGTCGCGCCCAGGAGGTGTGGAATGTCGGAAACTGATCTTCGGCGGGTATCGGGCCTGATATTGGCCGCGAGCATGGTGCCGCTCGCGGTCGCCCTCGGAACCGGACAGGCCGGTGCTTCGCCCGCCGAACCCGCGCGAGCGCCCGCACAGGCGCCCGTCGCAACACTCTCATCGCCGCTCCCGCAGGTCGGACAGGGTTGGAACCTCGCGTCGCTGCCGAGCGAACTCGCCCCACTCGCACAGCAATTGGGCGCGATCGTGCCCCCGGACGCGCTGTCCCGTATCGTGCCCCCGAATACGTTGCCGGACATCACGTCCCGGCACGCGTCACCGAAATTCATTCCGCGGAAGGCATCGCCGAATTTCGCTGCGGCGGTGCCGTCCCCGAATACAACCCCGGCGGTGGCGGCACATAACGGCACCCCCGCGGTGACAGCGTGGGACGCGAGTCCGCAAGCCGCGCCGCTGAATTCCGCGCCGCGCGTCCAGGCGCCGAATATCGCACCCCGGATCACGATCCCGAATTTCACGCCACCGACCGCGGTACCGGAAATATCGCCAGCGATCACACTGCCGAAGATGACACTGCCGATCGCGCTGCCGAATGTCGCGCCGGCGATCACCCTGCCGGATATCGTTTCCTCGATCACCAGAACGGCGCAGGGCACCCGAATCGGCAATAAAGCCACCGTCATTCCGCTCGTGACCGATGCGATGACCCCGCCCGCACCGGCCGCGGTCACGCCGGATCCGACGCGACCGGTCCAGACTTTCTGCGGTTACCTCCCGGCGAGTCCCGCGCGATGCAGCGCCACCGTCGTGGACGCGGGCGTCGGCGCTGCGATCGGCGCGGGCATCGCCACCGGACTGAGCGCGCCACTGGTGATTCCGGCCGCGATGGCCGGTGCGGTCGTCGGACTGATCGCCGGAATTCCGTTCCTGCCCACGGGGATGGTCGTCGGCCCGTTACTCGGCGCGGCGGTCGGCGCGGCCGTCGTCGCCGCACCCGCGGCCGTACTCGGCGCGGCGATCGGAGCGTCGATCGGCACGATCGTGGGTATCACCGCCCCGCTGCCGGTGAAGGCCACCGTCGGCCTTCCGGCGCAGCCGACGCGGCCGCCGGCCGCGCGCTGATACCAGCGCCGCCCCGGCACCCGATCACGCGCGGGTGCCGGACGAGGCTCGGCGCATGCCGGCCGGCTCCGCGACCACGGCCGAGCCGGTCCGGCGCCGCGACTCCCGGCGTCCGGCAGCGCTGCCCGCGCGGATCGGCTCGTCCTGGGCCTCACTGATCCAGTCGTGCGTTGATGACCCGGGCGATCTGGGCGATCGCCCCCGGTTCGGTCATCGCCAGGT
Source organism: uncultured Nocardia sp. (assembly GCA_966435935.1). Taxonomy (GTDB): domain Bacteria; phylum Actinomycetota; class Actinomycetes; order Mycobacteriales; family Mycobacteriaceae; genus Nocardia. The sequence continues at coordinate 3,245 of CBJNFW010000166.1, forward strand.
GAGTGGCATCGATATCGGTGTTGGTGATGGTTCCGCTGATCAGATGCGCCCACCCCCGGTGACCGGTCGCCTCGGGCCGCCGGTCACGCGTGGCGGTGAAATAGAGCATGTCGCTGTCCACGACCGGCGGCTGCCACCGGCTCGCCGCTCGGATCGACAGGTTGTAGGCGTCGGTGAGGCGTTCGATCATGGCCGCGTCGATGCCCAGACCGTCGCCCAGATGCTCGCGGATCAGATCCGCGGCCTCCTCGGCCGTCGCATCGGAGCGTACGAAATCGATGCCCAGCACCGGGCCGAGATTGCTGACCAGCTCACCGGCCATGACGGTCGAGACCGACTCCTCGTCGATGCCGTCCGCTTCGGCGTCCAGCACGGCCAGAAGTGCGACTTGCTCGCCGGCAGAACGCATTTCGGCGGCGACGGCGTGGGCGATCAGACCACCCAGCGACCAGCCCAGGAGATGGTAGGGACCGTGCGGCTGGACCGCTCGGATCTCCTCGGCGTAGCGGCGGGCGATGTCCTCGATCGTTCTGGGGCCGGGGACCTCGCCACCGATCTGCGGCGCCTGGATACCGTAGATCGGCCGGCCGGCGGAGAGGTGTTCATCGAGTGTGTGATAGCACCACGACAGGCCCGAGGCGGGGTGGATGCAGAACAGCGGAGGCCGGGAACCGCTCGTCCGAATCGGCAGCAGCACATCGAATCCGGACGCGGCCGCGGCCGCTCCCCCGGAACGCATCGCGGATTCCAGGCGCCGGGCCAGATCGGCCGGCCTGGGATCCGACAGCATCCAGCTGATCGGGAACTCGTAGTCCAGTTCCTTCTTCAACTCGGTGACGACCTGCACCGACCGCAGCGAATTGCCGCCGAGTGCGTAGAAATCGTCGTCGGCGCCCACCCGGTCCGTACCGAGCACCTGTTCGAAGGTGCGCGCGACCACCCCTTCCAGCCACGTGGACGGCTCCCGGAACTCGCCCACCTCGAAGACCGGGTCCGGTAGCCGCGAACGGTCCAGTTTCCCGGATGCGGTGAGCGGCAACGTATCCAGCGTCGTGAGCGTACTGGGCACCATGTACCCGGGCAGCTCGCTCGCCGCGTGCGCCAGGACCGCGGCGGTATCCACCGCACTGCCCGCGGCAGGCAGGACATACCCGACGAGGCGGTCTCCGGAGCCGTTGGAATGCACCGCCGCGACCGCCCGCGTGATGCCGGGGTACTCCGCGAGCACCGCCTCGATCTCGCCGAGTTCGATCCGCAGACCGCGCAGCTTGACCTGGAAATCGGAGCGGCCCAGGTACTCCAGCTCGCCGTCGCGGCGCCACCGCACCACGTCGCCGGTGCGGTACAGCCGCCCGCCCGTGCCGTACGGGTCGGGCACGAAGCGCTCCGCGGTCAGACCCGGACGCGACTGATAGCCGCGGGCGATCTGGGTTCCCGCCAGATACAGCTCACCGGCGACACCCGGCGGCACCGGGTGCAACCGCGAGTCGAGGACGTATGCCCGCGCGTTCCACACCGGGGTTCCCATCGGCATGCTCCCGACGTCGGCCTCGGTCACTCGATGCGCGGTCACGTGGACGGTGGATTCGGTCGGTCCGTACAGGTTGTCCAACTCGACCTCGGGCATGATCCGCCGGACCGCGGCCACCATCTCCGCGCCGAACGCCTCACCGCCCACGAGTATCGCGCGCAGCGACCCGAGAGGCTGAGCCGGTGCCGCGTCCGCGAACGCCGCCAGCATCGAAGGCACGAACGAGGTGATCGTAACCCCTTGGGCGGCAATCGTTTCGGCGAGATAATCGGGATCGCCGTGCCCGTCGGCCCGCGCGATCACCATCCGCGCGCCGACCATCAGCGTCGCGAACAACTCCCAGACCGAGACATCGAACGTCGCCGGGGTCTTCTGCAGCACTACATCCGACGGGTTCAGGTCGTAGGCCGCACACAGCCACCGCACCTGGTTCACCGCCGAACCATGGGATACCGCGACGCCCTTCGGCCGTCCGGTAGATCCCGAGGTGAACAGCACGTAGGCGAGGTTGTGCGGTCGCAGCGGTGCGATCCGATCGGCGTCGGTGACCGGCGCGTCATCGAATCCGGACAGGTCGATCCCGTCGAGACCGGACAGCTCGAGCACGGGTGCGGCGGTCGAGAGCATGTACGCGATGCGATCGTCCGGCAGGTCCGGATCCACCGGGACGTATCCGCCACCGGCGGCGTGCACCGCGTACACCGCGGTGACCTGGTCCAGCGAGCGCCGCATCCGCAACGCCACCAACGATTCCGGACGCACGCCGCGAGAGATCAGCCAGCGCGCCAGGCGATGCACGCGGGCGGCGAATTCGGCGTATGTCAGCGACTGCTCACCGGAGATCACCGCGGTCCGATCCGGGTACGTCCGGGCCGCCTCGGTGAAGGCCGAAGCCAGCGTCTCCTCCGGCGCGAGTACCATTTTCGTCGAATTCCACTGTGCCAGTACGGCTTCGCGTTCCTCGCGGGCGAGCAGCTCCACCTCGTACACCGGCTGCGCCGGATCCGCGGCCACGGCGTCGAGGATCCGCAGCAGCCGGTCCACCAGCGCCGTCACCGTGGTGGCGTCGAACAGGTCGGTCGCGTAGGTCACCGCACCGTTGATACCGGCCGGAGCGCCGTCCGGATCGTACGAGTCCGACACGGTGAACTGCAGATCGAACAGCGAGACATCGGTATCGGCCTCGAGCGTCGACACCGACAGCCCCGGCAGTTCGAACTCCGCGGTGGCCAGGTTCTGGAACGCCAGCATCACCTGGAACAGCGGATGATGGGCGTGCGAACGGACCGGGTTGAGCACCTGCACCAACCGCTCGAACGGCACGTCGGACCGGCCGAACGCGGCCAGATCGGTCTCCCGCACGTGTTCGAGCAACCGGGTGAACGTCATCTCCGGGTTCAGCCGCGTTCGCAGCACCAGGGTGTTGACGAACATTCCGACCAGATCGTCCAGTTCGGGTTCGCCGCGGCCCGCGTACGGGGTGCCGATCGCGACGTCGTCGGTATCGGCCAACCGGCCCAGCGTGGCCGCGAGCGCGGCGTGGAAGATCATGAACAGCGTCGTGTTGTGCGCTCGCGCCACCGCCTGCAACCTCGCGTGCAGATCGGCGGGCAGGTCGATCGGCACACTCGCGCCCGCGTAGGACTGCACGGGCGGGCGCGGCCGGTCGGTCGGCAGTTCCAGCAGCGCGGGCAGGTCCGCCAATTCGGTTGTCCACTGCTTGATCTGGGCGCTCAGCAGCGAACCGGGATCGTCCTCGGAACCGAGCACCTGCCGCTGCCAGATCGCGTAGTCGGCGTACTGGACCGGCAGCGGCGACCAGCCCGGGGCGTGCCCGCGCGTCCGTTCCGCGTACGCGGTCATCGTGTCCCGCGCCAGCGGAACCAGCGAGGATCCGTCACAGCAGATGTGGTGCAGCACGACCACGAGAACCGACTCGTCCTGCCCCACTTCGAACAGCCGAGCCCGCACCGGGGTTTCGATCGTCACATCGAACACCGCACCGGCGAACGCCGAGACCGATTCGGCCAGTTCGGTTTCCGCGATCGAGACCACGGTGATCGGCGAGATGGCCGCCGCGACGGGCAGGACGACCTGCGACGGTTCGCCCTCCGAGTACGGGTACACGGTCCGCAGCACCTCGTGCCGGTTCAGCACGTCCTCGATGGCCGCGCGCAGTGCGTCCAGGTCGAGCCGCCCGGACAGCCGCAGCGCGATCGGGATGCTGTAGGCCGCGGACTCCGGTTCGAGCCGGTTCAGGAACCACATCCGCTGCTGTGCGTAGGACAGCGGGATCCGCCGCGGACGCTGCTGTTCGGTCAGCGCCACCCGGCCGGTGTCGGCGTGCGATTCGGCACGCGCGGCCAGTCGTGCGACGGTCGGCGCCTCGAAGACCATCGCCACCGGAATGGTCGCGTCCAGCGCCGCGCCGAGACGCGCGGCGACACGGGTGGCGATGAGGCTGTTGCCGCCCAGGTCGAAGAAGTCGTCGTCGGCGCCCACCGGACCGGTGATACCGAGGACCTCGGCGAAAACGCCCGCCACGACTTCCTCGCTCACCGAGGACGGCGCCCGGAACCGCTTGGCCTGCACCACTGGTTCGGGCAGGGCCGCCCGGTCGATCTTTCCGTTCGGGGACAACGGCATCCGGTCGAGGATCATCACCGCGGCGGGCACCAGATAGGACGGCAGCGCCTCGGACAGCTCGGCGCGCAGTTGTTCGGCCGAGACGCTCACCCCGTGACCAGGCACCACGTAGGACACCAGCATCGCCGAGCCGGGGCCCGCGTCACGCGAGATGGTGACCGCGTACGCCAGGTCCGCGCGCGACCGCAGCACCGCGTCGATCTCACCGAGCTCGACCCGGTAGCCGCGAAGCTTCACCTGGAAATCGTTGCGGCCCAAGAACTCCAGCGACCCCTCGGAGTTCCGGCGCACCATATCGCCGGTGCGGTACATGCGACTTCCCGGTTCCCCGAACGGGTGCGCCACGAACCGCGCCGCACTCGTCGCGGTCTTGTTCAGGTATCCGCGCGCCAGCGCCGGGCCCGCGAGATACAGTTCCCCGGCCACCCCGACCGGCACCGGCCGCAGCCGGGCGTCCAGCACCAGGACCCGCAGACCGGGTAGCGGACCGCCGAGCGTCGGGCGCTCCCCCGGTTCGAGTGCACTCGTCGCCGTGGCGACCATCGTGGCCTCGGTCGGGCCGTAGAGCACGTGGAACTGCCGCGCACGCGCGAGATCGCTTCGCGCCCAACGGTTCACCAGCTCCGCCGGTACCTCGTCACCACCGGACATCACCACGGCCAGATCGTCCAGCCCGGCCGGATCCACCGACGCGAGCGCGGCGGGAGTCAGGAACGCGTGCGTGATGCGCTGTGTTCCGAGGAATCGCGTCAGCTCGTCACCGCCGTAGATCCCGGTCGGCGCCACGACCAGCGCCCCGCCCCTGCCGACGGCCAGCAGTATCTCGAGCAGCGAGGCATCGAACGACGGCGAGGCGAAGTGCAGCACCCGCGACGCGCTGCCCGGTTCGAGGTCGCCGCGCAGCCCCGAGACGAAATCGGCCGTACCCGAGTGGGTGACGCCCACGCCCTTGGGTACGCCGGTCGATCCGGAGGTGAACACCACGTAGGCCAGGTTGGCCGCGTGCAGCGGCCGAACACGCTCGTCGTCGCCGATCGGGCCGCTCACCGACGCGTCGATCCGGGCGGCGACCTCCGGGTCGTCGAGCACGATCCAGTCCACCGAACCGGACATCGCGCCGCGCGCCGAGGATACCGTAACGCCCAGTGCCGCACGGGAATCCGTCACGATCTGCGCGATGCGCCCGGCGGGATAAGCGGGGTCGACCGGCACATAAGGAGCACCCGTCCGGACCACGGCCCACCAGGACACGACCGATTCGATCGACCGCGGTATCGCGACCAGCACCGGGTTCTCCGGTCCGGCGCCCCGGGCGATCAGGGACCTCGCCAGGCGGTTCGCTCGCTCGTCGAGCTGTGTGTAGGTCAACGCGGTGGTTCCCGAGATCAGGGCGACACCGTCGCCGTTGTCCCGCACGGCCGCGGCGAACAGGTCCGTCAGTAGTTCCGGCGGCCGTTGCGCGGCCGGGAGGCGTGCTCCCACCTGTGAGGTGAGCAGCGAGCGCTCCTCGGGGTCGAGCCAGTCGATATCGCCGACCACGACGGCCGGATCGGCGGCGACGGCCTCCAGCACCCGCATGAGGCGTGCGACGAAGCCCGCCGCGGTCGCCTCGTCGAACAGGTCCCGGGCATAGCTCAGGATGCCCGAAAGCCCGTGTGCCGCACCGGCGTCACCGGCATCCTCGGAGAGGATGAATTGCAGGTCGAACTGGCTGGCACCGGTGTCCACCTCGGCCCGCGAGATTCGCACGCCGGGCAGCGCCACGTCGACCGTGGATACGTTCTGGAAGGCCAGGACCACCTGGAACAGCGGGTGGCGGGCCGCGGAGCGCTCCGGATTCAGCTCCTCCACGACCCGCTCGAACGGGACGTCGGCGTGCTCGAACGCGCGCAGGTCGGTCTCCCGGGCGCGCATCAGCAGATCGGTGAACCGCTCGCCGCCATCGACGCGGGTCCGCAGGGCGAGCGTGTTGACGAACATGCCCACCAGATCATCCAGGCCGGGTTCGGTGCGTCCCGCGATCGGCGTGCCGATCACGATGTCATCGGTGTCGCCCAGGCGGCCGAGGACCGCGGCCAGCGCCGCGTGCACGACCATGAACAGCGAAGTTCCTTGCGCGCGCGCCAGTTCGAGCAGCCGCTCGTGCACCCTCGGGTCGATCCGCACCGGTACCCGGCCACCCGACAGGGAGGCCGCGGCCGGGCGGGGCCGATCGGCGGGCAGATCGAGCCGGTCGGGTGCGCCTGCGAGGGTCGAACGCCAGAATTCCAGCTGCTCGGACATCAGCGAGCCCGCATCGTCCGCGGTGCCCAGCATCCGGCGCTGCCACCACGCGAAGTCCGCGTACTGGACCGGCAGCGGCTGCCATCGCGGCGCATGCCCGGCGATGCGGGCGGCGTAGGCGGTCATCACATCGCGCGCGAGCGGGCCCATCGACTGCCCGTCCCCGGCGATATGGTGCACCACCAGCACCAGCAGGAATTCCGCTGTGTCGCCGTCGTTCTCGGCGTCGAGCTGGAACAGCCCCACGCGCATCGGAATCCGCGCGGTCACATCGAACCCGCGCCGCACGAACTCGCCCACCGTGCCGGCGACCGCGTCGGCCCGCACTCGCAGCCTCTCCACCGGCACGCCGGGCTCGTCGAGCACGACCTGCCGCGGTTCACCCGAGAATTCCGGATAGATCGTGCGCAGTACCTCGTGCCGTGCCATCACATCGGCCAGGGCGGCGGCCAGCGCCGCGACGTCCAGCTGTCCCGACAGCCGCAGCATCACCGGAATGTTGTAGGCGGCCGAGTCCGGCTCGAAGCGGTTCAGGAACCACATCCGCTGCTGCGCCAGCGACAGCGGCACCGGGTCCGGATGTTCCCCGGCCACCAGGGGCAGCCGGCCCGCGCCGCGCAGTGTCGTTGCGAGAGCGGCCAATCCGCTCACGGTCGGGGCCTCGAACACCGATCGCACCGGCACGCGGGCGTCCAGCGCCGCGCCGATGCGCGCCACCACGGTCGCCGCGCTGAGCGAATCACCGCCCAGTGCGAAGAAGTCGTCGTCGGCCCCCACCCGCTCGACGTCGAGCACCTGCTCGAACGCATCGGCGACCAATTCCTCGGCCGCTGAGGACGGCGCCCGGAATTCCGTTGCGACGCTGACGGGTTCGGGCAGCCGCTCCCGATCGAGCTTGCCGTTGGCGGTCAGCGGCACCTCGTCCAGCACCAGCACCGCGGACGGCACCAGGTATCGGGGCAGCGTATCGGCCAGTGCCGCACGCAATTCCGTACCCGAAACCCTGGCCCCGGCCGCGGGCACGACATAGGACACCAGCGTCACCGGTCGCCCGCCGTCGCTGCGCGGCACCGTCACCGCATATGCCACATCCGCACGCGCGCCGAGGACCGCGTCGATCTCGCCGGGCTCGACCCGAGTGCCGCGCACCTTCACCTGGAAGTCGTTGCGGCCCAAGAACTCCAGTTCGCCGTCGGCGGTGCGCCGCACCATATCGCCGGTGCGGTACATGCGCTCGCCCGGCTTCGCGAACGGGCAGGCGACGAACCGCGCGGCGCTGAGCCCGCTCCTGCCGACGTACCCGTCGGCCAGTCCCGCGCCGGACAGGTACAGCTCGCCCACCACACCGTGCGGCACCGGCCGCAACCAGGTGTCGAGCACCATCGCCGCGGCCCGGCCGACCGGCCTGCCGATCGTGATCGGCGCGCCGGGAACCAGCGCGTCACCGGCGGTCGCCCAGATGGTGCTCTCGCTCGGTCCGTACAGGTTGACCATGGTGCGATGCGGCGCCCAGCGCTCGACCAGTTCGGGGCCGACCGCCTCACCGGCCGTCGCCAGCACACACAGTGCGCCCAGGCCGTCGGACGGGACCGTGGCCAGGGCAGAGGGCGTGACGACGGCATGCGAAATATATTCGCGCGACAGCAGTTCGGCCAGCTCCGGACCGGCGTACACATCCGCGGGAGCGACGACCAGCCGCCCGCCCGAACCGTGCGCCATCAGCAGTTCGAAGATCGAGGCGTCGAAGCTGGGCGAGGCGACCTGCAGAACGACGGACCTCGGCCCGACGTACAGTATCCGCCGCTGTGCCGCGATCAGATCGGCCAGTCCGCGGTGGGTGACCAGGACGCCCTTGGGGATTCCGGTCGAACCCGAGGTGTAGCTCACCCAGGCCAGCTGATCCGGCCGAATCGGTTCGCCGCGTTCGGCATCGGTGATCGGCTCGGCTCCAGGCGCGACCTCGTCGCCGAGCGGCCGCTCCTGATCCAGGATCAGCCAGTCGACAGCGCGGGGCAGCGAGGTCCGCCCGGCCTCGCCGGTGATCCCGAGCGTGGCAGCGGAATCCGCGAGCAGGAATTCGATCCGCTCGGCGGGCAGGGTCGGGTCGATCGGCAGGAATGCCGCGCCGGTCTTGGCCACCGCCCACAGGCTCAGCACGGCCGCGGGCGACCGCGGCAGCAGCACGGCGACGATCCGACCGCGACGAGCCCCGTGCCGCAACAGGTTTCGGGCCAGCCGGGTGGAACGTTCGTCGAGCTGCCGGTACGTCCAGACCTCGGTGCCGTAGCGCATCGCGACCGCGTCGGGGTCGTCGGTCACGGAGGCGGCGAGTATCCGGTCCAGCGTGATCGGAATCGTGGGGCCGGCCACCAGCATCGGCGAGGACGGCACCGACTCCTCGTCGAGGGTCAGCTCACCGAGCCGGGCGGCGACGTTCGCGGTGATCCGGCTCAGCAGCGCGACCGTGCGGTCGAGAATGCGGCGCGCCGAGTCGGTGTCGAACTCCCGATCGTGGAAGCGCAGCACGATCCGCAGTCCGCGCGGCGCACCCTGCTCGTCCTGGGCCGGTTCCACGACCAGGCTCAGCGGGTACGGCGTGGCGTCCACGCCGCCGAGTTCGTCCACCCGCAGCCCGGCCGCGTCGACCAATTGCTGCAGCGCGGTCCGGTCGACCGGGAACGACTGGAAGGTTATCGCGGTGTCGAAGAGGTCGGGCAGCCCGACGCTGCGGTGGATCTCGGGCAGGCCGATGTGGTGGTGATCCAGCATGCGGGCCTGACCAGCCTGGATGCCGGTCAGCAACTCGCGCACCGTCATCGCCGGCGCGAGCTGGACCCGCACCGGAATCGTATTGAGGAACATGCCGAGGGTCTGTTCGACCTGCGGCAACTCCGCGGGCCTGCCCGAGACCGAGGCGCCGAAGATCACATCGGTCTCACCGGTCAGAACGCGCAGATTCAGCGCCCAGGCCGCCGAGACGACGGTGTTGACCGTGACCTCCGCGTCCGCGGCGGCCGATCGGAGTTCCTCGAACAGATCCGCCGCCAGCTCGGCCTCGACCTCGCCGGCCGAGATCGAGCCCGCCGCCCCGGATCCGCGCGACACCCGGGTGGGCGAGTCGACATCGGAGAAGGCCTGTGCCCAAGCGGCTTTGGCGACAGAGCTGTCCTGTCTGCGCAACCAGGCCAGATAGTCGCGATAGGACGGCGCGGGCCCGGCGGTGCCGATGTGCGCGGGAGATCCGTAGTAGTCCAGCAACTCTCGCATCAGCAGCGGCATCGACCAACCGTCGAGGATGACATGGTGATTCGTGACGAGCAGCCGGAAGGACCCGGGAGCCAGGCGAATCAGCGTGAACCGCACCAGCGGTGCGACCGACAGGTCGAACCCCGCCGCCTCGTCCGCCGCGGCGATGTCCTCCGCCGAGCCCACCTCGTCGTCATCGGTCAGATCGATGTCCCGGAACGGGACCTCGGCGTGGTTCAGCACGACCTGGCACGTCCCGGCGGAGGTCTCCACGAAGGCGGCCCGCAGGATGTCGTGCCGGTCGACCACGGCCTGCGCGGCGCGGCGCAGGCGTTCGGCGTCGACCTCGCCCGAGAATCCGATCGAGGTCTGGACCGTGTAGTTGTCCTCGGCGTCCGGATCGTAGGTCGAGTGGAAGTGCACACCGGACTGCATGGGCGACAACGACCAGATCTCGGACAGGTCGTGATAGTCCCGCTCGAGCCGATCGATATCCTCTCGGCCGAGTTCGACGAGCGGGGCACGGTCCGCTTCGCCGGTGGCCCGCGCGCCGTTCGCCACCGCGGCGAGGGCCGCGACGGTCTTGGCCTCGAACACATCTCGCGGGGTGAGGTGCAGCCCGGCGGATCTGGCCAGCGCCACCATCCGCATCGACACGATGCTGTCCCCGCCGAGCGCGAAGAAGTTGCTGTCCGCGGAGACGGCGTCCAGGCGCAGTACGTCGGCGAAGAGTTTCGCGATGACCAGCTCCGCCGGCGTGGACGGCGCCCGGCCGCCCGCGACGGCTGGGCCGAAGGCACGCTGCCGCAACGCGTTCCGGTCGATCTTTCCGGTCGGCGTGCGCGGCATCCGGTCCAGTTGCACGATCGCGGCGGGGTTCATGTACCGGGGCAGGGTGCTCGCGAGATCGTGGGTCAGCGCCGGGATATCCACCCCGGCCGCCGACGCGGAGACGACGTAGCAGACCAGAACCGGTTCGCCCGCAGGCCCTTCCGCGACGACGGTCGCGACGCTCGCCACATCCGGATACCGGGCCACGTGGGCATCGATCTCGCCGGGTTCGATCCGCAGTCCGTGGATCTTGACCTGCTGATCGCAGCGGCCCAGGTATTCCAGGGCCAGTCCGGTGCGATCGCGGACCCAGCGCACGGAATCACCGGTGCGGTAGATCCGCTCGCCGGTGGCCGACCTCGGATCCGCGACGAACCGCGCGGCGGTCACACCGGGGCGATCGACGTAGCCGCGCGCCAGCCCGGGCCCACCGAGGTAGAGCTCCCCGGCGACCCCGATCGGCACCGGCCGGAGCCACATGTCCAGGACCAGCGCGGACATACCGCGGATCGGACCGCCGATCGTCACCGGCTCGCCGGGCAGCAGAGCATCCGAACCCGTTGCCCAGATGGTGCTTTCGGTCGGCCCGTAGTGATTCATCAGCCGCCGCCCGGACGCCCACCGGGTCACGGTGTCCGGCCCGGTCGCCTCGCCGACGACCGCCAGTGTCGTCAACGACGGGATCCGGGACGGGTCCATGGTGTTGAGCACGGACGGCGTCAGGATCGCGTGGGAAACCTGTTGCGCGCGAATCAATTCCTCGAGGTCGACGCCGCCGTACACCTCCGGCGGGGCCACCACCAGACATGCGCCGCTGCTGTGTGCCAGCAGCACCTCCGACACACAGGCGTCGAATCCCGGCGACGCGACCTGCAGCACCGCCGCGTCGGGGCCCGCCGCGAACGCCTCGGCCTGCGCCGCGACGAGATCGGCCAGACCTCGATTGGCCAGCTGCACGGCCTTGGGCTTACCGGTCGATCCGGACGTGTAGATCACGTACGCCGCGTTGTCGGCGCGCACCTCCCCGGTCGCCGGCGGTGTGCCGGATGCGTGCACCGGCTCGGCCTCGGCGTCCAGCGCCAGCCAATCGACGGTATTCGGAAGGCCCTGTGCCACAGCGCTTGTCGTTAGTCCGGCACAGGTTCGGGTATCGGACAGCAACTCCGCGGTGCGCGCGGTGGGATTGCCGGGATCCAGCGGCAGGAACGCGGCGCCGGTGCGGGCCACCGCCCAGATCGCGACGGCCAGTTCGGCCGAACGGGGAACAGCCAGTGCGACAATCGATTCGGCGCGAGCGCCGCGCTCGGTCAGCCACCGCGCCACCGCGTCCGCGCGCCGGGCGAGTTCCCGATAGCTCCAAGTGGTCGCGCCGGATCGTACGGCCACCGCGTCCGGGTACCGTCGCGCGGTGTCCCACAGGATCTCACGCAGCACCGCGTCGGCGACCGGCTCGGCGCCACGAGCCGAAACCAGCTCCGCGAGTTCGGACTCCGCGCCGGAGGAGAGCGTGGCGACCTTCCGATCCGGGTCGGCGACGATCTGGGTGAGCAGCAGCTCGAAACGGTCCAGCAGTGCCCGCGCTTGGTCCTGGTCGAACCGGTCGAGGGCGAATTTCAGTGCGACCGTGTAGGTTCCGGACGCGCCATCGTCCGCGCCGCCGGGCCGCGGCGGGGTCACCTGCAGGCTCAGCGGATACGGCGTGGCGTCGTGTGCGTCGATATCGACCAGGCGCAGGCCCGCGGCACCGAGGTTGCGCGTCAACAGATCCTGGTCGACCGGGTAGGACTCGAGCACCGTCGCGGTGTCGAACATGTCCGCGATCCCGGTGATCCGTTGCAGCTCCGCCAGGCCGATGTGCGAATGTTCCACCATCGCAGCCTGTTCGGATTGCACGCGCGCGAGCAGTTCGGCGATCGTTTCGCCCGGATCGAGCCGCACGCGCACGGGTAGCGTGTTGACCAGCAGACCGACCATGCGGTCGATCTCCGGGATCTCCGGCGGACGCTGGGAGACGGTGTTGCCGAACACCACATCGGACCGTCCGGTCGCGAGCGCGACCAGCAAGGCCCACGCCACCTGCAACGACGTATTCGCGGTGACGCCGTGCGAGCGGCCCAGATCACCGATCGCGGCGCTGGTCGCGGCGTCCAGATCGAGGGCGACCTCGCCGTTGCGCACGGTTCCGGCCGGGTCCGCGCCGGTGGTGATTCGCGTCGGACTGTCGACTCCGGCGAGCATCCGCTGCCACGCGGCCACGGTGGCCTCGTGGTCGCGCGCCCCCAGCCACCGCAGGTACTCCCGGTACGAGCGGGGCGGCGCGAGCGCGGCGGTGTCGCAATCGGATACGTACAGCGCGAGCAGCTCGTGGATCAGCAGCGGCATCGACCAGCCGTCCAGCACGAGGTGGTGGTTCGTGACGATCAGCCGGTACGAATCCGCGCCGGTGCGCACCAGGTGGAAACGGATCAGCGGCGGCCGGGCGGGGTCGAACGCCGCCGCCTGCGCGGCCGCGAGGCGATCGAGCGCATCGGAACGCGCATCGGCGTCGGCGACCTCGGCGACGCTGCTCGCACCCCAGGCGACCGCGACATCGCCCGAGACGATCTGCCGCGGCCCCGCGGCGCTCTCCACGAATGCTGTGCGCAGGCTGTCGTGCCGGTCGACGAGCATCTGCGCCGCGCGGTGCATCCGCTCGCCGTCCACCGTCCCGGTGAACGTCAGCGCCGCCTGCACGATGTAGCCGTCGTCATCGTCGTCGGCGTAGACCGTGTGGAACAGCAGCCCCGCCTGCAACGCCGTCAGCGGCCACACATCGGTCATCGCCGGGTATTCGCGCAGCCAGCCGTCGATATCGCTCTGGGACACCTCGACCAGCGCGAAGTCCGACGGCGTGAAGACCTGCGCGGTAGCCGTGCGCGCGTGTTCGGCGAGTCCGCTCAGCGCCTGCGCCCACAGCCCGGCGAGTTCGGCGACCTGCTCCTCACGCAGAATCCGCGAGGCGAAATCCCAGGTCGCGTCGAGCTGGAGTCCGTCGGGCCCCGGCTCGGCGATCGCGTTGACATCCAGTGCCGCGGACAGCGCCATCGCCGGATCGCTGGTGCCGGTGAGGGCGGTGAATTCCGTTGTGGGCGTCCATGGTCCGGAGAGTTCCGCGGTACCGACCCGTCCCAGATAGTTGAAGCTGATCTGCGGTTCGGGCAGGCCCGCGAGTTCGGCGGCCCCCTCGGGATCGAGGTAGCGCAGCATATCGAAGCCGATGCCGTGGTCGGGCACCGCGCGCAGTTGCTCCTTGACCTGCCGCAGTGCCAGCCCCGCGGCCGCACCGCCCGCCAGCGCGTCGTCGAGGTCGATATCGGCGAGACCGATCCGCAGCGGGTAGCGGCTGGTGAACCAGCCCACCGTCGCGCCGAGATCCGCGCCGGGGACGGCGTTCTCCTCGCGGCCGTGGCCCTCGAGCGAGATCAGCTCGTCCGCGACCGCCGTACCGTGCCGCCGTCGCCACGCACCCAGGGCCAGCAGCAGCGCGGTCAGCAGCGGCTCGTTGGCGCCGCAGTGAAAACGTTCCGGAATGGTGGTGAGCACGGCGTCGGCGACCTCGGCCGGAACGCGCTGATGCACCCGGTCCGAGGTGGCGCCGAGGTCCAGGCCCGGGTCGAGCGGGCGCGACCCGAGCAACCGATCCCCCTGTCCCAGAATGTCTTTCCACATCTCGAGCTCAGCGGACCGGCGGTTCGGCGCCTGCTCGACCAGGCCGTGCGCCCAGCGGCGGAACGAGGTGGTCGCCGGGGCGAGTTGCGATTCGCCGCCGTCGGCGGCCTGCGACCAGGCCTGCGCCAGGTCGGCGAGCAGAATGCGCCACGAGACCGCGTCGACCGCGAGGTGATGGATCACCAGCCACAACAGATCGGGCCGGGAACCGTCGACGTCCTGCAGCCATACCGCTTGCACCAGAACGCCTTCGGCCGGATCCAGGCGATCGGCTGCCTGTTGCAGCTGCCGGTCGACCTCGTCGGCGTCGCGGTGCTCGAGCCGCACCTCCGCGAGCGCGGCGTCGGCGTCGACCGCCCCTTGCCCGAGTACCTCGACGAAACCGTCGGGCGACTGCGCGCCCCGCAGCACGGCGCGCAGCATGTCGTGCCGGTCGAGCAGGGCCCGCAGCGCGCGCACCAGGCCCGGTCGGTCGACGTCCCCGGGCAGCTGCACCAGCGCGGCCTGCGCGAATCGGTCGTAATGCCCACGGGCGATCATGGCGCGCACGATCGGGGACAGCGGCATCGACCCGACGCCGGCACCGGACAACTCGGCCAGCACGGGAGTATCGCCCACCTCGGCCGCGGTGGCAGCCAGACCCGCAACGGTCTTGTGCGCGAACACATCCTGGGTGGAGAAGCTCAGGCCCATCGTCTTCGCGCGCGCCACCAGCCGGATGGACAGAATGCTGTCACCGCCCAGAGCGAAGAAACTGTCGTCCGCACCGACTCTCGGCACACCGAGCACCTCGGCGAACAGCTCCGCCAGCGCCTTCTCCCGGGGAGTGGCCGGTGCGCGCCCCTGCGGCGCGGCCCCGAATTCCGGTGCGGGCAGGGCCTTGCGGTCGAGTTTGCCGAACGCGTTCACCGGAAGGGCGTCCAACGGGCACAGCACTGCCGGAACCATATGCGGCGGAAGGGATTCGCGGGCGAAGCGCTGCAGCTCGACGATATCGATCCGGCGGCCCTCGACCGGGACGACGTACGAGGCCAGCACGGTCGTGCCGACGTTGTTCGGCACCGGCACCGTGACGGACTGGTCGACGTCCGCGTGCGTGGTGAGGGTGTCGTCGATCTCGCTGGGCTCGATCCGATAGCCGCGTATCTTGACCTGAAAGTCGCTGCGCCCCAACAGTTCCAGCGCGATTTCCGAATCCTCGCCGCTCCACCGCGCGATATCGCCGGTGCGGTACATCCGCTCGCCGGCGTCGCCGTACGGATCGGCGACGAACCGCGCGGCGGTCTCCGCGAACAGATGGCTGTATCCCCGGGCCAGGCCCGGCCCGGCCAGGTACAACTCGCCGGCGGTGTCCTTGGGCCCCGTTTGCAGGGTCCGGTCCAGCACCACCGCCGAGCCGCCGCGGATGGGGCCGCCGACGGTGTGCGCC
>CBJNFW010000167.1:0-18880 GCA_966435935.1 uncultured Nocardia sp.
GTTGTAAGGAGCGTGGGTGTTGGGTGGCCTTCTCTTCTCCCCCCCCCCCCGCCCGCCTGCGTGCGCTTATTTCTTCGCCAGGGCCAGCGCCTCGGTGCGCAGTGACAGGTCGGTGTAGCTGCCGTACTCGAGCAACTTCTTCTGAGTGCCGCTCGCGATGTTCTGTTGCTGGATGAATTCCGCCTTCTTCTCGGGGAATTCGAGTGTCGGCGAATAGCACGCGTTCTGGTTGATGAACTGCCATTCCAGTTCACCCTCGGCCGCCGAGCCCCCGGCGCCCACGTACGCCCGCACATACGGGTCCTTGGATTCGGGAGTCCCCAGGTAACCGAACAACTGCGCGTACGCGGCCAGCACCTTCACCAGTGCAGCGCGTTTCCTGGAGATCGCCTGCGTCGAAGCCACCGCCGCGTTGTTCATCCACAGCGGAAGTTCCTCGTTCACCGTGGCGATCATCCGGGTGTTCTTCTTCTCCGCGAGCGCCTTGTTGCCGACCTGCCCGTATCCGCAGTCGACCTGCCCGGCCAGGGCCGCCTTCAGCGAATCCGCGCTGCTGCCGACATTGCGGAAGGTGGCACTGTCCTTGGGGATCCCGTACTTGGCCAGCAGCGCGGCGAATACGGCGTACAGCTCCGACCCGACCGCGCCCACGCCCAGCGTCTTGCCGCCGAGATCGCGGGCGGAGGTGATCTTCGGATCGGCGCTGAACAGGGCGCTGGTGGACACGACCTGCGTGCCGCCGACGACCTTCAGGCGCATTCCCTTCTCGATCCCGGGCAGGATGCCGATCAGCCCGCTGGTCATGGTCAGGTCCGAGGATCCCGACGCGACCGCGGCGAGAACCTGGTTGCCGGAGCTGACGTTGGAGATCTTCGTCTTGACCCCGAGCTTGTCGAAATACTTTCCGTCGCTGAGCAATTGGTTCAGCGCGACGGCCGCGGTGGCGGAGGTGTTGATGATCGCGATGGTGTTGGGATCACTGCCGCACCCCGCCAGGAGCCCCGCCGCGCCCACCCCGGCGGCCAGACCGAGAAAGCCGCGCCGCGACAGACGTCCGGCCGAACGCTGGACATGCGTCGTTGCATGATTCATTACTGTCTCCGAGTCCAGGTGAGAAGGGGGCGGCAGCTAGCCGGCGAGTCCGGGATAGATCCGGGTCGCCGTGCCGCCGAGAATGTCGGCGCGCTGTTCGGGGGCGAGTTCGGCGAGAGCGTTCTCGACGAAGGCGCGCAATTCCGGGAGCGCCCCCTCGGACGCGGGGAAGTTGGAACCCCAGGCGATTCGATCGGAGCCGAATCCCTCGACCAGCCGGGCGATCAACTTGGCCGGGTCACCGTCCGGTTCGGCCGCGGCCCGCCGGATCGTGATCGGGGTGATCTTCAGGAAGACGTTCGCGAACGCGGTGAGCTCGAACAACTCGCCGAGCCCCGAATACGGCGGGCCACCGGCCAGATTCGGCCGAGCGCCGTGATCGAGCGCGACGACCAGCCCGGGATGGCGGCGCAGGACCGACGCCAGAACCGGCGCGTGCTCGGAGTGCATCTGGATGCAGACCGGAATCCGGTCCGCCGCCAGACGCGCCCAGGCCGGCTCCAGCCGAGGATCGTCCAGGCTCGCCGCATTGGCGACCGCCGTCGTGCCATCCGCCGCCCGCACGCGCACCCCGGCGAATCCACGATCGCCGATCCACTGGTCGATCCGCTCCAGGGCATCGTCGGCGACCAGGTCGATCGAGCAGACGCCGATCAGCCGATCATGGTGCGCGCCAAGGGAATCGGCGACGTAGCTGTTGTCGAATCCGTACATCGTCGCCGCCTGCACCACGGCCGCCCGCTCGATCCCCGCCTCGTCCAGCGACCGCAACAACTGGTCGAGCGAAGCGGGCCGCTGCGAGGACCAGGTGGATCGGTTGCCGCCGAGCGGGCGGGCCGGATAACGCTCGGTGTCCGGCGAAATGATGTGCGTGTGCAGATCGAAGAGTGTCATCGTCGTCCTTACCTCGTTCAGTCGCGCCACGGCGCGGCGATCTTCTCCAGCCAGCGAGCCACACCGGTCAGCGCGACACCGATCAGCATCAGGGTCAGCACCGGGACCAGCATGGAATCGGTCTGATAGGCCGCGCCGTAGGTCTGGATCCGCCCGCCGAGTCCGGAGATGCCGGTGAAGAATTCGGCGGCGACCGTACCGATCAGCGCACGGCCGATCGAGATGCGCAGGCCGGTCATGATGAACGGCACCGCACTCGGCAGGATGATCTTGCGGAATACCTGGCCCTCCGAGGCCATGTACGCCCGGCTGACGTCGAGCACGTGCTGATCCACCTCGTGCACGCCCGCGGCGGTGTTGAACAGCATGGAGAACACGGTCAGCATGAACACCGTGATCACCTTGGATTCGACCCCGAGGCCGAACCACACGATCACCAGCGGGATGATCGCCAGCAGCGGTGTCGCGTTGAGCGCGCTCATGATCCACTCCACCGAGGACGCGACCAGCGCGTACCGTCCGATCAGCAGACCGCCCACGACACCGACGACCACCCCCAGCACCAGCCCCATGGCCAGGATCTGGAAACTCTGCCCGATGGCGGTGAACAGCGTGCCGGAGGTGATCTGCTCCCAGGCCGCCGCGGCGACGGCCGTCGGGTAGGAGGTGAACAACGGGTTGCTCTGCCCGACGATCTGCCAGCTGACGAGCAGTACCGCGGCCACGGCCAGCCGCAGCGCCCACACCAGGCCCAGGCGGCGCAGGCGGGCCCGGCGCTGCTGCTGGGCCCACTCGCGCTCCTCCGCGGTCGGCTGGTCCGGCCGATCGGAGCCCGGTGCCGCCGCGGATCCGCGAACCAAGTTCTGAATCGTCGTCATCGGTCGCCTCCCGCTCGGATTTCGTGGGCTACGGTGTCGCGCGCGGCCAGGAACGCCGGATCGGACTTCACCTCGTCGACCGAGCCGCGCGGGCCGGGCAGTTGCACGTCGATGATCTTGTGCACGCGTCCCGGATGCGGTAGCAGCACCAGGATCCGGTTGCTGAGGTAGACCGCCTCGTCCAGGTCGTGCGTGACGAACATGATCGTCTTGCGGGTGGTGGCCTGCAGTTGCAGGAGTTCGGCCTGCAATCCCTCGCGGGTCTGGGCGTCCAGAGCCGAGAACGGCTCGTCCATCAGCAGGATCTGCGGATCCACCGCCAGCGCCCGGGCGAGTCCCACGCGCTGCTGCATACCGCCCGAGAGCTGCTTGGGGTAGTACCGCTCGTAATCCTTCAGGCCGACGAGTTCGAGGGCCTCGCGCGATCGCGCCAGGCTCACCTCCTTCGCGGTCTTCTTGAGCTCCAGACCGAACTGCACGTTCCGCAGCGTGGTGCGCCACGGCAGCAGCGAGGCCTGCTGGAAGACGATGGCCCGGTCGTGGCCGGGTCCGCTGACGTCCCGGCCGTCGACCCGGACCGCTCCGGAGTCGGGTTCGAGCAGTCCGCCGATGATGCGCAGCAAGGTGGTCTTACCGCATCCGCTCAGGCCGACGACCGAGACGATCTCCCCCTCGTTCATCTCGAACGAGATGTTCTTCAGGACCTGGACGAATTTCGCGCGCTTGCGGTCGGCCATCGAGCGGAAACTGCGCGATACGCCCTCGACCGCCAGCTTGGCCGGTTGCACCGCCGTCCGCGGCGCCGTCGCGGCCGTCATCGCTCGCCCAGGTAACGGTCGTAGTCCGCGAACAGTTCGTCCACGCTCGGCTTGCGGTCGATCAGATGTTGTTGTGCCGCATAGTCGATGGCCAGTCGCAGCGATTCGCGGATGCTCTCGGTGCGGCCGTGGCCGAATCCGCGCGGGCCCGGCTCGGCCTTCGCGGTCCACGCGTCGATCTCCGCGGCGAAGGCCTCGTAGACGCCGCGCACCGCTTCGGGGTCCGCGCGCAGCACGTCGGTGCGCACGGTCAGCAGATGATTGATCGGCACCGTCGCGTGCCGCTCGTACCAGGCGTTCTCGACCTCGCGATAGTTCTCGATCAGCGGTTCGAGCGGGGCGCCGGCGGGCACCGCCTTCGGGCCCATCACGACCGCGGCGATATCACCGGAACGGGCGAGGTCGATCAGCGATCCGGAGGTTCGTTCGACATTCCCCGGCTCGACGTATTCGGCGACGTGCGGTCCCTCGGTGGTGACCCAGGTGATGTCGTCGGGGTCGACCCCGTAGTCCTCGGCGAGTGCTCCGCGCACCCACATCCCGGTGGTCTGGGTATAGGCCCGGACCCCGACGCGCTTGCCCGCCAGATCTTTCGGATTCTCGACCGGACCGCCGACCAGCCGGCAGATCGACCGGTGATGGAAGTTGCCGTGCAGGGACAACGGCAGCAGGCTGAGTTCCTTACCGGCCTCGCGGGCCTGGAGATAGGTGGCCAGCGCCAGTTCGGAGAAGTCGAACTTCAGCTCTCGCACCATCGGGGCGAACGCCCGGTGGATCGGTTCGATCTCCGCGAATTCGACCCGGCAATCGCGCGGTGCACGCTCGCCGGACTTCACCGGCGTCGTGTACGGGTAGTCGCGAACCGCCGCTGTGTAGGTCTTCACTGTCCACCAGCCTCCCAATGCATTTCGCGCGTGGCCCGGCCGTCGTCCGCGATCGCGCCGAACGGGGTGGCCGCTCGCGGCGTGACGTTTTCGATGCGAATTCGAGGGCGGGCGAGGTCGAACCATCGCTCTCAACGCAGATTGTCTAACAAGATGTGAGATCAAGCTAACATCGTTGCGGCATCACGGCAAGTATCTTGCCCAATCTAACGAGCCACTGCTAACGTGCCATGGAAAGTTGTTAAACAATCCAGGCGGTTCAATCCAGGCGATTGGGACAGCATTTCCCTCAGCCACAGAACCGACTCCGGCGTCCGTCCAGCCGAGCACTGCCCGCCCGACGCCACCGAGCCAAGCGAGGTCCCTTGCCTTGATCACGATCACAGAAGACATCGACGTCCCCTGCCCACCCGACCGGGTCTGGGAGGTGGTCTCGGACCCCTCGCAGGTCGTGGGCTGCATCCGCGGCGCGGAACTCGGGCAATCCCATGACGACGGCTCGTTCGACGGCGCGCTGGTGGTCAAGTTCGGCGCGGTGCGGGTGAAATTCGGCGCCCGCATCGCCCTGGATCTCGACACCGAGAGCCAGGAGGGACATCTGACCGCCCGGGGCAACGACGGACAGGGCGCGACCAGGTACAAGGCCGATGCCACCTTCGGCGTCTCCCAGGGCCCGGCGGCCGGGACGTCGCGCGTGAGCGTCCGGGGCGAGATCACCCTCACCGGCAAGCTCGTTCCGCTGATCGAAGCCGGTGCCGGAGCGGTCATCTCGCGCATGACCAAGGACTTCGCCGACGAACTCGTCCGCCGCTGCGCGGGCGATGAGCAGGTCAGCGTGGTCCCGGTACGGCGATCCTGGTGGCTTCGCCTGCGCGACTGGTTGCGCGGCCGCACGCACAAGCCACAGCCTCGGCAGGAGGCCCTGCGATGACGAGGCTGAACAGCGTGATCGGCGCACTCGAAGCGGGCGGGCACGCCTTCGCGGCGTTCGCCGCGCCCGAGCCCGCCGTCGCACTCGACTTCGCCACCAGCGATTACGACGGCCTCGTCTTCGAAGCCGAGCACAAGCCTTGGGACGCAACGACTTTGCGGGACAGCCTGCAATATCTGCTGAACCGGCGGCGGATCTTCGAGGCCGGGACGCTCGCACCCTCCCCCACACCGCTGGTCCGGGTTCCGGTCAACGGCGCCGAATTCGGTCAGTGGCATGCGAAACAGGCGCTGGACCTCGGCGCCTACGGCATCGTCTGGCCGCACATCTCCCGCGTGGAGGAGGCGCGCAACGCCGTCGCCGCGTGCCGGTATCCGCGACTGCCGGGCCGGGAACGTTTCGAACCGGCCGGTCTGCGCGGCGACGCGCCCGCGGCCGCCGCGCGCTACTGGGGCGTCTCCAACACCGAGTACTACGCGAAAGCCGATGTGTGGCCACTGGATCCGGACGGCGAGATCCTCGTCGTGATCCAGATCGAGGACCAGCTCGGCATCGAGAATCTGCCGGCGATCCTCGAGCAGGTGCCCGGAATCGGTCTCATCCTCATCGGCGAGGGCGACCTGAGCCAGGAACTGGGCGTGCCGCGTCAGCTCGACCATCCGCTGATGGTCGAGGCCCGCCGCCGGATCGTGCGGATCTGCCACGAGCACGGCGTCGTGGTCGGGCACCCGCACGTCACCGCGGCCAACGTGGAACAGGTTCTCGACGAGGGCTACCGCTTCCTGATGTCCGCACCGGTGCGCAGCTACCCCGGCCTCGACCTCGGACGCAAACTCACCGGCCGCTCCTGATCAGCACATTTGGAGAATTTAATGATCATCGACTGTCACGGTCACTTCACCACGGCCCCACCGGCGCTCGGGAAATGGCGGGAGCGCCAGATCTCCGCCTTCGAGAACTCCGGGGCGCGCGTCTCGCCCAGCGAACTCGAGATCAGCGACGAGGAGATCCGCACCGCCATCGAACAGGGGCAGCTGAAGCTGCAGATCGAGCGCGGCACGGATCTGACGATCTTCTCGCCGGGCGCGGGAAAGATGGCGCACCACTACGGCGACGCGCAGACCAGCCTGGTGTGGTCGCAGGTCAGCAACGACCTGATCGCGCGGGTGTGCGGGCTGTTCCCGGACCGGTTCATCGGCGCGTGCCAGCTGCCGCAGTCGCCCGGTGACGCACTGGCCGAGTCCGTGCGCACCTCGGCGATGGAGCTCGAGCGCTGCGTCACCGAACACGGATTCGTCGGCTGCCTGCTCAATCCGGACCCGTCCGACGGATATTGGCAGGCGCCGCCGCTGACCGACCGGATCTACTACCCGCTCTACGAGAAGCTGGTGGAACTCGACGTGCCCGCGATGGTGCATGTCGCGATGTCCCGCAACGAGGCGATCCAGGGCACCTGCGCGCACTACCTCAACGGCGACACCTCGGTGTTCATGCAGCTGTGCCAGTCGGATCTGTTCCGCGACTTCCCGACCTTGCGGTTGATCATCCCGCACGGCGGCGGCGCGGTGCCGTACCACTGGGGCCGCTACCGCGGCATGATGATCGACCAGGGCCGCCCGCCGCTGGAAGAAGCGTTGCTGCACAACGTCTTCTTCGACACCTGCGTCTATCACAAGCGCGGCCTGGAACTGCTCACCGACATCATTCCCGCGCGCAACGTGCTGTTCGCCTCGGAGATGATCGGCGCGGTGCGCAGCGTGGACCCCGAGACCGGCCGCCGGTTCGACGACACCAAGGCGATTCTGGATTCCATCGACTCGATCTCCGCGAAGGATCGCGCGGATATCTACGGCGACAACGCATTACGCGTCTTTCCGCGTCTCGAGGCGGCATTGCAGAACACGAAGCAGCAGGAGGTTGCGCGGTGAAGGTCTACGAAGCGCTGGCGAACGCGTTCGCCGCCGAGGGCGCGACCCACGTCTTCGGCATGATGGGCGATGCCAACATGCACTGGATGAACGCCCTGGCCGGGCACGGGACGCGCCTGTACGAGGTGCGCCACGAGGGCGCGGGCCTGAGTATGGCGCACGGATTCGCCCGTGCGACAGGACGTCCCGGGGTGGTGACCACGACCAGCGGCCCCGGCACCGCGCAGCTGGCCACCTCGATGATCGTGGCGAGCCGGGCCCGGATCCCGCTGGTCGCGTTCTGCGGCGAGACGTCGCTGGGCGACACCTCCGCCGTGCAGTATCTGGATCAGCGCCGGTTCGCCGCCGCGCTCGAATGCGAATTCCTCCAGGTGACCAAGGCGGAGTCGGCCGAAGACGTTGTCCAGCAGGCGTTCTACCGCGCGCGGACCGAATCGCGGCCAGTGATGATCAGCGCACCCTTCGATGTGCAACTGCAGGAGTTCGAGGGTTTCAACGACTACGTCCCGTCCACCGATCTCATCCGGCCCCCGACGCTGCTGCCGAATCCGGAGCGCATCCAGCGCGCCTGTGAACTGATCGCGGCGGCCAAACGCCCGGTCATCATCGGTGGGCGCGGAGCGCGGGGAGCCGATGCGGGAGCACAGATCCTCGGCTTGCAGCGCCGCACCGGAGCGCTGCTGGCCACCACGTTGCAGGCCAAGAACTGGCTGTACGGCCAGACCGACTATCACGTCGGGATCGCGGGCCTGTTCGGCAGCAAGGTCGCGATGGAACTGCTGCAGGAGGCCGACTGCGTGATCGCGGTGGGCGCGAGCCTGAACCACTACACGATCGAGAGCGGATATCTGTTCCCCGAGGCGAGTTTCGTGCAGATCGACACCGCGCCGCACCTCGTGATGGGCAACGGCCGGGTGGCCGACTGCTACGTGCAGGCCGACGCGATCAGCGGCCTGACCGAACTGACCGCCGCCCTGGACGCCCGCGGCGTCGAGCTGGAAGGCTTCCACACCGCCGAGGTGCACCGCAGGCTGACCGCGCCGCTGATCGATCCGGCCGAATACCGCAGCGGCAACGGGCTTCTCGACCCGCGCGAGGCGATCTCGGTGATCGACGCCGAACTGCCCGGCGAGATCGGACTGGTGCTGGGCAGCGGACATCAGACCGACTTCGGCACGATGCTGTTCCAGCGCTCGCGCGAGATCACCTCGAACTACGGCATGTTCGGCGCGATCGGCCAGGCGCCGCTGCTCACCATCGGCATCGCCGTCGCCACCGGTCGGCCGACGTTCGTGGTCGAGGGTGACGCGAGTTTCCTGATGCACCTGTCGGAATTCGAAACCGCTTGCCGCTATGGGCTTCCCGTGCTCGTCGTCGTCATGAACGACGAGGGACTGGGCGCGGAGTACCACAAATCGAAGGCCAAGGGCCTGAACGCCGAACTCGCGCTGATCTCCACCCCGGAACTGGGTGCGGTGGCGAAATCACTCGGCGGCAACGGCGCGACCGTACGCAACACCGACGAGCTGCGCGCCGCGCTGGCCGAGTACGTCCGCGCGCCGGGGCCCACGGTGATCGACGTCCGGATCACCCGCGACGTGCTGAGCGTGCCCTATCGGCGCATCCAGTACGGCGAGGACGTCTGAGCCGCGCGGTCGCACCGAACACATCCACATCCGAACGAAAAGGCAAGACATGAACAAGCTTTCGGTGGTCCTGGGGAAGTACGCGCACGCGCAGCCGCTGCTGAGCGGTGACGTCGCGATCGAGGGATACGCGGTGGAACCGGTCACGGTCGAACCCGTCATCGGCGCGTACCGGCGGATGATCCGCGACCTCGAATTCGATGTGTGCGAACTCGCCCCGACCTCCTATCTGATGGCATTGCAGGCCGAGGTGGCTCTCACCGCGATCCCGGTGTTCCTCAACCGCCGCTTCCACCACGCCGATGTCCGGTGTGGCGCGAAATCCGGCATCCGCGTCCCGAAGGACTTGGAGGGCAAGCGGATCGGCGTGCGCGCCTACACCGTGACGACAGGGGTGTGGGTGCGTGGCATTCTGCGCGACGAATACGGCGTCGACACCGACTCCATCACCTGGGTCGTGGACGACGACGACCACATCGAGGGACGCGCGCCCTCGAACGTCGAGCGGGTCACCGACGGCCGATCGCTCGGAGAGTTGTTGCGCGCCGGGGAAATCGACGCCGCGCTCACCGGCAACGCCGGGACCGGACGCGCCGGCGCGCCCCGCACCGGCTGGCAGGCCGCGCCCGAGCAGCCCACCGGCGACGAGGGGCCGTACCCGCTGTTCCCCGAGGCCGACGTGCTCGCCACCGACTGGTATCTGCGCACCGGCATCTACCCGCTGCATTCGGTGATCGCGATCCGCGGCGAACTCGTCCGGAACGACCCCGGCCTGCCCAGCACGCTGTACGCCGCGTTCGCCGAGGCCAAGCGCCGGCAGCTGGAAGCGGACCCGCGGTGGTCGGCGCTGCCGCGCCTGGGCGAACAGGCCGAACGGATCAACGGCGATCCGATCCCCTACGGCCTGCACGCGAACGACGCGAGCCTGCGCGCGCTGGTGCGGTTCTCCCGCGACCAGGGCCTGCTCGACCCCGATTTCCCCGGCGAGCCCGCGAACCTGTTCGACGACGGCGACTATCCCGACGCCTGAGCGCGTTCGCCGGAAAAGACTGTCCCACAACGGAAAAGATCAGCAATGGACATCATCGACACGCACTGTCACATCATCTCCGACGATACGGACCGCTACCCCCGCGCACCGCTGGGCGGCAAGCAGTCCGGCTGGGCGTCCACTCGCCCGGTCACCGCGGACGGCATGGTCGCGGCCATGGACGAGGCCGGGATCGCCCGGTCGGTGCTGGTCCAGGCCACCACCGCGTACGGCTACGACAACTCTTACGTGCTGGACAGCCGGGCGCGGCGGCCCGATCGGTTCATCGCGGTGGGGACCGTGGACCCGTTGCGGCCCGATGCCGCGGACAACCTCGCCGCCGTCGCGGGCGCGGGCGGCCTGTCCGGGGTCCGGCTGTTCACCAGCGGCAGCACGGTGCCGATCCAGGGCGAGTGGTTCGCCGCGCCGGAGACCTATCCGTTCTGGGAGAAGGCCACCGATCTGGGCGTCACCGTCTGCCTGCAGATGCGGCTGGGCCCCGCGACTGCCCAACTCGAGGAACTGCTGCGCCGGTTCCCCTCGGTCTACGTCCTGCTCGACCACATGGGCTACCCCGATATCACCTCCTCGCCCACGGCCGCGGGCAAGGAGGTGGCCAGCCTGGCCCAGCACCCCGGCCTGCACCTCAAACTGACCCACCGCAACCTCGAACCCCTCCGCGACGTCGGCAGGGAGGCGGCCGGATTCCTCGACCCGGTCCTGAGCGCATTCGGCGCACACCGCATCGCCTGGGGCTCCAACCTGCCCGCGGCCGAACAGTCCCTGCCCGAACTGCTGGCCCTCGCCCAAGCCGTGCTGACCGACGTCCCGCAGGCCGATCGCGAGGAGATCTTCGCCGGGACAGCACGCCGGCTGTACCACGGCCTCGCCGGACAGAACTGATATCGAGACCGGTCGCACCGTGTAACGGCCGCCGCACCGCCGAGACGACCGGCGTCCGGGCGAACGCGTCGTGCACATCACCGCTCGGCCCGGCCGGCGTCGGCCCACTCGAGAACCCAGCCGGGCCCCACGCGGAAGATCAGTAGTGGCCACGAAACATGTTGCAGCCGTGGCTATTCGAGTGGCCGTAACCGACCGGGCAGCGCACCGTCGGCGAATCCCGCTCACCCGCTGATGCTGCGGTATGGCTGGGTCGCCACCGCTGCGGGACCACCCATCGGCCCTGCGACCTGATGCGGCGGACCAGGATCGGGCAGGCCCCGCCCGCAGCGGGCGACGGTGCGATGGGCAACGATCTCCGGACCCGGCCGCGCCCGGAAACGAACGGCCGGGACCGGCACCACATCACGACAACAACGCAGCCGCTCGCAGAACACCTTGCAGCAGTGGCAGATTCGGCACCCGAGGCACCAGGACCGGCCGGTCCACGGAGTCTTCCACCCGGCGAAAGGGTGAAGCGCGGCAAACTCCGGTCTCGGCCGCGCCCGGAAACGAACGGCCGGGACCGGCACCACATCACGACAACCACGCAGCCGCTCGCAGACCGCCTTGCGGCAGTGGCGGCTTGGGCACCCGGGGCACCACGGCAATGGCGGTCCGTGGCGACCGGGTGATGCGCGGCAATCTCCGGTCCCGGCCGCGCCCGGGAACGAGCGGCCGGGACCGGCGGCCACAACTCGTGAGCCGGGCGGGCGGTCTCGGAACAGCTTGCAGGAGTGCAGGTTCGAGTGGCCGAAGACGTTCTGGGGGAGCGGGTGGCGGAAGGTTCAGCGGGCTGTTGGCACCGGGGTCGGGGCGGTGACGGCGAGCTCGGTGGATTCGTCGGCCCAGGCCGTCGTGGTGCGGACGACGCCGGTCGCGATGAGATCGCGAGCGGCTCGGATGTCCCGGGGGCGGCCGATGGATACCGCGCCGACGAGTGCGCCCTGTTCCAGGGCCAGCGCGGTGAAGTCGCGGGAGTCGATCGAACCCCGGACGACCAGTTCGTCGTATGACGCCGGACGGCCTGCGAATTGGATGCTCACGCCGTACTGGGTGGTCCAGCCCCAAGGGGTGTCGATGTCGGTATGCTCTTGGCCCAGAATCGATTTCGCGGCGGCCTTACCATCGGCCAGTGCGCTGTTCCAGTGTTCGCAGCGCTCGTGGCGGCCGAGCGCGGGGTTGAAGCGATTGGCGACATCTCCGGCGGCGTAGACACCCGGGGCCGATGTGCGATACCGCTCGTCCACGAGAATGCCGTCGCCCACGGCGATTCCGGCCGTCCTGGCGAGTGCGGTGTCGGGGAATGCGCCGATCGCGACCAGGGCGGAGCAGGCCGTCCAGGTGCGGCCGTCGGCGGCGGTCGCGACGACTCCGCGACGATCGATCTGCTCGAGTTCGGCCAAGCGGACGTCTTTCTCGATCCGCACACCGTGTTCGGCGTGCAGATCGGCGATCGTAGCCGAAACCTCGGGCGGCACAGTACGATTCAGCGGCGTCGCGCCCGCGTGCAGAACCAGCGCCTCCGCGCCGAGACTCCGCGCGGTGGCGGCGACCTCCAAGCCCACCAGACCTGCGCCGATGATCAGCAGCGGGCCGTTCTCGATCGCCGCACGCAGCGCCGCGGTATCGGCGACGCCGCGCAGCGAGCGAACCCGCACGGGCGGATGCTGTTCCAGGCGCCGCGCCCGCGCACCGGTAGCCAGCAGCAGCGCGTCGTAGTCCAGCGCCTCGCCGGTACTGAGCCACAGCCGCCGGCGGTCGGTATCGATATCGGCCACCATTGTCGCCGTGCGCAGGTCGATATCGCCTTCGGCCCAATAGTTTTCGGGCTCGAGCAGGCAACGGTCGAACTTGCGCGTACCGGCGAGCAGATCCTTCGACACCATCGGGCGGCGATAGGGCCCATGGTGTTCCGCGCCGACGAGCACGATCCGGCCGGTGTATCCCTCGGCACGCAGGGTCCGGGCCGCGGTCGCCCCGGCCGGTCCGGCGCCCGCGATCACGATCCGGCCCGTCATGCGCGGCTGACCTCGACCATTTCGAAATCCGCCTTCGCCGCACCGCAATCCGGGCAGGACCAGTCCTCGGGAATGTCGGCCCAGCGGGTACCGGGCGCGATGCCGTCCTCGGGCCGGCCCAGCGCCTCGTCGTACTCGAAACCGCATTGCAGACAACGGAAAAGCTTGTAGTCGGTGGTCATCGGGATTTCCTTCCGGACGTATCGGTGACGGCGTCGAAGTCGACCTTCTCCCGGACGCCGCAGTCGGGACAGCACCAGTCGTCGGGCACGTCGGACCAGGATGTGCCGGGCGGGAAGCCCTCGCGCGCAGCACCTTCGGTCTCGTCGTAGACGTAATCGCAGACCGGGCAGCGATAGGCGGCCATCACCGCGCCCCGTACTTCGCCAGTACCCGTTCGCGTTGTGCGGGTTGGATATTCACCCGGGTGATGTCGCCCCGGTAATGCTCGAGCACCCGGTGGTCCATCACCCTGCGCCACAGCGGCGGGAAATAGGCCAGCGTGATCATGCTGGCGTACCCGCTGGGCAGATTCGGCGCACCGTCCATACTGCGCAGGATCTGGTACCGCCGAGTGGGGTTCGCGTGATGATCACTGTGCCGCTGCAGGTGGTACAGGAAGATGTTGGTCACGATGTGATCGGAATTCCAGCTGTGTTCGGGGGTACAGCGCTCGTAGCGTCCGGCCGCGGTCCGCTGCCGCAGCAGGCCGTAGTGCTCCAGATAGTTCACCGTCTCCAACAGCGAGAAGCCGTAGACGGCCTGGAGGACCAGATAAGGCAGGATCGCCGGCCCGAAGACCGCGGTCAGCACGCCCCACAGCGCGAGCGTCATCAACCAGGCATTGAGGATGTCGTTGCGGATCGTCCACGGGCCCTTGCCCATTCGACCCAGCCGGGTCTTCTCCAGCTCCCACGACGAGCGCAGACTCCCCCACACGCTGCGTGGCAGGAAGGTCCAGAAATTCTCGCCGAAGCGAGCGCTGGCGGGGTCCTCCGGAGTGGCGACACGGACGTGATGGCCGCGATTGTGCTCGATGTAGAAGTGCCCGTACACGGTCTGCGCCAGGGTGATCTTCGACAGCCAGCGTTCGAGCCGGTCCTTCTTGTGCCCGAGTTCGTGGGCGGTGTTGATGCCGACCCCGCCCATGGTGCCGATGCTCAGCGCAAGGCCGATCTTGGACACCACGCTCAGACCACCATCGACGCCCAGCCAGGACAGGTTCGACGCGGTCCACAGGTAGCTCGCGAAGACCAGGCTGATCAGCTGGAACGGGATGTACGCGTAGGTGCAGTACCGGTAGTACCGATCGTTTTCGAGCTCCTGCATGACCTCCTCCGGCGGGTTCTGCCCGTCGGGGCCGAAGAACCGATCCAGAGTCGGCAGCAGCACGTAGACCAGGATCGGCCCGATCCACCACCAGACCGGGCTGACCGCCTGCCAGCCCAACCAGTTGAACGCCCGGACCAGCGCCGCCGCGACCAGCAGCGCGGTCGGCGCGACCAGGCCCAGCAGCCACAGGTATCGCTTGCGATCGCGCCATTGCCGGGGCACGGCCGTGCCGGCCCCGGATTCGCCGCTCCGTGATGTCGTCATATCGCACTCCGTTTACACAATTGCAGAATGTGTATCTAGTGAATACAACTAGTAGCTGGTTGTCAATGACGGAGTCACTGAAGGGACTGATGTACGATGATCGCCGTGGCTGACGCGCCGAATTTTCAGAGCGAAATGCGCCTTCTCCTGCGCGAACGAGCTCTGGACGCCGCCCGCGAGGTGGTGTGCACCGAGGGCTGGGGTGCGGTGAACATGTCCCGCATCGCCAAAGATGTGGGGATCAGCCGGCCGGTGCTCTACAAGGAGATCGGCACCCGCCAAGCCCTGGCGGACGCGCTGATCGAACGCGAACTAGGCGCCTTCCTGCGCGGCATCGTCGACACCCTGGCCGAGCATCCGGACGAACCGATCACCGGCATGACCCGCGCGGCCGAATACACCCTGCGCACCGGCGCGGACAACACCCTGCTGAAGGCCGTCCTGTCCGGCCGGCACAGCGGCGACACCACCCTGCTCCCCGCGCTGGTCACCGAACCCGAACCGGTGCTGGGCCGCGCCCTCACCGCCCTCATCGCCGCCATGCGCGAACGCTACGACCTGCCCGCCCTCTCCGACGACGACCTGACCACCCTCGTCGAAATACTCGTCCGCCTCACCCTGAGCCACCTGTTCCAGCCCATCGGCCCGATCGAGCACGCCGTGGATCAGGTCGCCCTGGTGATCACGCGGGTCTTCACCGGCATGCTCTGACCCGGGCTGGAGCCACCTCACCAGGGGGAACGCACTGCAGCGGCAGATCGACGCCCTGGGCTGGAACGCGCAGTTCGGCGAGGCGCTGAACGCCGTGCCCGCCGAGCCGCCCTCGGGCTGCCGCCGGTGCGCGGCGTACGCGGCCATATCCTCACCGACCCGGCGCTGGCCGGCCGCGGACCCGGTGCTGGGACCGTGGCCGGAAACCCCCGGCCTGACGCCGTAGTTCGGTATCGAGCGAGTGCGCCCGCTCGTCAGCGACGGGCGGCCAAGACGAGCGCGAAGCGGTCGTCCGGATCGGTCCAGATGTGTTCGGTGTCGAAACCCGCGGTCTCGAGTTCGGCACCGAGGCCCTCGGGGTGGAATTTGGCGGAGATTTCGGTGCGTATCTGTTCGCCGCGGGTGAAGTGGACGGTGAGGTCCAGATCGGGAACGGTGACGGTCATGTCCCGGGTGGCTTCGAGGCGCATCTCGATCCACTCGTTCCGCGCGTCCCACAGGGCGACGTGGTCGAAGGCATCGGTGTCGAAATCGGCGCGCAGACGAGAATTCAACACGTGCAACACATTCCGGTTGAACTCGGCGGTGACCCCGGCGGCGTCGTCATAGGCGGGGACTAGGACCGCGGGGTCGATCACCAGGCCCGCGCCGATCAGCAACTGCTCCCCGGACTCGAGCACCGCGGCCACGCCCGCGAGGAATTCCGCGCGTTCGGCGGGGACCAGATTGCCGATGGTGCCGCCGAGGAAGGCGATCATCCGGCGGCCACCGCCG
The DNA here is from genome assembly GCA_966435935.1 of uncultured Nocardia sp. Lineage (GTDB taxonomy): Bacteria > Actinomycetota > Actinomycetes > Mycobacteriales > Mycobacteriaceae > Nocardia. The sequence continues at coordinate 16,146 of CBJNFW010000167.1, forward strand.
GGGAGATTGTGCAGGGTGTCGGTGAAATCACTGACCACGCCGTGCACGGCCAGACCGGGAAACTCCGCGTTGATCTCCGCGGCCGCGCCGCGCAGTGCGGATTCCGAGACATCCTGGGGTACATAGGTTTTCAACGGCCCGGCAGAATCGAGCGCGGACAGCAACAGACGGGTCTTGGCCGCCGATCCGGCGCCGAGCTCGACCAGGACCTCGGCCCGGGCGATCCGGGCGATCTCGCCGACGACCCGTTCCAGCAGCGCCCGCTCGGTGCGGGTCGGATAGTACTCGGGCAGCCGGGTGATCTCCTCGAACAGTTCGCTGCCGCGCGCGTCGTAGAACCACTTGGGCGGCAAGGTTTTCGGGTCCGAGGTCAGCCCGCGCCGCGCGTCCGCGCGCAACGCCTCGGTGAGATCGGCATCGGTGAGGTGGATTTCCAACGTCGGTGCGGTCATCACAGCGCCCTTTCGGCATCTTCGGTATCGAGCGGGACGATCGACAAGTGGCCGGGCCGCAGCGTCACCAGGTGCCGGTCCGCTACCGCCCGCCAGCGCGGATCGTCGTCATACGGTTCGGAGGCCACCACCGCGATCTCCTCGGTGACCAGCACCGAAAGCGCGTGGTGAACGGTTGTGGCCCACAGGGTTTCGCCATCACCGAGCAGCAGGTTCAGGCGCGATTCGGGTGACAGTTCCAGCACGGCCCGGATCACCCGCGGCAGAACCGTGGCCGGGTCCGCGGCCGACGAGCCGAATTCGCCCGCATCGCCGGACTTCTCCAGCAGATCGCGCACGATCACCCACAATGTCGCGGCGTCCGTGCGCGATTCGGCCTCGATCAGCGACGGTGAGCCGAATTCCACGGCCAGCCGGGTGAGTACCGGCTGCCAGTCCGGTATCCGCCCGTTGTGGCTGAACGCCCAGCGCCCGCCCAGGAACGGCGCGCACGCGTTGCGTTCCACCGATAGCGCATTGGTCGCCGAACGCACCGCACCCAGCACCGCGGCCGAACGCAATTGCGGCAGCACCTCGCGCACCGCGGGATCGGTCCAGATCGCCGCGGCGTTGCGGTACCGGCTCACCTCCCCGCCGGGTAGCCACCAGGCGACCCCGAAACCGTCGGCGTTGATGGTGCCGCCGCCGCGCATATCGCGCGGGGCCCACGCCTGCTCGTACAGCGAATGCGTACCGCGCGTGAGGATCTCGCCGACCGGCGCGACAGGGCCGAGATATCCGAGATGACGGCACATCAGCGCTCGTCCGATCGCAGATCGCGGGCGAGCCGGAAACCCGAGAAGATCTGGCGCCGGATCGGGTGATCCCAGTTGCGGAACGTACCGCGGCAGGCGACCTCGTCGGTGCCGAAACTGCCGCCCCGCAGCACCCGGTAGTCCCCGCCGAAGAAGACCTCGGAGTACTCGCGATACGGGAAAGCCTCGAAACCCGGGTACAACTCGAAACCCGAGGACGTCCACTCCCACACGTCCCCGATCAGCTGATGCACCCCGGCCGGTGACGCACCCGCCGGATACGCGCCCACATCGGCCGGTTCGAGATGACGCTGACCGAGATTGGCGGTGTTCGCGTCGGGATCGGCATCACCCCACGGATACCTGCGCGAACGGCCGGTGACCGGATCGAAGCGGGCCGCCTTCTCCCATTCCGCCTCGGTGGGCAGCCGCTTACCGGCCCAGTTGGCGTACGCCTGCGCCTCGAACCAGCACACGTGTACCACCGGCTGCGCCGGACGCAGCGGCGTCATGGTGCCGAAAACCCTTCGCCACCAATTGTTCCCACCATCGCGCTCCCAGAACTGCGGCGCGCTCAGATCCGCCTCGACCCGATGCGCCCAGCCGCGCTCGGACCACAGTTCCGGACGCCGGTAACCGCCGTCCTCGATGAACTCCAGATATTGCGCGTTGGTCACCGGCGCGGCATCGATCGCGAATCCGGGCAGCCGCACCGGGTGCGCGGGCCGCTCGTTGTCGAGCGCCCACGGATCGGTCGAGGTGCCCATGGTGAATTCGCCTGCGGGAACGACGATCTCGCCGGACACCGGGACCGCCGCGGTGGGCGCGGGCGCGGCCGAGAGCACCGCGGGGCCGGTGCGCAGCTGATGGGTGGCCAGCATCGTCTCGTCGTGCTGCTGCTCGTGCTGGGCGATCATGCCGAAGACGAAACCGCCGGAAGTCAGCCGATCACCGCGAAGATCGCTGTCCGCCAGCACATCCCACACCTTCCCGCGCACGGTGCCGGTGTAGTCGCGGGCCTCGTCGGGGTTCAGCAGCGGCAGCGCGGGCCGGTCCGCACGCGGATGCTGGAACGCGTCGTAGAGCCGATCGATATCGGCGCGCACCGGCTCCCGTCCGCCGGCCTCGCGCACCAGCCACAGTTCCTCCTGATTGCCGATATGGGCCAGATCCCACACCAGCGGGCTCATCAGCCGCGAATGCTGGGCGACCAGTTCGGCCTCGTCGACGCAATCGGTGAGCCCGGCAGTGCGTTCGCGCGCCCTGGTGAGCACGGCGGCGATCCGCTCGCGTAATCGCTCGGCATCGGCGTGGTCGGTTCGGGAAAGATGAACGGTCATCGAAGAACTCCGAGGGTGAGGTGTGGGTGAAGCTGGACCGGCGCGAGACGGTTCAACGCGCGCCGGGCATGAGTCCGGCCCGACATCGGCGCACCGCGGCGTGCACCTCGCCGACCGAGTCGCCGATCAGCGGAGCCAGCCGGGGCGCG
>CBJNFW010000168.1:0-18866 GCA_966435935.1 uncultured Nocardia sp.
GATTTCCAGCAGATAGACTGCGGCGGAACGGATTTCGGGATCAGACAGGCCACAGCGGGCGGCCTCGAGCCAGCGATCCGCGACCGGGGCCGCCGCGCGGGTGGCCTCGGCGACCACCTCCGGCGCGGACATCAGCGCCTCGAGCACGTGGATCGGCACCGACCAGTCCTGGCCGGGCTGAGCGTCGATATAACGCACCTCGAGATATCCCGCGGCCCGCACCGGCGGGAACATCGTGGTGAGGTGATAGTCCAGGTCGGCGGCATCGGGGCGGCGGCCGATCTCGTCGTCGAGAGCGCCGCACAGCCAGTCGGCGAAGGTCGCGCCGGGTGGGGCCGCCCAGTCGGCGTCCTGTTCCGGCTGCCGCACGCACAGCAGCGGAACGTCCAGCACCCAGCGGGCGTAGGCGGTGACCGGATCGGGCCAGTCCAGCACCGGCGGCCTGGTCCGGGCGTGGTCCAGACGCAGCCAGGTGCGCATCCGCTGGGACGCCCACGAACCGGCCGGTGCGTCGTGCAGGTCCGGTGAGCAGGCGAAGGCGGCCAGCAGGGCCGGGCCGACGGTGTTGAGCGCGGTCCACCGGGCCGCTATCTCGGTCCGATCGACCCCGGCGTCGAGGCTGACCTGCGTCGCCGCGGTATTGCACATCATGAGTTTGCCGAACGGGCCGATTCCGGCGAAGGAACGTTCCATGGCCCGATAACGCGGAGACTGCAACACGCGCCGCGCCGGGCGCAGGCCGTCGGCCGCGGCGGAGAACGTTCGGATGGAACGGGATTCGAGCAAGCGTTCGAGATGGCGGGCATCGGCCCGCAGATTCGCACAGAGTTCGGCGGCGGATTCGAACGGGGCGCTGGAGAGTTCTACCTGACCACCGGGTTCGACGGTGACCCGGCTGCCTCCGGGCAGGGGTAGAGCGGGAGATTCGGGCGACAGGGTCGGCGGCGCATAGGGGCCCAGTGCCTCCGCGAGCGCCGTCGGCTCGGGACGCGGGGCGGGCGCCGAACACTCACCGGATTCGGTGAGCCACTCGAGCTCGGCGCCGATCAGACAGGGCGGGCCCTGCTTGAAACAGACGCCGCCGATATATGCCTCGGCCGCGGCGCGTGAGGTCAATTCAGCCCCCGCTCCGACCGCGGCCCGAACCGCCGTGACTGCCATGTCAACCTCCGCTCCGCCGCGGGCTGTGCTCGCGCCGCGGCAGCCGTGCTGCTCCTAGCTGTGTAGCCGGATGCCTCATCCAGCCGGGGCGCACTTCGGCGAGCGCCCGGGGACTCGTTTCACCGACCCGAACCAGAGTAGCGGCGGGCACCGACAAGAAATCTGACGAAACGATAACGGGTCCGCGACCACCCCACCGGACCAGCGCAAATCGTCCGGAACCGAACGAGGGGCCGTTCGCGGATCGGCCGTACGACATGCCCGGCACCGCGTTCGCCGCGCCGCAATCCGCGAGTTGGCCGCACATCCGGCGCCCGGCATCTTCTATCGTCGATTGGGTGCTCGATCTGACTCGCCTTCGCGCCGACATCCCGGCCTACGACAACGTCACCTGGCCGACACCGGTTTTCCTGGACAGCGCCGGATCGTCGCTGCCGCCCAGACCGGTGCTCGACGCGGTGACCGGACATCTGCGCAGAGAGACCGAGATCGGCGGATACCGCGCCGCGAACGAACGGCTGGACGATCTGGAATCGGTCAAGACCGCGATCGGCACACTCGTCAACGCCGATCCGGCCGGTATCGCGTTGAGTGACAGCGCGACCCGGGCCTGGTCCGATTTCTTCTACGCGGTACCGCTCGCGCCCGGTGACCGCATCCTGATCTCCGAGGCCGACTACGCGAGCAACGCCATCGCGGCCCTGCAACGCGCACAGGCCACCGGCGCGGTGGTCGAGCGGATTCCCAGCGACGAATTCGGCCAGCTGGACCTCGACGCCCTGGCCGCGATGCTCGACGAGCGGGTGAAACTGGTCTCGCTCGTGCACGCGCCGACCAACGGCGGCCTGGTCAACCCGGTCGCGGAGGCGGCCCGGATCGCCCACCGGGTGGGTGCGCTGGTGCTGCTGGACGCCTGCCAGTCCGCCGGTCAGCTCCCGCTGGACGTGGCCGAACTGGACGTCGACGCGATGTCGGCGACCGGCCGCAAATGGTTGCGCGGACCGCGCGGCACCGGATTCCTCTACGTGCGGCCGGAATTGGCGGCGACGATGGAACCGACCCGCCTGGACCTGCACAGCGCCGCGTGGGTGGGGCCGCACGAATACCGCCTGGCCGCCGACGCCAGCCGCTTCGAATTCTGGGAATGCGACGTCGCCGCCCGGCTGGGCCTGGGCGCCGCGGTGCGCTACCTGCTCGACCACGGTCCCGACGAGGTCTACGCCGCGATCTCGGCCAACGCCGAGCAGTTGCGCAAGACCCTCGCGCAGATTCCCGAGGTGACCGTCCGCGATCTGGGCGCCCGGCACAGCGGCATCGTCTCGTTCACCATCGACGGCTGGATTCCGGTGGACATCCGCGATCGGCTGCTGGCCCAGGACATCACGGTCACCGTGAGCCATCGCGGATCCACGCTGCTGGACATGTCCGCCCGCCGGTTGGACTCGGTGGTGCGCGCCTCGCCGCACTGCTTCGTCAGCGCCGACGAACTGGAGCGTTTCACCGAGGCCGTCACCGGTTTGGCGACCGGGCGCTGAACCGGCCGGGCCGGGTCAGTGCACCGGCGCGTCGAGCGGGTAGCGGGCGGGCAGGTGCCCGCGGTCGCCGACGTGGAAGGCCAGGATCAGATCGTCGGCGACCTGGACCAGCTCGTCCCGCCCCTCCACCCGCCCGACCCAGTCCAGCGGCAACGCGGACAAGCCGTGCGCGGCCCCGATCAGATTGCCCGCGACCGCTCCGGTGGAATCCGAGTCGCCGGAGTGGTTCACCGAAAGCAGCAGCGCCGCACGGGGATCCGCGGTCCGATCGGCCACCAGGGCGCAGTACACCGCGATCGCCAGACACTCCTCCGCGATCCACCCGGCGCCCACCTTTTCGACGAGTTCGGCCGTGGCCTCACCCTCCTGCGCGACGCCGACCGCGCGTTGCAGCGCCGCCACCGTCTCCTCGGCGCCGGGGCCGCCGGTGATCTGAGCGATGCTCTGCTGCACCGCATCCGGCAACGGCACGCCCGCCACCACCCGATCGATCAGCGCGGCGAAGATGCCCGCCGAGAGATAGCCCGTCGGGTGGCCGTGCGTGAGCTGGGCACAGCGCGCGGCCATGGTGAACGCCAGATCCGGACCGAGGCGGGCCAGGCCGAACGGCGCGGACCGCATCACCGTTCCGCAGCCCTTGGAATCCGGGTTGACCGGACCCGGCACACCCAGCGGACGCGGTTCGCAGTACTCCCGGTCCTGCCGGTCCAGCCCGCTGACGCACGCGTTTCCGGGCGAGCGCCGCGCATAGAGAAACGCCCGGCTCGCCAACCAGCCGTCCGGCGCGAGAACGGGCCCGTCCTCGCGCTGCGTTCGCAGCCAGCGCAGATAGGCGCGCGCCAGAACCGGGGCCGGGTCGGCGCCCGGCGGCAGCCGCAACAGCCCCTCCGCGGTGAACAACGTCATCTGGGTGTCGTCGGTGATCTGCTGTGGCGCACCGGGATCGTGCCCGATCGGCACAAAGCCGGTGACGCCCTGCGGCCCGTGGAATTCCCGGATCGCGTCCAGCTCGTAGAACTCGATCGGCCACCCCAGCGCGTCACCGACAGCCCCGCCGAGCAGTGACCCACGGACTCGATCGACAAGTTTCGTGTACTCCTGCACGCATCCGATCATGGCAGCCCACCGGCGATCTCACCCGAGCAGTCCGCAATCCGGGTCTGGCACAACGCAATCGACGCCGGCATGCGATGACTCCGAGGCGGTTCCCGCCTGCGGCACCGCAGGCGATGCGCGGCGTGCCGGCCCGGAGTTCGAATCGGGCTGTCGCCGAGCGGAAGAACCGGATCGGCGACTTCGCGGCACCTGCGGCGACCTGTCAGTGCAGCTGATTCTGCGCGGCTTCCAGACCCGCGCGGAGCAGGAGTTCCACTGCGTCCGCGGCCTGTTCGACGATGACGGGCAGTTCCTTGCGCTCGGTGCTCGCGAACGGTTTGAGCACGTAGTCGGCCGGGTCCTGGCGGCCCGGCGGGCGGCCGATGCCGAATCGGACGCGCAGATAGTCCTTGGTGGTCAGGGCGTTCGAGATCGAGCGCAGGCCGTTGTGGCCGCCCTCACCGCCGCCGCGTTTGAGGCGGATCACGCCGAATTCCAGATCGAGCTCGTCGTGGACGACGATCACCTCGGTCGGCGGAACGGAGAAGAAGCGAGCCAGCGCGGCGACCGGGCGGCCGGAGACGTTCATGTACGAACGCGGCTTGGCCACCAGCACCTTGCGCCCGTCCAGGCGCGCCTCCAGCAGGTCCGCGCCGGACTTCTTGTGCACGGTGAAACGGCCGCCGACGCGCCCGGCGAGCACGTCGGCGACCAGAAAACCCGCATTGTGCCTGGTGCGCTCGTATTCGGCTCCGGGATTACCCAGACCGACCACGAGCGCGGGTCCGGTCGCGGTCTCCGTGGCGGACGTCGACTTACCGGGCATCTCAGGCATTCGATTGGTCAGGAAAACCGTTGGGGGACAGCCTTATTCGGCAGCCTCGGTCTCTTCCTCGCCCGCTTCCTCGGTGACCTCGGCGGCCGGGGCGACGATGACGTTCACGATCAGCGCGTCGGCGTCACCGGCCAGCGTGACCCCCTTGGGCAGCGCGATGGCGCCCGCGGTGATCTGGGTGCCCGCCTCGGCGCCCTCGACCGAAACCTCGATCTGCTCCGGGATGTTCAGCGCGTCGGCCTCGACCGAGAGGGTGGTGGCCTCCTGGGTGACCAGGGTGCCCGCGGCGGCGTCGCCGACCAGCGCGACCTGGACGTCGGTGACGACCTTCTCGCCGCGCTTGACGATCAGCAGGTCGGCGTGCTCGATGTAGCGGCGGATCGGGTGCACGACAACCGACTTGGTCAGCGCGAGCTGCTTGGTGCCCTCGATCTCCAGGTTCACCACGGCGTTGGTGCCGTGCTCGCGCAGGATGGCGGCGAATGCCTGAGCGTTGACGGCCAGATGCTTGGGAGCCTCACCGTGGCCGTACAGCACGGCCGGGACGTTACCGTCACGGCGGGTGCGGCGTGCGGCGCCCTTGCCGAATTCGGTGCGTACGGTGGCTTCGAGAAGGCTGGTGTCGGACATGGCGGGAACTTCTCCTACGGCTTTCCGGGGCGGGTTTACCTAACTGGCCAGGGGCTGCCCTGGCAAAGGGTCTGCTCGTCGGGCGAAAGAACGAACGAGAACGGCGGAAAAGCCGAGCCGCGTCGATCACGGTGTGTGCACATCTGTGCCTCACACCCTCGCCGAGACAACCCGAAGAGAATAACACGCACGCCGGAATACCCCCGAACCGGACCCCGCGCCCCGACCGGGGCACCGCGCATCCGTCACACTACCGTTCCGCGCGCCGATGTACAGGGTTTCGAACCCTTCGGATCGAAGCCCCGGAACGCCACGCCCACGCATCCGCGGCGAAGCGGTTCGACGCGGCTTCGAGTGAATGAGTCGTCGCGGCCGGTGGCGGCTGAACCGGACCGGGACATGCGGGCAATAGCGGGTCACGTAACCTTGACGAGTTGCATATCCCCGTGAACAGGAGCCCTGCGTGAATTCCCCGTCTTCCGGCACGTCCACGTCCGGGCGGTTGGCACAGGAAGTCGCGCGGCGGCGCACCTTCGCGGTGATCTCCCATCCGGACGCTGGTAAATCCACCCTCACCGAGGCGCTGGCCCTGCACGCCAAGGTGATCGCCGAGGCCGGTGCGATCCACGGCAAATCCGGGCGCAAATCCACCGTCTCGGACTGGATGGAGATGGAGAAGGCGCGCGGTATCTCGGTGAGTTCGACCGCGCTGCAATTCGAATACGGCGACTGCGTGATCAACCTGGTCGATACGCCCGGTCACTCGGATTTCTCCGAGGACACCTACCGCGTGCTGACCGCCGTCGACGCCGCGGTCATGCTCATCGACGCCGCCAAGGGCCTCGAGCCGCAGACGCTCAAACTGTTCCAGGTGTGCCGCCACCGCGGCATTCCGGTGATCACCGTCATCAACAAATGGGACCGCCCCGGCCGCGCACCGCTGGAACTGCTCGACGAGATCAGCGAGCGCATCGGCCTGACCCCGACCCCGCTGTTCCTGCCGGTCGGCATCGCGGGCGATTTCCGCGGTCTGCTGCGCCGCGGCGAAGAGGGTGCGGCGACCGAATACATCCACTTCACCCGCACCGCCGGCGGTGCGACGATCGCGCCGGAGGAGTCCTACGACGTCGCGCAGGCGAGCGAGCGCGAAGGCGAGGCGTGGACCACCGCGGCCGAGGAGAGCGAACTGCTCTCGGCCACCGGCCAGGACCACGATCAGGAACTGTTCCTCGCCGGACAGACCTCACCGGTCATCTACGCCTCGGCGATGCTGAACTTCGGGGTGCGTCAGCTCCTGGAAACCCTTGTGTCCCTTGCTCCTGCGCCCGGCCCGCGCGCGGACGTGCAGGGCTCGCCCCGGCAGACCACCGACCCGTTCAGCGCGGTGGTGTTCAAGGTGCAGGCCGGTATGGACACCGCGCACCGCGACCGGCTGGCGTTCATGCGCATCGTGTCCGGGGAGTTCGAGCGCGGCATGGTCGTCACGCACGCCCAGACCGGACGCCCGTTCGCGACCAAATACGCGCTGACCGTCTTCGGCCGCGAACGTTCCACGGTCGATACCGCCTATCCCGGCGATGTGGTCGGTCTGGTGAACGCGACCGCGCTCGCTCCCGGGCACACCCTGTTCGTGGACAAGAAGGTCGAATTCCCGCCGATCCCGTCCTTCGCGCCGGAACATTTCGCCACGTTGCGCGCCCGCAGCGCGGGTAAGTACAAGCAGTTCCGCAAGGCCATCGATCAGCTCGACTCCGAGGGCGTGGTACAGGTGCTGCGCAACGACACCCGCGGCGACGCCTCGCCGGTGCTCGCCGCGGTCGGTCCCATGCAGTTCGAGGTGGTCACCGCCCGCATGCAGGCCGAATTCACGGTCGAGACGCAACTGGACTTCCTGCCCTACCAACTGGCCCGCCGCACCGACGCCCAATCCGCACCCGAACTCGACCGCCAGCGCGGCGTCGAGGTCTTCACCCGCACCGACGGCGCGATTCTGGCCCTGTTCAGCGACAAGTGGCGCCTGCAGTACATCCAGAAGGAAATGCCGGAACTGACCCTGGAGCCCCTGGTCGCGACCGCGGACTAGCCGCCGCCCGAACTCGCGGAACACCTCGACGTATCCGGCGAGATGATGGGTATGCACCCCGCGAAGGGGCGGCTAGCCCATCGTCTCTTCGGGTGAATCGGGGGATTTCCCGTCACCACCGGCGACGCCGCTGGGCTCCGGTTCGTTCCCGATCAGGCCCCAACGGCTCGAGGTGAGACGCAGGCTCGGCAGGTCCGACAGCGACAGCACCACCTCGTAGGTGCGTTCGTAGCCGGTGTGCGCGATGCGCCAGTGGCCGTCTTCACAGCGGACGTAGCGGTCCGAATAGAACGCCGCGCCGCGCAGCAGCATGTTGTGGCCGGGGATGAGCACCGTATCGGCCAGATACCAGGTGCCGGTGGCCTCGTCACCGTCGACGTCGATCTCCGGGTGATCGCAGCGATGTTCGGTGATCACGTGCGGGCCGAGCGTATTGCGCATGAATGCCAGGAAGGCGTCGCGCGATTCGAACTGCAGGTACTCGCTGTAGGTCGCGGTGGCGTCCGGGACCATGGTGTCGGCAAAATCGTCCCAGGCCTTGGTGTCGAGTGCCCGCAGGTAGCGGAACTTCAGCCGACTGATTGCGGAGACGGCATCGGAGTCCATACCTCAACAATCCCATCCGGACACCGGCTTGCGCGTGATTTGGCAGATCTGTACCGAATCGCTATCACGTGCCGCGGGCGGCCGGCTACTTGCCGGTGGGCCGGGTGGGGGTGACCTCCACCGGGAGGGTGAAGCAGGTGCGGCAGAAATCCTCGCCGAATTCGGTGAGGCGCAAGCTCTTTCGCACGATCTTGGGGACGCGTCCGGCCGCTTTGAGGGCGGTCTCGACGATCGGCTGCACCTCCAGCACCATGTAACGGCTCAGCAGAACCGGGTCGTCGGAGTTCATCAGCAGGCCGAGGCGGTTGAGGTTGATCAGGTAGTGCCGGGAGCGGTCCGGGTAGCGCACGCCGGCCTGTTCGGGCACCGAGGTCAGATCACCGGCGACGAGTTCCGAACCGATGCCCAGGGGCCGGTTGGTGCGCACGTCCACCGAGGGCTGCGGGCCGTTCTGCGCCATGAACCGCAGAATCCGGGCCTCGTCGGGGGCGAGCTGATCGAGGATCCGGTCGTAGGCCGGGTGGACCTCCTCGGTGAAGTACACATCGGCCGAGCGGGCCAGCAGCGCATCGCCGCGCCGACGCAGATCGTCCATGGTGGTGGAACGGACGTAACCGCCGGTAATGGCTTGCGGGGTATGCCCGTTCGCGGTCGGCACATAGCTGACGATCTCGCGCACCGACCCCTCGGTGACGCCCAGCACACTGCGGGCGACCGACTGCAGCGCCTGCCCGGCGCGCTCGGCGATCTCGGTCGAGGATTCCCCGTCCAGGGCCGCCTGGGTGATCTGCCGGGTCACCTCGTAGGTGGTGCCGACCGCCCACTGTCCGCCGCGCACCGCCGTCCCCGCGGCGAGCCCGGCCGCGCGGAACACCCCGCGGATGAGCCGGGCCTCATTGCTGATCTGTCGCTGCTCCACGTCCGAGGTGCGTTCCACGGAACGGGGGCCCGGACGGACGACGTCGCGTCCGCTCCTGTCGTCTGCCACGTCCTTCTCCGAAACTCGCCAGGTGAACGAAACCGCTCACAGATTATCGCCACCACCCGGTCACCGGGCGCCTCGGCCCGGCGGGCCGTGCGAAGACTACCGGGCAATCACGACGACCGGCTACCGAGAAGTCTCCCACTTCGGACGCCACGGACCACATCCGGCTGCAAATTCGACCATCTCGGCAATTCCGCAGTAAGGTCCCCCATGCCGACGGGTACCTTCGAGTACCGGTGAGGCGGCGATCACCGGTACGGTTTTGCAGGAGGGTGTCGTGCTAGGCAGCTATTTTCATATCCACCCATCCATTCTGTTGGAACTGATCACGATCCCGCTGTTCACGGGAATCATCGGCTACATCACCAACTGGACCGGCGTCCTGATGTTGTTCAAGCCGATCTACTTCCACGGCATTTCGGTGCCGGGCCTCAAATGGCTGTTCCACTTCCTGCCCAAGCGGATTCAGGTGCTGCCGCTGCTGCGCTACGACGGGCGGATGGGCTGGCAGGGCATCGTCCCCTCGCGCGCGGACAAGATGGCGTCCATCGCCGTCGACAAGGGTCTGTCGAAACTGGGCAGCGTCAGCGATTTCTATCGCGAACTCGAACCCGACGCCCTGGCCGAACACTTGACCACGTTGGCGCAGGGGCAGATCCGCGACATCGTCGAGGAAATCGCGATCCGGGAACATCCTCAACTCTGGTACAACCTGCCCACCCAGGTCCGCGAGGTGGTGCACGAACGGGTGCGCCAGCAATTGCCCGAGGTGCTGCGCGATCTCACCGTCGAGCTGGGCGACAATATCGAGCAGTTGCTCGACGTCAAGCAGATGGTGATCCGCTATTTCCAGTCCCGCCCGCAGCTGCTCAACACGGTCTTTCAGGTGCTGGGAGCCAAGGAGCTGCGATTCATGCAGAACTTCGGCTTCTACTTCGGCGCGCCCATGGGTGTGGTGCTGGTGGCCATCCTGCATCTGACCGACTGGTCCGCCCTGGTGGTGCTGCCGGTGGGCGGGGTGGTGATCGGCTGGGTGGTGAACTGGATCGGCCTGAACATGATCTTCGCGCCCGCCTATCCGAAGTGGTGGTGCCCGTGGCGGCAGGGCCTGCTGATCAAGCGGCAGTCCGAGATCACCGAGGGGTACGCGGAATTGGTTGCCACCCAGATCATCACGGTCGCCAACGTCGGGGACGAACTGTTGAACGGGCCGCGCGCGGATCGCACGATGCAGGTCCTGGAGGACACCCTGCGCCCGGCCACCGACAAGGCCCTGGGCCCCGCGCGCGGGCCGGTGAAGTTCATGATGGGCACTCGGGACTACGCGACGTTGCAGGACTCCTTCGCGGACAAGGCCAAGAGCCTGGCGCCGGCGGCCTTCGCCGATCCGGCCTTCAACGCGCAGCAGAGTACGCAGGTCAGCCGATATATCGCCAAGCAGATGGCGGCGCTGTCCCCGCCGAGTTTCGTGGATATGCTGCGTGCGGCGATCAAACAGGACGAATGGCTTTTGTTCGTCCATGGCGGCGCGCTGGGGCTCCTGGCCGGTTACGCTCATCTTCTGATCTTCGGAACGGAAGTGGCGAGAACATGGCTTTGAGCGACCCCGTGCGCGCCGCGGCCGGGTTGGTGCAGGTGGCCGCATCGGCCGCGGCGGAAGCGACCTCGTGGAGCGTGGACACCGCCCGGGACATCACCGGGACCGTCGTGCGCGGCAGCATGGCGGGCCGCCCGCCGCGCGAGCTGCTCAGCGAGGCCGGCGAGCAGATGCGCGAATCGGTCCGGCAGGCGCTGGGCATCTCCGCGCCGCAGGCGGATTCCGGCGCCGACTCGGCCCCGAATCTGCGTGAGCGCGGTGCGGAACTGCTCCGGCATTCGGCCCGGGTGCACAGCGGCGAGGGTGATCACCCGGCGTATGCCCGCATCCTGTCCGAGCTCGCGCCCGACGAGGCGCGGATTCTGCGGTTCCTGTACCTGGACGGCCCGCAGCCCACCCTGGACGTGCGCACCGGCCGCGCGCTGAGCCCCGGAACGCAACGAATCGAGATGGGGCTCAACCTGATCGGCGAGGAGGCGGCACTGAACTCCCCCGACCGGACCGCCCACTACCTGACCAATCTGAGCCGCCTGGGCCTGATCGGCTTCACCACCGAACCACTCGACAATCCGGCCCGCTACCAGCTGCTCGAGGCCCAGCCGCGGGCCCGTGCGCTGCTGTCGCGCAGCCGCCCACGTGCCAAGATCCGTTACTGCAGCATCGTTCTCACCGGATTCGGCGGAGATTTCGTGGGCTGCTGCCTGCCGGTGCCGCCGGTGGACAAGGCACTGTAGCGCCGGCCGCGCTCAGCCGACCTCGTCGGCGAGTTCGAGCCAGCGTTCCTCGGTCGACTCCTTGTCCGCCTGAACCTGCTTCAGCTCGACGCCGAGGGTGACCAGCTTCTCCGGATCCGTCGCGGCCTCGGCGAGCGCGTCGTGCAGGCGCTGTTCGCGCTCGGTGAGTTTCTCCAACGCGCGTTCCAGACGGCCGAATTCCTTGCGCGCGGCTCGGTAGGCGGCCGAATCCGTTGCGGGCACAGCGGAATTCGATGGTCCGCCGGTGGCGTCGCGCTGGGCGGGCGCGGGCCGGCCGGGCGCGGCGAGCGCGGCGCGCCGACGCAGGTACTCCTCGATGCCGCCGGGCAGATTGGTGAGTTTCCCGTCACCGAACAGCGCCCAGGTCGAATCGCAGATGCGCTCGATCAGGTAGCGGTCGTGGCTGATCACCACCAGCGTGCCCGCCCAGCCGTCGAGCAGGTCCTCGAGCTGCTGCAGGGTGTCGATGTCCAGGTCGTTGGTGGGCTCGTCGAGCAGCAGGACGTTCGGCTCGCTCATCAGGATGCGGGTCAGTTGCAGCCGCCGGCGCTCACCGCCGGACAGATCGCCGACCGGGGTGCGCTGTTTGGCCGGGGTGAAGCCGAGTCGCTCGGCCAACTGGCCCGCGCTGACCTCCTTGTCGCCCAGCATGATTCGCTCGGCCACATCGGATACCGCTTCCAGCACACGCATATTCGTCGGCAGATCGTCGAGTTCCTGACGCAGCCAGCCGATTCGGATGGTCTGCCCCTGAATCCTGCGGCCGGCCGCCGGGTCGATGTCACCGGCGAGCGCACGCAAGAGCGTGGTCTTGCCCGAACCGTTCACCCCGACCAGGCCGACCCGCTCGCCCGGGGCCAGCCGCCAGGTCAGATCGTGCACCAGTTCGCGGCCGTCGGGCGTGGTCAACGTCGCGTCCTCGAGTTCGATCACCACGCGCCCCAACCGTTTTCGGGCGAAGGCGGCCAGCTGCACGTTGTCGCGCGGCGCGGGCACGTCGGCGATCAACGCCTCGGCGGCCTCCACCCGATAGCGCGGTTTCGACGTGCGCGCCTGCGGCCCGCGACGCAACCAGGCCAGTTCCTTGCGGGCCAGATTGCGGCGGCGTGCTTCGGTGGCGTCGGCTTGGCGGGCGCGTTCGGCGCGGGCGAAGATCCAGTCGTTGTAGCCGCCCTCGTAGCTTTCCACCTTGCCGCCCACCACTTCCCAGGTGCGGGTGGCGACGGTGTCCAGGAACCAGCGATCGTGCGTGACCACCACCAGCGCGCTGCGCCGGGCGAGCAGATGTTCGGCCAGCCACTGCACTCCCTCGACGTCGAGGTGGTTGGTGGGCTCGTCCAGCACCAGCAGGTCCAGGTCGCGCACCAGGGCCGCGGCCAGCGCCACGCGACGCCGTTCACCGCCGGAGAGGTTGGCGACCGGGGCGTCCATGCCCAGCCCGGCGATGCCGATCCCCTCGATGACATTGCGAATACGCGGATCGGCGGCCCATTCGTGTTCCGCCACAACGGGTTCGCCACCGGCCGCCGCGTCGGCGAGGCCCGCGAGCACCACGTCGCCGACCGTGGCGTCCTCGGGCAGGGCGCCGCGCTGGGTGACCACCGCCATCCGCAGCCCGTTCATCCGGCTCACCCGCCCGCTGTCGGGCTCCTCGATGCCGGTCATCACCTCGAGCAGCGTCGTCTTACCGCCGCCGTTCAAGCCCACGACACCGATCCGCTCGCCCTCCTGCACACCGAGGGAGACCTGATCCAGCAGCGGTGCGATCCCGAAACTCTTGCCGACCTGTTCCAGGTTGACCAGGTTCACCATGGGCTCGTCCGCCTCTCCGTATTCAGGCCAAACAGTGTGAGTGGCGTGTGCTCGTCATCGGATCGCCTGCCGCGGTGGCAGCCCGTCCCGGGGCGCTCGGCAAGCTCCTCATGTTCTCACGCCGCCGCTCAGGTCCCCGATCTCCCCCCGAGCACACCGGCGCAGCGCATCCGGAGCACACGGGCACGCAGATACGAAAGTGGCCCGGAAGCTTTGCCTCCGAGCCACTTTCGCCAGTAGCGGGAACAGGATTTGAACCTGCGACCTCTGGGTTATGAGCCCAGCGAGCTACCGAGCTGCTCCATCCCGCGTCGTGTCTTCAACACTACACGAGGCTGCGCGCAAATACCGAATCGCCCCTGGACCAGCAGGTATACCCCGCACCGGCGCTCAATGCTCGCCGACGACGCGGGCGCCCGGGACCGGGCCGCTCGCGGTGCGCACACTGCGGCAGACGCCCGCTCCCGACAATTCGGCGGCCACCTCGATGGCGGCTTCCTCGCTCTCGCACAGGAATGCGCAGGTGGGACCCGAGCCGGAGACCAGACCGGCGAGGGCGCCCGCACTGGTGCCCGCGCGCAGGGTACGGCGCAGATCGGGTCTCAGGGACAGTGCGGGGGCCTGCAGATCGTTACCGAGCAGCGGGGCCAGCTGGGCCGGATCACCGGAGGCCAATGCCTGCAACAACGCCTGCGGCTCCCCCAGGCGGGGCGGATCACCCTGTTCGCGCAGGCGGTCCAGTTCGCGGAATACCGTCGGCGTGGACAGGCCGTCCCGGGACAGCGCCAACACCCAGTGAAAAGCGCTGCGCGACAACACCGGAAGCAACTTCTCCCCACGGCCGCGGCCCAGCGCCGTGCCGCCGTACAGCGCGAACGGGACGTCGCTGCCCAGTTCGGCGGCCAGCGTGGCCAATTCGTCGCGGGTGAGGCCGACATCCCAGAGTTCGTTCAACCCGACCAGCGCCGCGGCGGCGTCGGCGCTGCCGCCCGCCATACCGCCCGCGACCGGGATACCCTTGCGGATCGCGATCTCCACCAGTGGCGCGCGGCCGGCGCGGTGGGCCAGTCGCACCGCGGCCTGCCACACCAGATTCATCCGATCGGTCGGCACCTGCTCGGCGCCCTCACCGCTCACCCGCACCGAGAGCGAGGCGGCCGGAGTGATCTCGATATCGTCACTCAGCGACAGCGCCTGGAATACGGTGGTGAGCTCGTGATACCCGTCTGGACGCAGGTCACCCACCCCGAGGTGCAGGTTCACCTTCGAGGACGCCCGCACGACCACGGGGCTGGGTACAACAGAAAGCACGAGCCCCAAGCGTAATGGGCGCGGCCGACATGTGCGGTCACAGCGCGATCGCCAGCGCGCCGCCGCGCCGGTCACACCGCTCGAACCACTTGCACGCGATACCCGTAGGGGGTATCTTCGGGTCGTCCGGGTATACCCCCTCACCGTATGATTCGAAGGAGTCGAGACCATGGCGAGCAGCACCTACACCGTCACCGGGATGACCTGCGGCCACTGCGTGGCGTCGGTACAGCAGGAAATCGGCCGGATCGACGGCGTCACCGGCGTCGAGGTGGACCTGGCCAGCGGACGGGTCCAGGTGGAGTCGGCCGGTCCGGTCGACCAGGCCGCCGTGGCCGCCGCGGTCGACGAGGCCGGATACCAGCTCGCGAGCTGACCACACCCCGCGGCGGCGCGAAGCGGCACGCGGTGCGAGAACCATCACGACAGGAGAGCACGAGCATGAACGAGGCGCGGCGATGAGCGCACCGGTGTCCGAGCGGTCGATCGAACTGGAGATCGGCGGGATGACGTGCGCGTCCTGCGCGGCCCGGATCGAGAAGAAGCTCAACCGGATCGAGGGCGTCACCGCCTCGGTGAACTACGCCACCGAGAAGGCGACGGTCAGCTTCCCGGACTCGGTGAGCCCGGCGCAACTCATCGAGCGGGTGGTCGACACCGGGTACACCGCACAGCTGCACGCGCCGGTCGATACCACTGCGCCGCAGCAGGATTCGCCGCTGTCTCCGGCCGCTCGGCTGCGCAACCGGTTGTTGCTCACCCTCGCGCTCGCGGTGCCGATCATCGTGTCGGCGATGGTCCCGGCGCTGCAGTTCCGCAATTGGCAATGGCTCTCGCTGTCGCTGGCCGTGCCGGTGGTGTTCTGGGGCGGCGCGGACTTCCACCGCGCGGCCTGGGCGAATGCCCGGCACGGCGTGGCCACCATGGACACGCTGATCTCGCTGGGCACCCTGGCCGCCTTCGGCTGGTCGGTCTACGCCCTGTTCTTCGGCGACGCCGGAATGCCCGGGATGCGGCACGATTTCAGCCTGTCGGTCGAGCGCGGCGCCGCGGCCTCGAACATCTACTTCGAGGTGGCCGCGGGGGTCATCGTATTCCTTTTGGCCGGAAGGTATTTCGAAACACGCGCGAAGGAGCGCGCCGGGTCCGCACTGCGGGCGCTGCTGGAGATGGGCGCGAAGGAGGTGTCCGTGCTGCGGCCGGGCGCTGCGGGCGGGTCCGGCGCCGAAATCCGCGTTCCGGTGGGCGAATTGCGGTCCGGCGAGGTGTTCCTCGTCCGCCCCGGCGAGAAGGTCGCCACCGACGGCGTTGTGGTGGAAGGCAATTCGGCCATCGATATGAGCATGCTCACCGGCGAATCGGTGCCGGTGGAGGTCGCGCCCGGCGATCACGTGGTCGGCGCGACGGTGAACGCGGGCGGCATGCTGACCGTGCGCGCGACCCGCGTCGGCGCGGACACCCAGCTGGCGCAGATGGCCGCGCTGGTCGAGCAAGCACAGACCGGCAAGGCTCCGGTGCAGCGGCTCGCCGACCGCGTCGCCGGGATCTTCGTGCCGATCGTGCTCGCCATCGCCGCGGCCACGCTGATCGGCTGGCTGGTCACCGGCGCACCGGTCGCGGTGGCCTTCGGAGCCGCGGTCGCGGTGCTGATCATCGCCTGCCCGTGCGCGCTCGGACTCGCCACGCCCACCGCACTGCTGGTCGGCACCGGCCGCGGCGCGCAGCTCGGCGTTCTGATCAAGGGCCCGCATGTGCTCGAATCCACGCGGCGGGTCGACACCGTCGTACTGGACAAGACCGGCACCGTCACCACCGGCACGATGACGCTCGCCGAGGTGATCGCGGCCGAGGGCACCGATCCCGACGAGCTGCTGACGGTGGCCGCGGCGGTGGAGCACGGCTCGGAACATCCCGTGGCGCGGGCGGTCGTGGCCGGCGCGGCCGATCGGGGGCTGAGCCCGGATCCGGTGCGGCAGTTCGTCGGTCACGGCGGTAAGGGCGTCCAGGGCCTGGTCGGTGAGCGAGCGGTGGTGATCGGTCGCACCGAACTGCTGGACGACTGGTCGATCGCGCTGCCCGAGGCGTTGGCCGAGGCCAAGACCGAGGCCGAATCGGCCGGGCGGACCGCGATCGTGGTCGCCTGGGACGGCGCGGCCCGCGGCGTACTGGTCATCGCCGACGCGGTCAAACCGACCAGCGCCGACGCCATCGCCGATATGCGCACTCTCGGCCTGACCCCGGTCCTGCTGACCGGCGACAACGCCGCCGCCGCCCGCGCGGTCGCAGATCGGGTGGGCATCGAGGAGGTCATCGCCGAGGTCCTGCCCAGTGACAAGCTCGACGTGGTGAAGCGGTTGCAGGATCAGGGCACGGTGGTGGCGATGGTCGGTGACGGCGTCAACGACGCGGCCGCGCTCGCCCAGGCCGATATGGGCCTGGCCATGGGCACCGGCACGAACGTCGCGATCGAGGCCGACGACATCACGCTGGTGCGCGGCGACCTGCGGACCGTCGGCACCGCCATCCGGCTCTCGCGCGGGACCCTGCGCACCATCAAGGGAAATCTGTTCTGGGCCTTCGGTTACAACGTCGCCGCCATCCCGCTGGCCGCCGCCGGGCGGCTCAATCCGATGCTCGCGGGCGCGGCCATGGCGTTGTCCAGCGTCTTCGTGGTGAGCAACAGCCTGCGGCTGCGTAATTGGCCTCCGCTTCGCTCCGGCGTGTTCGCGGCCCCGAGCCGGCCGCGAACGTCGCTCGAAGGCTCGCGCCGTGCGGGGTGAGTGAGAGCGCACGTCACGAATCTCATGGGTGACACGACAACGGAGCCGGGCCGATACGACGCTCGGTCACCTTCGTCGTCCGCTTGCCGTGTGATCAGCCCTGGTTCGCCAGGCGGACGAAAGCGGCCGTGTCGAGAGTTTCGCCGCGGGCCGTGGGGGCGATGCCCGCGGCGAGCAGACGGCGTTCGGCCTCCGCGGGCGAGCCCGCCCAGCCGCCGAGTGCGGCACGTAAGGTCTTGCGGCGCTGGGCGAATGCCGCGTCGACGACCTCGAAGACCCGGGTGCGGTGGTCCGCGTCCACAGGCCACGGCGGCCGCGCGAAACGATCGATCCGGACCAGCCCGGACTCGACCTGCGGAACCGGCCAGAACACCTGCCGCCCAACAGATCCCGCCCGGCGCACGGTGCCGAAGAAACCGGCCTTCACGCTCGGCACGCCGTAGATCCGGGAGCCCGGTTCGGCGGCGAGCCGGTCGGCGACCTCGGCCTGCACCATCACCAGAGCCGTTGTGATACCGGGCAATTCGGCCAGCAGATGCAGCAGCACCGGCACCGCGACGTTGTACGGCAGATTCGCGACCAGCGCGGTCGGCCGCGCGGGCAGCTCCGCCGCGCGCAACCGCAGCGCATCGGCCCGCACCACCGAGAGCCGATCCGCCAGCTCTGCCGCCCGATCGGCGACGGTCTCCGGAAGATGTTGCGCCAGAACCGGATCGATCTCCACCGCGACCACGCGGTCCACCACGTCCAGCAGCGCCAGCGTCAGCGAACCCAGGCCCGGGCCGACCTCGAGCACCACGTCATCGCGCCCGACCCCGGCGGCCGCCACGATCCGCCGCACGGTATTCGCATCGTGCACGAAGTTCTGCCCGAGCTGTTTGGTCGGCCGCACCCCGAACCGCTCCGCCAGCACCCGCACCTCGGCCGGACCGAGCAATCCGGCCTGACCACGGGCAACGACCTCTGATTCGGACACGCCCGTCAACCTACCAAGCACCGGCCCCGACACCCCGCATCCGCCCCGCTCACCGCCGCACGGACCACCCGGATCGCCGCGTCCGCTGATCGAACTCACGCCGAAGCAAGGTCCCGCGCTCACCCGCCATCAGCAGCCGCACTCACGCGCATCCAACCGGCCGCGCCTCCGAAGCAAGCAAGGTCCGGACGGCAGCCGGGCATCGAAGACCGCTTCCAGGCTCAACCCGCCGCTCATCGCCGGGCGCGTGCACACTCATCCACCGGCCGGAATACAGCGGCAGCCGCAGGGTGATCGAGACCGTCGCCGTTACCGTGACCAGCGGATCGGACAACGCCGACGCGAAGACCCCCGTTCAACCCCGCCCATCGAACTCACCTTCATGCGCGTCCGACCGACCACGATCCGGAAAGCACGCAGCGCGCGTCCAACACCCACCCAATGAACTCACACACACCCCACCGACCACGCCCCGAAAGCACGCAATGCCCGTCCAACAGCCACCCACCGAGGGCAGCGCCCGCGATGACCCGGCTGCCCGCGGCTCCGGGCCACTCGGCCGGAACTGCCGATGCCGGAGGGCGAACGGTTACCGCCGGGTCGGGGCCGACTTGATACGGGCGGCGAAATCGTTTATGGCAGACCACATCTCGGGGCCGACTTGATACGGGCGGCGAAATCGTTTATGGCAGACCACATCTCGGG
>CBJNFW010000169.1:0-18688 GCA_966435935.1 uncultured Nocardia sp.
GCGTCGGTCACCGTGCGCGCTATGGGGCCGGCCGTGTCCTGGTCGGCGGTGATCACCGCCTCGAAGTGGACTTCGCCGCGGCCGTTCGGCGTCGGCACCACCCGCCTGGTCACCCTCGGCGGTGTCGTGCGGCTCGAGGAGCGGTTCTATCGCTGGGAGGAGGGCGAGCGCATGACGTTCACCGTCGACGCCGCCTCGATTCCCGGGCTGAAGCGCTTCGCCGAGGATCTGGTGCTGCGGCCCGCATCCGGCGGAACCCGATTGACCTGGACGTTCGCGTTCGAGGGTAATCCGCTGCTGCAACCGCTGCTGGGTGTGGCGAGTCCGGTGAACAACATCGTCACCCGCACCATCGCGCGCGGCATCGCCGGCAAGGCGCGGCAGGAGGCGCGGCGATGAGTACCGAACATCACCGGATCGTCATCCTCGGCGCGGGCTTCGGCGGGATCGGCCTGGCGATCAAGTTGCGCGAGGCGGGATTCGAGGATCTGGTCGTGCTCGAGCGCGCCGACGATCTGGGCGGCACCTGGCAGGCCAACACGTATCCCGGCTGCGCCTGCGATGTGCCCTCGCAGCTGTACAGCTACTCGTTCGCGCCCAATCCGAACTGGTCGCGCACCTACGGTCAGCAGCGCGAGATTCTCGACTACATCCGTTCGGTGGCAACCGAACACGATGTGGTCCGGAATATCCGGCTGGGCACCGAGATGCTCGGCGCGCGCTGGGACGAGCAGGCGTCGCTGTGGCGCATCGAGACCTCGCGCGGCGACCTGACCGCCGACTTCTTCATCTCGGCCGCGGGGATTTTCGCCGAGGCGAAATACCCGTCGGTCCCCGGACTGGACGTCTTCGAGGGCAAGACCTTCCACTCGCTGCACTGGGATCACGAGCACGATCTGTCGGGCGAGCGCGTCGCGGTGATCGGCACCGGCGCCTCGGCGGTGCAGTTCGTGCCGGAGATCGCTCCGAAAGTGGCCGAGCTGACGGTGTTCCAGCGTTCCGCGCCCTGGATCGTGCCGCGCATGGACCGGGCCACCTTCGGTTTCGAACGCTTCCTGCTGCGTCGGCTTCCGTTGGCGCAGAAGACGATTCGCGGCGCCTGGTACACCATGATCGAGAGCTTCGGCCTGGTCGGCTTCGTGGACAACCGGTTCCGGCATCCGTTCGAACTGATGGGCCGCTATCAGCTGCGGCGGCAGATTCGCGATATCTCGTTGCGTCGCAAGGTGACTCCGGACTACATCATCGGCTGTAAGCGGGCGATCTTCTCCGATGCGTATCTGCCCGCGCTGGGCCGTGACAACGTCGAGGTGGTCACCGACGGTATCGCCGAGGTTCGGGCGCGATCCATCGTGACTCGCGCCGGGGACGAGATCCCGGTCGACACCATCATCTTCGGTACCGGATTCACCCCTATCCCGACCGCGTTCGGGCGGATCATCGGGCGCGAGGACGAATCCATCGCGGATCTGTATCACAAACGCCCGCAGACCTATCTGGGCACGAGCGTCGCCGGCTTCCCCAACTTCTTCTGCACCCTGGGACCGTTCGGTGCGGCGGGTAACCAGTCGGCGATCTTCATGATCGAATCGCAGATCGCCTACATCGTGGACGCGCTGTCGACCGTGCGTGAGCGCCGTGCGTCGCGGGTGGAGGTGCGTGCGGAGGTGCAGGACGCCTTCGTGGCGGAGATGCGTGAACGCAGTGCGGCCACGGTATGGCTCACCGGCGGCTGCCAGGGCTACTACACCACGCCCGACGGGCAGAACGCGGGCCTGTATCCGAGCTGGAGCTTCGAATATCGCCGCCGCACAGCCAAATTCGATGTCGACGCCTACGAGGTGGCCTGATGAGTCTGCTGCGAACCCTGGGCTTCGGCTCGACCGGTTACGACGTGGCGGGCAAGGTCGCACTGGTCACCGGCGCGGGGCAGGGCATCGGCCTGGAACTCGCGCGAATCCTGCACGCGCGCGGCGCGATCGTCGTCGTGGTCGACATCGATGCCGAAGCGGCGTTGCGGGCGGCGCGTGAACTGCGCACCCGCGCGCTGTCGATCGGCGCCGACGTCGCCGATCGCGCCCAGATGGCCGCTGCCGTCGAGCAGGTGATCGAACAGTACGGCCGCCTTGACGTGGTCGTGGCGAACGCCGGTGTGACGCCGGTGCCCTCGACCGTGCGCGCGATGGACCCGGATGATTTCGACCGGGTGATGAGTGTCAATCTCACCGGCGCGTTCAACACCGTGCATCCGGCGCTGGACCACATCGTGCGTTCGCGGGGGCATGTCGTGGTGGTGTCCTCCTGTGCTGCCTTCGCGCCCGGGATGGGCGGCTCGCCGTACATGATCAGCAAGGCCGCGGTCGAGCAGATGGGCCGGGCGTTGCGGGTGGAGCTGTCCGCCTCGGGCGCGAGCGCCGGGGTCGCGTACTTCGGCATTGTCGAGACGGCCATGACCCACGACATGCTCGACGCGGACGACCTGGGCCGCCGCATCGACGGCCTGCTGCCCTGGCCGCTGAACATCCGCATCACCGCTGCCCAGGCCGCCCGCACCATCGCGGACGGCATCGCCCGCCGTGCGGCACGTACGGTGGCCCCGGCCAGCTGGGAGCCGTACGCGCTGTTCCGGGGCGCGATCAACGTCGTCCTGGATGCCAAACTCGCCGCGGACTCCACCGTCCACCAGCTCCTCCACGAGATCGAGGAGCGGCGGAAATGAGTACCCCTCGCTTCCATACGCTTCCCGAGGCGTTCCAGGCCACCGCGGCCCGTGCGCCGGAGTCGGTGGCGTTGCGGACTCCCGGGGACGGGCAGACCCTGACCTGGGGTGAATACGCACGGCAGGTGCGCATGCTGGCTGCCGGACTGGCCGGGATCGGGGTGCGACGGGGAGACACCGTCGCGTTGATGATGTCCAATCGGCTCGAGTTCTATCCGCTCGAGGTCGCGGCGCAGCATCTGGGAGCGACGTCGTTCTCGGTGTACAACACGCTGCCGCCCGAGCAGTTGGCGCATGTGCTGGGCAATGCCGGTGCGCGCGTGGTGATCTGCGAGCCGCAGTACGCGGATCGCTTGCGGGCCGGCGCCGCCGGGCTCGAGCACATCGTCTGTGTGGACGAGGTGGTCGAGGGGACGTTCTCGATCGACGAGCTGATCGGCTCGGGCGCGGCGGGTTTCGACTTCGAGGCGGCCTGGCGGGCCGTTCGCGCCGAGGACGTGGCGACGCTGATCTACACCTCCGGCACCACCGGCAACCCCAAGGGCGTGGAGACCACCCACGCGAACATCCTGTTCCAGGTATACGGAGTCGCCGACGTGCTCGGCATCGAATTCGGCGACACCATCACCTCTTTCATGCCCAGCGCGCATATCGCGGACCGGCTCACCGGACTGTACGTACAGGAGGTGCTGGGCACCCAGGTCACCTGTGTGCCCGATCCGAAACTGATCGCTCCCGCGCTGGCCGATCTGCATCCGACCATCTGGGGCGCGGTGCCGCGGGTATGGGAAAAGCTTAAGGCCGCAATCGAATTCAGGGTCGCGGGCGAACCCGACGAGAAGCGTCGCGCTGCGATGGAGTGGGCGTTGGCGGTCGCGCAGCGGCGCAGTGCGTTTCAGCTGGCCGGCGAGCCGGTGCCCGATGACGTCGCGGCCGAATGGGCACGCGCGGACGAGTTGGTGCTGCGCGGCTTGCGCGCTGCGCTCGGTCTGGACCGCGTGCGCTGGGCGATGTCCGGGGCAGCGCCGATCTCGCCCGGACGCTGGGCTTCTTCGCCGGGCTAGGCATTCCGGTGACCGAGATCTGGGGCATGTCTGAGCTGTCGTGCATCTGCAGTGTCAGCCATCCGCGCGATGCCCGGCTCGGCACCGTCGGCAGGTTGCTGCCCGGGATGCAGGCGCGTCAGGCCGCCGACGGTGAATTGCAGGTGCGCGGCCCGCTGGTGATGAAGGGCTACCGCGGCTCGGAACGGCAGACCGCCGAGGCCATCGATCCCGAGGGCTGGCTGTCCACCGGCGATATCGTCCGCATCGACGCGGACGGCTACCTCACCGTCGTGGACCGCAAGAAGGAATTGATCATCAACGCGGCGGGCAAGAACATGTCCCCGGCCGTCATCGAGAACACCGTCAAGGCGGGTGTGCCCCTGATCGGCGCTATCGCCGCCATCGGCGAGGGCCGCCCGTACAACACGGCCCTGATCGCCCTGGACGCCGAGGCCGCCGAAGCCTATGCGCGCCAACATGATCTCGCCGACGCGTCCGCCGCCGCCCTCGCCGCCGATCCGTCGATAATCGAGACGATCCGCACCGCTGTCGCCGCGGGCAACGCCCGCCTGTCCCGCGTGGAACAGATCAAACGCTTCCGCATCATGCCCGTGTTCTGGGAACCGGGCGGCGAGGAGATGACGCTCACGATGAAACTGAGGCGCCGAGTCGTCACCGAGAAATACGCCGACCGGATCGAAGCGCTCTACAGCGAGCCGCTCTCGGCGGACGTGTACGAACCCGTCGCCGCGGCGGCGGTCGCGGCGAATTGACCGGGGTCACCGAGATCGTGGGCTACACAGAGAGTTTCGCCTCGCCCGGCCCCCGCACCGGGCGCGCGATGCGGAACCCGCGCCGGGAGAGGCGAGCGTCGGCGGATCGCACCCGTCGCCGACTCGAGCAGTGCGGTCGCGCTGCGAATCCGTCCTGTGCATGTCCGAACGGCGAACCGATGGGCCGAGGCCGATGGTCGCGATCTTCGTCGGCGGGGACCTCAGTCCAGTTCCGCCGCGGCGGCGCGCAGGAGTTCCTGGGATTGACCGGGCGGGTCGGCCTGGATGCTGAGCCGGTCCATGACCTCGCGGTAGAGCTCGAGATCGTCGGGGCGGTCGAGGTAGAGGGCGCTGGCCATCTGCTCGAGGTAGACGACGTCCGGGATCTCCTGCTCGTTGAAGCGCAGGATGGTGAACGAGCCGCCGACCGCGGCGTGACCACCCGCGCGGTAGGGCAGGACCTGGATGGTGACGTTGCTGCGGTGCGACATCTGCTCCAGGTAGATCAGCTGCTCGCGCAGGACCTCGCGCCCGCCGACCGGTCGGTGCAGCACCGATTCGTCCAGGACGGCCCACAGCGTCGGGCCGTTGTGCCGATCCAGGATCTGCTGACGCCGGCGCCGCAGTTCCACGCGACGATCGACCTCCCGCTCGCCGTGTGCCAGCGAGACGACCGCGCGAGCGTAGGCGTCGGTCTGCAGCAGGCCCGGGACCAGTTGTCCCTCATAGGTTCTGATCGATTTCGCATCACCCTCGAGGCCGAGATAGTTCTCGAACCAGGACGGCAGCAGGTCGCTGTAACCGTGCCACCAGCCCTGCTCGTTGGCCATCGCGACCAGCCGGAGGAAGGATTCGCGCTGGGTCGGGTCGGTGACGCCGTAGAGCGACAGCAGATCGTTGACGTCGCGGATCTTGTATCCCGTGCGGCCGAGCTCGAGTCGGCTGATCTTGGCGTGCGAACCACGGATGTGCTCACCGGCGACCTGCGGAGTGATCCCGCGCGCCTCACGTAGTTTGCGCAGCTGGCCACCGACCATGATTCGCAATGCTGTCGGGCCGCGCTGCTCCAAAGGAGTGGTGACGAGGTCGATCTGGGCCTGTTCTGCCGTCATGAGGCTTTCTCCGCTGCTCTCCGATCACTGGCACACACCGCATCGGTACATGCGCAAGTGCGTGCCGTCATCACCGCACCCGCTCATGGTAACGCCGGGACAGGCGAAAAACCGAGCGCGGCGAGGAGAATATCCGACGTTTTGCTGTGACCCTGAGTAACTGTTGCATCGAATCCCCTCGGCGTTCCCCTTGCGTCACCGACCATACCGGTCCGGGCAGGTCGTTGCCACTTCCGCCGGGTCGGGGGCGTGCCGACCCGGCGGAGGGCGGTCCGCCGCAGCGGATCTGCTGGAGTATTGCCGAATGCTCGTGCGGGCGTTGATTTTCGGCTTCTCAGCCGTGGGTGGGCGATCCGATGTCAGTGTCCGACCGTGGAATTCAGCCAATCGATGAGTGCGGACTGGTACGCGCCGGTGTTGCGCGCGAGGTTCACCGAGTGGCCGCTGCCGGGGAGTACGAAGGTCTGCAACTTGGCCGCGGGCGCGAAGTACGGAGCCTCTTCGGCTTTCAGCGTCGCGGCGGACCGGCAGACGGAATAGCCGGTGCCGCAGGACAACCGGTCTAGGCTGCCGTCGACGATGAGCACCGGGGCGTTGATCTCACTCGACATGCCGGGCAGGGTCGACATCAGCCCGTCCGGGTATTCCGAGAGCGAGAAGATCTCCTTGGTCTTCTCGTCCTGCGCCACCACCGCGGGATCGGCGTCGCGGGGATCGAAGAAGTCGTGCATGCGGGTGCCGGGGCGCGTGGTCAGGTATCCGGCGTCCAGGCCGCGTCCGGCGAAGGCCGGATCGTCCACGGCGCGGTGGTAGGTCGAGATCACGCCGAG
The DNA here is from genome assembly GCA_966435935.1 of uncultured Nocardia sp. GTDB lineage: Bacteria > Actinomycetota > Actinomycetes > Mycobacteriales > Mycobacteriaceae > Nocardia. Next base: position 6,481 of record CBJNFW010000169.1, read on the forward strand.
AGTTTCCGGAATGTTCAGCGCGTGCGAATAACCAGTCAGCACAACGCCGTCCACGTCGTGATAGGAACTGGCCTCCATGACCGAGGTACCCGAGGTCAGCGAATGGCCGACGGTGACGACCTTGGCGTAGGGCGCGGCCCCGGCGAGGCCGTGTCGCAGGCCCTGGACGATGCCGTGCAATGCCTGGGCGGTGTCGTTGGCGGTGAGCGACAGCGCCGCCGGGTGAGTACTCGCGCCGTTACCGAGGCGATCGACCACCAGGGTCGCGTAACCGGCCCGGTTCATCGCCTCGCGGAAGTTGTAGGTCTGTGGCTGGTAGGCGAAATCCCAGTAGGTTCCGTTGTAATTGGAGCCCGACATCAGCACCATGACGGTGTCGGCGGGTTTGCCGGCGGGTGTGCAGAGAGTCGCGGCCAGGCGTCCCTTCGCCACCGGGACCGGAAAGGACCGGCAGGCTCCGGAATCGGCGTCGGCGTGCGCCGAAACCGCTGTGACGCAGGACAAGAGGATTGCAGCGAATAAGGCAAGTGTCCGCACCGAGGCTCGCACGCGACGCGCTCCCTGTCATGAAATACGAGGAGCTCCCGAGGGTGCCCTCGTGAATTGATCGATTCGAATGGATTAGTCAGCGAGGCTATAGCGCCGCGCAACGACATGCAAGAAATCCGGAGAATTCCCGGCAATCGTATCGGCCGGAATGGAAAGAGCCTGCCGGGCAGTATGTTTCGATTCGCTGCGAGTGCCGAATCCGGTCGTGCGGGTCGGGTAACCGCGCATCGTGGCTGGACAGACGACCGAACGGGCGAATCGGACGCGATTGCCGTTAGGATGCGGACATGGCCGACAGAGCCGTGCACCTGGTTGGTAGCTTCCCGGCCGAGAGCACCGAAGAAGCGATGCGGGCGATGCTGGACGGCGTCGGTGGACGCCTGCGCACGCTGCCGACCGGCGAGGTCCGGCGGCACGAGTTCTACATCCTGCCGATCATCGAGGACCTGGTGAATCAGGGCGTGCTCGAGGCCAAACGGCCGGTGCTGCCCGGTGCCGGTCACCGCACCGTGCACCGGCTCACGCGTGACGGCGAGCCGGTCGGCGGCCCAATGGATCTGGGATATCTGCGGGAGACGCAGGAGTCGCTGCCGATCTTCGGTGCGTTGGCGCCGGCGAGCGAGCGTGCCCGTCCGGTGCTGCAGATCGGCATGCCGACCGATTTCACCCTGGGTTTCATCGCCATGGGGCTGTCCGGGGCGCGGTCGCACCGCCGGATCTTCACCGAGGCCGACGAGCAGACCCGAACGTTGCACATGATCGAGCGGGCGCTGGGCCGTGCGGTCGACGCGGTTGCCAGTCCCTGTGGCCTGGGCCGCGATTCCCGCGAACTGGCCGAGGCGCATATGGCGCGCGCCCGCGTCCTGGCCGCGGCGGAGTGATCCGATCGAAGCTCAGCCGTTACCGGTCGGCCCCTCGGGCTTGCGCCCGACGCCGGCCAGAATGACCAGCCGGGTGGGCGGCAGGTTGTCCGCCAGCCACTTCTGTACGGTCACGACTCCCGGATCGAGGATGTCGAAGCCGTCGAGCAGCTTCTCCACCTCGGACTTCGGCCGGAAGACGAATTGCGCTGTGCTGCCCTTGGTATCGCTCGCGGTCTGGTCGACGAATTCGTCGACGGTCTCGGGTGATCCGTGCGTGAAGGCCACATAACTGCCCGGCGCCATCACATCGCAGAATCGTGCCATGATGTCGGCCGGGCGTTCGTGATCCATGATGAAGTGCAGGACCCCGACGACCAGCAGCGCGACCGGCTGACCGAAATCGATGCCTGCCTCGGCGCGCAGGCGCGCGATGAGATCCTCGGGCTCGCGGAAATCCGCCAGCATCGGCGTCACGCCCGGCTGGCTCGCCGTGATGGCATTGGCGTGCACGTGCACGACCGGGTCGTAGTCGACCGAGGCCACGCGCACCTCGGGATCGACCTCGACGACCGTTTCGTACACACTCGGTGAGGTCGGGATGCCGGCACCGATATCGATGAACTGCCGCACCCCCGCCTCGGCGGCCAACCGCGCCGCGCCGGTGAGGAATTTGCGACTGAACCAGGCCAGTGTCCGATTTTCCGGAGCGACCTCCAGCATCCGCTTGGCAACCTCGCGGTCGGCGGCGTAATTGTCCTTGCCCCCGAGCAGATAGTCGTACACGCGGGCGGCATTGGGTTTCGTCGGGTCGATACCCTCGGGTGCTGGCCTGTCGCCTGACACCACACCTCCTGACATCGTGATCAGAAAACAATTCGCCGCCGGCGGTGTCCGCCCATAGGTCTGTTCGCGCCGTGGTGTGCTCCGGCCCCGGCCGGAAAATGCACGAAACCGGCCGAATTCCAGCAGAACCCAAGAATTGGACGGTGTCAAGCAGGTCAGGGGAACCCGTACCACTCCCAGAGGTAATCGTCCGGCCGGCCGGTCAGCAGGTCGGGGTATGTGCCGCGAGGTGCCTGGCGAGTGCCGGGCAGGTTCGGCGCACCACCCCCGATCGCGATGGCGGCGACCTCGCTCCCGAGCTCGCGCAGGAGTTTCTCCTCCGCGCGAATCACGGACAGCAGATCGGCGAGGCGCTGCGTATTCGGCATTCGGGAGCCCGGGGTGGGTGCGGCGTGCTGCATGTGGCAGGTGACTCCTGGCTGGGGAGATGCGCTGGGTGCGCATGAGGCGCGGAGCACGCTCGCGTCAACACCGGCGATGAGCATGCCGGTAGGTATGGTGACACATTCTTGCGAAGTTCGCGAAAAATGTACCAGTGCAAGAACATTCGAAAACGCATCTGCACAAACATCGGATGCCGGAATGTTGCTGCCAATTGGAAGAACCGGTGGCGGGCGGTTAAACCCAGAGTTCCTCGTGCGGCAGATCGGCCAGGCCGGTGCGCAGATTGTCGTCGATGGACACGTCGACGCCGTGTCGGCTCAGCTCGGCGGCCACTCGGTGGGCCACCGATCTCTCGGCACGGTAGTCCAGCACGGCTCCCCCGAGTGGGAATCGCAACTGCAGATGAACCTTTTTCGCCATATCGCCGGTACCGCTGAATCCCTTGGGGCGCAACCTGACAGGTACTTACTGAAGATCCACAGTGTAACAGCGGATGCAAGTGCATATGCAAGACCTCTCGCGGGGAAATCGGGCGAATGCGGCCCGGGTCACGCCGGCTCAGCGGCCGAATCGCAAAGTGACCACGGCGGATTCGGGCACGGCGCGGCAGGTCAGCACCGCGCCGTCGGCCAGTTCGGCCGGAGTGAGCGCCGACATCGGGTCCTGGTCCATGTGTACCTTGCCGGAACGCACTGTGGCGATACAGGTTCCGCACGATCCGCCGAGGCAGGAATACGGCAGATCCTCGCGGTGCGTGAGAGCCGCGTCGAGGATGCGGCCGCCCCGCGGCATGGTGAATACCAGGTCCTCGCCGTGTCCGGTGAGGGTGATCGTGCACGGCTGCCGATCCGGTTGCGGGACGGCGGGTTCGGGCTCGCGGGAGGCGAAACGTTCGGTATGGATCCGGGATCGGGCGACGCCGTCGTCCAGGAGTGCGTCGCGGGCGGCCGTGATCAGGGAGTCCGGTCCGCACAGGTACCAGTGGTCGGCGTCCGAGCCGGTCAGTTCGCGAAAATCCATGCGGCCGCGGCGGTAATCGAGGCCGGGGGCGGTCGGCGGGAGCGCTGTGTCGTGTTGCCGGGACAGGTGGTGGACGATGCGCAGCCGGCCGGGAAACCGGGCGGTCAGTGTGGTGAGGAGATCGCCGAGCATCAGCGTCGTGTCGTCGCGCCCGGCGTGGTGCAGAGTGAAGCGACTGCGCGGCTCGTGCGCGAGCACCGCCGCGGCGATCGCGGCGATCGGCGTGATCCCGCTGCCCGCCGCGACGGCGGCATGGTGGCCGGCATCGGTGTGCGCGATGAACTCACCCGACGGTTCGCCGACGTGCAGAACCGTTCCCGCACCGAGTCGTTCGAGCGCGTACTCGGAGAAGAGGCCGCCGCTCTGTCTTTTCACCGCGATGCGCAACCGGCCCGCATCGGGTGCGTCGCACAGCGAGTAGCTGCGCCGGATCGGACGGCCGTGCGCGGTGCCCCGGATCGCGACGTGTTGTCCTGCGGTATAGCGGAATCGGTCGGCGAGCCGATCGGGAACCTCGAATTCGATCAGCACGCTGTCGGCGGTATCGCGTTCGACCGCGCGAACCTTGAGCGGATGGAAGCCCTGTGCCGGAGTCCGCGGATTCGGGTCGAATCCGTTGTCCCGCAACGGTGGTGCGGATTTCGTGGCCGCACGCAGCAGATTCGCGCCGACCACCGCCCCGTTCGCGGCGATCCGGGTCAGCAGGGCCGGACGGGCGATGGCCAGCGGGCTGTCGAGCAGTCCGGCGATGCGTGAGATCTGCTGTCCCACAGCGGGGTCCCGCGCGCCGATGGCCATCGCCGTGCGCGTGGCCGGACCCAGCAGCCGCATCGTGGCCGCGGCGTCGACGTGCGGCATCGCGAGGTCGAACAGCCGGGTGATGAGCCACGGATCGTCGATGACGCGGGCCGCGGCGCGGAAGAACCTGCGCGCGAGCCGGTCATCGCCGGCGGCGAGCACCTTGCGCAGTTCCATCGCCTGTAATGCCGAGACCGACATGCCCTGTCCGAACGCCGGGCTGAAGCTGCACACCGCGTCGCCGAGGACGAGCAGGCCGTCCGGGAAGCGCGACAGGCGCTCGTAGCGGCGGCGTTGATTGGCCGGGTAGCGGTAGGTGCTGATGTCGGTCAGCGATTCGGCCGACAGCAGTGCCCCGGCGACGTCCGGCGGTGCGACCGAGGTGGCGAATCGCCAGAACCCGTCCGGGTCGGTCGGTGGATGGTCGGCGCCGTAGCCGATCAGGGTCAGGATGTGCTTGCCCTCCTCGACCGCGAACAGGGCCAGGCCGCGTGCGGGATCCTGGTGCGCGACCACGATCTCCTTGTCGCCGCCGAGGTTCGCGGCCGCGTCGTCCGGCAGCCGGATGTAGCGGCTTGCGTACATCATGTCGATGCGCACGCCCGCCTCGGCGGGGCGCGGGTAGCCGAGCGCGTCGAGCCAGTCGAGGATCGGGCCGTGCCGGCCCAGGCAACTCACCACCAGATCCGCGAAGATCTCCTGCGGTCGGTCGGCGTGCTCCGGCTGGGCCACGACTCCGGTGACCCGGGTTCGCGCGGGATCGGTCAGCAGCTTCAGCACCGTGCAGCGGTCCCGGATCTCGACATTGGGCAGGGCCCGGACCCTTTGCCGCACATGCCATTCCAGAAACGGACGGCTGGCCTGTAGCAACGAATAGCCGGCGTCGGATCGCGACAGTGTGTATCCGGCGATGCTCATCCGCATCTCGGTCAGCGAGCGGCAGCGCACCGCACCGTCCGCGAGCAGTTCTGCGGTGATACCCGGAAACAGTTCGGCCAGAACGCGTTCGCCGCGCGCGAGCAGGGCGTGCACATGTCTGCCCTGGGGCACTCCGCGGCGGTCTCCGGGTGCGGCCAGATCGTCGCGTTCCAGGACGGTCACCGAGGCGAAACTCTCGCTCAGCACTCTCGCGGTGAGCAATCCGGCCATGCTCGCGCCCAGGACCACAGCATGTCCGCGCCGGGTGTTCTTGGCATCGTCCGGCCCGCGTGCGGTCATCGTGTCCTCCGGCGTTGTCGCGGCGCATCCGGTGGTGTGAAACCGCGGATTACTGATACGGAATCGGAGAATAGTCTCAATAAGTTGGTTGTCGCAACCATTGTCATCCGGTTCGCACGCGGCCGGGCTCGGCGTGCAGGTAGAAAAATAGGCATGACCTCACCGACCCGATCCTCGGAGGCGCTGCACGAGGCCGCGCTCGAGCTGATCGCCGAAAGCGGTCTGGGCGCTCTGACCATCGGCGGCGTGGCGGAACGCGCGGGAGTTTCCCGGGCGACGGCCTACCGCGAATTCGGCGACAAAGACGGACTGGTCGCGGCGGTCGGCCGCGGCGAGGTGGTCAAGATGATCACCGCCGCGTACACCGAACTCGACCTGTTCGCCCCGCCCGCGCGAATCGTCCACGCCGTCACGCTTTTCGCGCTGGGCTATCTACGCAAGCACGCGGCGTTCGGCTATATCCGCAATCACGAACCGGCCTGGCTGATCAACGTCGCGATCGCCCACGGCAGATCGGAACTCAATCTGGTCGAGACCGTGGCCGCGCTCGCCGCCCCCCTCATCGCCGCGCGCGCGGACGCCGTGCTGGCCCTGACTCCCGTCCAGGCCGCCGAGGTGGTGGTCCGCATCGTGCTGTCCCATGTGCTGTTGGCGCACAGCAACCTGAACGACGAAGAGGTCGCCGCCACCGCGACCCGGGCGGTGGTTCTCGACGCCGATGCGTGACCGCCGCTGCTGATACGGATGAGCCAATTCGTCTCACCAAGGCCTCGGATCGCGCGGGGCGCGGTCCGAGGCGGCTCGGATTTCGAGTGGATGGTCGGCAGCGAACCCGTGGTGCGGCAGCGCGATCGCGCGCAGCCGAAAGCGGCTTCGTACACCCGGCATTGCCGGTGGGCAGGCCGTGGAACCGCGACGGGCAATGCCCAGGGGGTGCACCGCTGGGAATCGCGGTTGCCGCAGCGGGAGTGGGTGAGCATACTGCCCTCTTGACGTGGCGGTACGGAGGATGCGGTCGCGTTGTCGAGGTCCGGGAGGTCGGCGGGGTGCTGCGCAGCGGCGAGGTGTTCGCGGGATATCGCGTCGTCCGGGAACTGGGGTCGGGCGGTATGGGCGCGGTATATCTGGTGCAGCATCCTCGATTGCAGCGGCTGGTGGCGTTGAAGGTGCTGGCCGAAGGGCCGAGCGCCGACCCGGAATTCCGGGCCAGATTCCTGCGCGAGGCGGAATTGGCCTCGCGGGTATCGCATCCCAATATCGTCGAGGTCTACGACCGGGGCGTCGAGGACGGCGTGCTGTGGATAACCATGCAGTACGTCGAGGGCAGCGATGCGTCCCAACTGTTGCGGGCGGGACCGAGCGGGCTGCCGCCGGATCGCGCGGTGGGGATCGTCGGCGACGCGGCGCGCGGACTGGATGCCGCCCATGCCGCCGGGCTGTTACACCGTGACGTCAAACCCGCCAACATCCTGGTCTCCGCCGCACCGGGGCGAATGGATCGGGTGTTGGTCACCGATTTCGGAATCGCCAGGGCCGCAGAGGAATCCACTGTTCTGACGGGCGCCGGTGAGGTACTGGCGACGCTCTCCTACGCCGCGCCGGAACAGATCGAGGCGGGACGGATCGATCACCGGGCCGACGTCTACGCGTTGGGCTGCACGCTGTTTCACCTGCTCACCGGAAGTACGCCGTTTCCGCGGCCGACGGCGGCAGCGGTTATGGCGGCGCATCTGGTCGACCCGCCGCCACGGCCCAGCGCGGTGAATCCGGCGTTGCCGCCGCAGCTCGACGCGGTGCTCGCGCGAGCGATGGCGAAGAGTCCCGAGGACCGGTATCGCAGCTGCGGTGAGTTCGCGGCGGCGGCGTGGGCGGCGTTGCACGGAATTCCGGAGGCCCGACCACCGCGTCGACGCCCGCGACCCACGGTGATCGTGGTGATCGCGGTGGTGCTCGCGTTGGCCGCCGTCGCCGCGACAGTGTGGGCGCTCGCGCCCAATCGTGCCGCGCCGCGGACCGCGTCGGCGCCCGCACCGGCCCTCGACTATTCCGAAGGATGGGGGACGTACGGATATATCGTGAACGCGTTCCCGAAACTGTTGCCGCACTTGCCGATCAGCGCTGGGTATCAGGGCATCTGGTGCCGGGCGAGTGCCGGGGACGATTCGAAGGTTTCGTTCGATGTGACGCCGGCCGATGGCGCGCTGGACTGCTACGGTCAGGACGATCCGGTGTTCGAGGTACTCGTGCAGTGCGTTGCCGCGCGAATGCCCATCGGCGCCACGAGACCGACCGGGAATGTGATCATCCGCGGTGATGAGCGTTGGCAGCGGCCGTCCGGAAGCGGCCGGATCCTGTGGAGCGATTGGAGCGATGCGACCGGTAAGGCCTACGGCCGTTTGGATATCGGATTCGAGGATCCGAAACGATCCTTCTGCGGGGTGCGAGTGACCAGCGGCACCGAGACCGGCCAGGCACTGCACGACAGGTGGTGGCCGAGTGCGCCGCTGTGATCGCCGAACGCCGCGGGCCACGGCTCTGATCGCGGGTGTGGTCCTGCTGATCGCGGTGCTGTGCGGGTGCACGGTGCCCGGCCGGCCCGGACCCCAGGCCCTCGATCCGGGCGCCCTGAACGTCGGGGTGTTCGGTACCGAATCGGTACCGCAGCCGCCGGATACCGATGAGCGCTACGGTCGGGTACTGGAGGCAGTGCGGCTGGCCGAAGCCGTCACCGTGCCCGGTGACATCAATGCCGCGCTGCGCTACGGCGATGCCGCGCCGCTGCCCACCGCCCGGGATCTGGTCGGAATTCTCGCCAAAGCGGTTGCGCCCACGTTGCAGGCGCACCGTATGGTGACCGCGTTCACCACCGGAGGCATGGACGATGCTGTGCACAACAGGCCGATCCTCGGGCAGACCCGGGCGCTGCGCTTGTCGGTGCTGGAGTTTCCCGACGACGACAGCGCGCGTGCCGCCGCACAGGACATCGATTCGGTCGATTTCGCGGTCAGCGCCGACAACGTCTCGGTCCCGCTGGCGAAATACGCCGACGCACACGCGCATTGGCGGCCATCGGTACCCACTCTGGCCGCCACGCTCGCGCACGGCCCCTTCGTGGTGACCATGTACATCATGAATCCGGCGACCGACATCAACGCGATGACCGCGCTGGCCACCACCGCCTTCGGCGTCGAATTGCCGATGCTGGACCGGTACACGCCCACGCCGCCGGACCGGCTCACCACTCTGCCGCTGGATCGCGACGCGATGCTGCGGCGCATGCTGCCCGCGGACCCCGGTGCGTGGCCGTACCCGTCATCGGTACTGATCGACAACAATCAGGTCGCGGGTTGGGGCGGCTTCCGGCATACCAGCGGAATCATCTACGGCCCCAACGGTGTCGACCAGATCGTGCGAGAGGACGACCGGCAGCCGGGCAAGCATTCCCCGACGCGTCCCGACGCGATGGCGGGTATCGATACACGGTTTCTGGTCAGATATCCGAATGCCGTGGAGGCGCGGAAGTTCCTGGAGAGACGGCGCAAGGCCGCGGCGAGTACCGAGGACCCCATCCCCGGGCCGGAACGCGTGCCCGACGTGGTGTGCGGCCGGATACGCGAGTTCGGTGATCCGGACTACGACCGTGCGCTGAAGTTCGATTGCTTCGTATTGGACGGCCGGTACGTGGCGAATGTGTACGGCGGCACGGAGCAGCTGGTATTGCAGCGCGCCGCGGCGCAATACGCCCTGCTGGTACGGAATCGGTAGCGCGATGCCGGAAATGCGGTCGGGCGCAACCGTTTCGGGGTACCGGATCGAGCGGAAGCTGGGCTCCGGGGCGATGGGCACGGTGTACCTGGCCGAGCATCCGCGACTGCCGCGCAGGGACGCGTTGAAGGTGCTGGCCGCCGAGCGCGGTGGCAGTCCCGAATTCCGGGCCCGGTTCATCCGGGAAGCCGAACTCGCCGGCCGACTCGATCATCCCAATATCGTTCCGATCTACGACTACGGCGCCGATGGCGAAACTCTGTGGATCGCCATGCGATTCGTCGGCGGCTACGATGCGGCGGCGTTGTCTCGGCAGTGGCCGCAGGGCCTGCCGCCGGAGCGGGCAGTGGGAATCGTCGCCGCAGCGGCAGCGGGTCTGGACGAGGCGCATCGCGCCGGATTGCTGCATCGTGATGTGAAGCCGGCGAACATCATGATCGAACCCGGCGACGGCGGCCGGGATCGAGCGATGATCACCGATTTCGGCATCGCCCGCACCACGGGTGATCTGGACCCCGCCGCCACCACGGGAGGTTCGGTCGTCGCGACACTGGCCTATGCCGCGCCCGAGCAGATTCGCGGGGAGCGCATCGATCAGCGCGCCGATGTCTACGGGCTGGGTTGCACGCTGTACCAATTGCTCACCGGCACAGTGCCTTTCCCCCGTGACTCGGCCGGTGCGATGATGCGTGCACAGCTCACCGCACCGCCGCCGCGCCCGTCCCGGAGCGGTCACGGTGTGCCCGGGGCGATGGACGAGGTCATCGCTCGCGCACTGGCGAAGAATCCCGGCGAACGATACGGCAGTTGCGGTGAATTGGCGGCGGCGTCGATCGCGGCGTTGCAGAGCAGGCCGGGGCCGGTTCGTCGGCACGCCGGCCGTGTTGCGCTCGGCATCGGGGCGGTCGTGGTTCTGGCGGCGGCCGCGGTCGTCGGCGTGGTTGCGACCCGGCACGACGACCGGACGGGCCCGACCGCAACGCATGCGGCCAACTCTCCGGCGGCCGTGGACAATTCGAAATGGGAGGCGTACCAGTTCATCGTCGATGCCTTCCCCGGGCTGCTGCCTCGGACACCGAACTCGGCCGGTTATCAGGGCATCAAATGTCATTCATCGGATGAGCACGCACATGCCGTGCCGGTCACGAAGGCGCTGACTCCGGTGTCGTATATCGATTGTAGTGGTGACCAGAATCCGGTCGTGGTGGTGTCGTTGCGATGCAACACGGATCGGTCGGAGATTTCGGAGTCCGACCGCGCGGAACTTGCCGGCGCCCCCGACAGCCAATCCTGGTCGCGCCCGTCCGGCACGGGTTTCATCGCGTGGCGCGACGAGAAGCAATCGGATCGAACTCAGGTCGGTCGCCTGGAGATCCGATTCGACGGTGCGGCAAGGGGTTTCTGCAAGATGGGTATCTGGGGTGGCGCCTCGGGCAAGGAACTGCTCGACACGTGGTGGCCGAACGCGCCACTGTGAGGAACGCTCGACTGGGCGAGTGCGCGACCGCGGCGGCAGCGGGTGCGGGCGGCGCCGACGCCCGCGGCGAACGTAAGAGTTCGGTCATGGTTTGCGGGCTCCGGAAAGCCGCTGGGCGGCATAGCGTCGAACCCGTGATCGCGAATTCGACGGACAGCTCGGCAGTGCTGGGTATCGACCACGGCGGTATCGGACTTTCGACCCTTTCGGATATGTCGGTGGCCTATCTGAGTGGGCTGGCCGGTGAGCCGGTGTGGATTCGCACGTCCGCGGGGGCGCGCCTGCGTCTGCCGATGCGGCGTTGGCTGGGATTCGCCGACGCCGCACACCGCGCCGACGCAGCGCTCATCCGCCGCTGTGCGGGCCCGACCCTCGACATCGGCTGTGGCCCAGGCAGATTGGTGGCCGAATTGCTGGTCCGTGGCGTACCCGCACTGGGCATCGATACCGATGCCATGGCGGTGGCGGTGAGCCGCCGTCGCGGTGCGCCCACGCTGTGCCGCGATGTGTTCGGTGCGGTGCCCGGGCGCGGGAGGTGGCGATGCGCCCTGCTCGCAGACGGGAATATCGGCATCGGCGGGGATCCGGTGCGGCTGCTCCGCAGGGTTCGCGAGCTACTTGCGCCGGGCGGTACCGCGGTCGTCGAATGCGACTCCCCGGGTGTGGGATTGCGTGATCGCCGGGTCAGGCTGGAGACCGGTGGGTGGTCCGGGAGCTGGTTCGGTTGGGCGCAGGTGGGCGTGGATGTCGCTGCCCTGGTGGCCGAATCCGCCGGGCTCCGGATGCTGGATGTGGACGCGGTGGACGGGCGGTACATCGGAGTGTTGAAAGCTGCGCGCATCGCGACACGGGCGTAGCGGATCCGTGCCGGGCAGGCGCTACCGGGCTGGCTCCTGGAAACCGCCGATCTCCCGTTCGAGGAGTTCGGCCAGGCGCAGCGGTGTGCGGTCCTCGAACATCGGCCCGATGAGCTGGACGCCGACGGGCAGTCCCTCGGGGGAGCGGCCCGCGGGGATGGCGGTGGCCGGCAGGCCGGGCATGGTGGCCAGGCCCGGCCAGACGAGCTGATCGGCGAACGGGTACGCGACACCGTCGATGTCGATCTGCCGGGTGGCCAAATTCGTTCCGCTCTCGTGCGGGAACGCGGGCGTCGGGGTGATCGGACAGACCACGGCGTCGAATTCGCGGAACAGTTCGCGCCAGCCCTGCCGGTGCAGTTCGCGGCGGTTGCTCGCGTCGATCCAGTCGCGATGGCTGAATACCGCGCCGCGCAGACGCTCCGCGTCCATAC
>CBJNFW010000170.1:0-18616 GCA_966435935.1 uncultured Nocardia sp.
GCATTCGGCGATCTGTACCACCGCGTCGCCCCGGTCGCCCAGAAGTCGCCTGTCGTGCCGCAGGCCGCCCCGGCGGCGCTGCGCCTGCCGATCACACCGGTCTGAGCCCGGCCGGGCGCGGCGATCCGGTCACCGCCTCGGTCGAAGTTCTCGCGCCGCGGTGAGAAGGTCCGCCGATCGCCGCAACGGGCGGCGGTCGGGCAGGCTCGAGCTGGGCCATCGCAACGTCGATTCGCCGCCCGGCAGGGGCTGTGGCAAACTCGGAGACAGCGATTGCAGAGTCCCCTGGGAGGGGCGGTGACCAAGGGTATGGCCTCCGTCGCGCGTTCGCGCGACGGAGATGAGGACTCCGGCGAGGATCCGGCGCTTGCGCGTCGCCTGCTGGGGACTCGATTGCGGACGCTGCGGGTCGCTGCCGGTCTCAAGGGGTACGACGTCGGCCGGGCGATCGGTGCCTCGCATTCGAAGATCAGCCGGCTCGAATCCGGATTGCTGGGGTTCCGGCTGCCCGATCTGGAGAAGTTGCTGACGTTGTACGGGGTCGGCGATACGGCCCGGCGCACCGAGTACGTAAACCTCGCGCGACGGGCAAATGCGCCCGGGCATCGGCACATCGATGCCGAGGTGGCCCCACGCTGGTACGACACTTACCTCGCCTTCGAGGATTCGGCCACCCTGATGCGGAGTTATTCGCCCGGCATCGTTCCCGAGCTGTTGCAGACTCCCGACTACGCGCGCGGGCTGCTGGATATCGCCTGTCCGGGCGCTTCGGACGACCTCGGGCATGCCGAACTGCTGGAACGGCGGCAGCGGCGGCTCACCGGATCCGATCCGTTGCGGTTGTGGGTGCTGCTGGAGCAGTCCGTGCTGCGTCGTCAGATCGGTAGTACACGGGCCTGGCGGGCGCAGCTGGAACATCTGGGCCGGGTGAGCGAGTTGGTGAACGTGACGATCCAGATCGTGCCCGACCATGTGTGCGGGCCGGTGCTCAGTTCGGTGCCGTTCACCCTGATGCGGTTCGGCAATCCGGATCTGTCCGATATCGTGCACCTGCATCACGCCACCTGTGCGCAGTTCCTCGACCGGCGGGGCGATCTGGACGCGTATCACTCGATCTGGGATCGGTTGTGCGTCAAGGCACTTCAGCCCGAGCGCACCAGCCGGATCATCGAAGGCGTCGCCTTCGGGGCCGTGGTCTGACCCTTTCAGGGTTTGCGTCCGACCGCGCCGTATGCGTCGAGTGGTTCGTCTGTCCCGATCCGCCGTATCGGCCGCCAGTCGGTGATCGGCACCATCCCCGGCTCCACCAGGTCCAAACCCTCGAAACATTCCGCGAGCTGCTCCGGACTGCGCAGAATGTAGGGCACACCGCCGGACTCGACGAGCTTCTGGCCACCGGCCAGAACCGCGTCGCCGGTGTCGGTACCATCCCAGAGCACCAGATGGCTTCCCGAGCTCATCGGCGCGATCATGCGGCCGACGACGTCGCGCACCACCGCGAAATCCGGTTCGTAGCCCATAACCCCCATGAACAGCACCGCCGTCGGCCGGGAGAAGTCCAGCACTCGCGACGCCTGCTCGAGGATCAGATCCGGGTCGTGGTAGTCGGCGGGAACGTAGGTGGTCACGCCTTCGGGGCTGGTGTTGGTCAGCAGCGCGCGGGCGTGGGCGAGCACCAGGGGGTCGTTGTCCACGTAGACGATCCGGGATTCCGGTGCGATGTGCTGGGCGACCTCGTGGGTGTTCTGCATGGTCGGCAGGCCGGTGCCGACATCGATGAACTGCCGGATCCCGGCCTCCCCGGCCAGGTAGCTCACCACCTGGATCAGGAACTCCCGCGACAGCTTCGCCATCCGGACGATGTCCGGATACACCTCGGCAACCGCATCGCCGGCCGCGCGGTCGGACGGGTAATTGTCCTGCCCGCCCATCCAGTAGTTCCAGATCCGCGCCGCGTGCGGCGTCTCGATGTCGATCTCCGCGATCGGCTCGCCCTCTTCGCCCATCCTGATCCCTACCTCGGTCGTCGGTTGTGCCGCGCCCTCGCCGAGCGATCGCGCCCGGACCCCGCTTCCGATCGTACGCAACAACGTCTCCCGTTGCCGCACAAAGGATCTGAAACCGGTGCGAGCCCAGGTGGAAGGGGTGCGGGTGACAAGCCCCCTCGCCTGCCCACTCTGAACTCCTGCACTCCGGAACATCGGTCGAATGCCCAAATCGACTGCGCGACAACGGTTCCCACGAAGACCGCGTAGTGTGATGACACCTCGCTTCGCGGGGCGGAGGGCCAGGTCCTACTCCGCACCCAGAGGGGAGGTGGTGGGGTATGGCGAAACATCGTCGCGCAAAGAGCAAGCCCCCGGTCGACTACGACATCATGCTTGTCTGTGCTGCCGTAGGCGCCGGGGCGCTCGAAATGGTCCGCTGGTTCATCCGGCGGGCTAGCTGATCCACCAGGTGGGGCGTCGCGCAATCGGCGTCCTACCGCCAGCATCACTGGCGTGACGTCTCAACTCTAAGTTATCCCCCGGCTGCGCGCCACCATCCACGGTCGAGATGTGCACGCGGCGATCCGGCGCCGCCGCCGGTAAGCGACGACTTTAGTCCCTCGCCCAGTTCGGGCGCGCGGCAGTAATCTTTTAGCATCCTTTCTCCGACGGCGTGGAAAGGGTTCCCGCCCATACAGCTTGGTGATCTTGGGTCCTTCCGGCGCAGGTCGTGTCGGGGCGAACTCTCACAAGGCGGGCACCTCGATTGCACAAGGGCGGCTCGAGGGCATGGCCGACCGGCCGCGGCCAGGCTCATAGCTATTGAACAGCGCTCGTAAACCGAAGGTCCGGCAGGACCTTCGGCCGAGAAGACATCGAGGTATGGACCATGTCAACGAAAATGATCAAGACCGTGGCCGCGACCACGATCGCCCTGCCGTTGCTCTTCGCAGCAGCTCCGGCCGCGTCCGCGGCCACGACGGTAGCTCAGCCCGTCACTTCGTCGGCGCGAACGGCTACGCCCGTGGGCGGCGGCGGGTCGGTGGTTCTGTGCTTCCCATTCGGCAGCGTCGTCTTGTGCATCTGATCCGAACCCGCCATGGGAAGGCCTCGGCCCCCGGCCGCTGAGGTCGGGGGCCTTGTGGTGAGCTGTCCGCCGAGCGCGGCCGCGGCCACCGCGCGCAGCCCTCGGCGTTGATCACAGTGCGCACGGCAAAGAAGAAGGCCCCCGACCATGTGGACTGGTCAGGGGCCCTTCCCGTGTCTCCACACACGAGTCGGGGTGGCGGGATTTGAACCCACGACCTCTTCGTCCCGAACGAAGCGCGCTACCAAGCTGCGCCACACCCCGTGATGCGAACCTGGAGTAGCTTACAACAGAGCGGGGTCAGACGTTAAATCGGCAGGTCACTTGGGCTGGATGGGGCGGATGCTGGCGAGAATCCGCTGGGCGGTGGCCCGGTCGATCGAGCGGGCCACGCCGGTGTCGGCGGCGATGGTAATGACGAAATTGCCGTTCTCGTTGGGGAAGGCGAAGGTGTAGACGGCGTAGGTCTTGGCGCATCCGGGAGCCGGTGGCTTGAATGTGCCATCGGTTTCGGCGAACGAGCCGTGTAACTGGCCGTCCAGCGAGGTGAGCGGTTCGGCCTTGCCGGGGGTTGTGCCGGTGGAGGTGGCCCAGCCGATCTTGGCCAAGCGGGTGCCGATGTCGACCGCGGCCACCGCAGGATCCGCTTTCGCCGACATCGTCAGGAATGCGTTGGTGCGAATGTAGTTGGGGCAGTACCCCTTACCGTCCTGGACCAACCCGGCGATCTCGACGGTGTTCGGCGCCGTTCCCCATGTCTTCGTGCCGTTCGGGTCGACCTGCCACTGTTTGGGCACGTCGAACGCCGCGCCCCGTTCCGGAACCTGGACGACCTGATAGCCCGGGATCAGCGACGGTAGTCCGGCCACCGTGGTCGGTGCGGCGGTCTCGGCCGGAGTGGCCAGCGGCGCGGCGCTCGCCCCGGAACTCAGTGCGCTCACCGTGGAGGTGGAATCGTTCGAGTGCCGGCCGGTCAGCAGCAGAGTCGCCCCGATGCCGAGGATCACAACGGCCGCCGCGCCGAGTCCGGCGAACAACCATCGCTTGCGCTCGCGCGCCGACAGCGGGCGGTCGGCATGTTTGGCCGCGGCGTCGGTGGGGTCATCGGTGGTCGGGCGGGAGTCGGGCGCTTCCTGGCGATGGGCCGAATCATCCTGTCGTGCAGCAGAATTCGCCGCACCACTCGCGGAGTCCGGACGGGTTCCGGACTGCTCCGGCGCGCCCAGCTGCCACGCTTGCTCCGGCTGGCGCGCACCCTGATCCGCGAGCGGCTGCCGCTGCATCGGACTCGTCGGACCGCCGTGCGGACGCCCTCTGCCGACCGGCTGCGGAGGCTGCGCGGGCGGCGGGCCGAGGTCCTTGTCCGCGCCCGAGCGAGGTCGGCGCGCCGGTGAAACGTTCTGTTGCGGAATCGGATTCGTCCGAGCGTCGGGCCCGGACCGGCCGTCCGTGGCGTACTGCGCGATCTCCGGTGACAGCGCGAGCGGCTGTTGCCCGCCGGCCGGGCCCTGCTGCCCGAAACTCAGCTGCTGGAAGGCTTCGGTCTGCGCGGAGTCGGCCGGAACGTCCTGGCGCCCAGGCGGGTTCGCATCGTTGCGGGACGGCTGGGCGCGTGCCGCGGCAGGCGGTTCGGCCTGCGGGATCGCCTGAGTACGCGAGTTGTCGGCCGGTGGTCCGGCCTGTGGGATCGCCTGCGTCCGCGCCGCCTCGTTCGCCGCGCGGATATCGATCATCTCGGTATGCGCCGTATCGGCGGGCGAGGTCGGATGGGGAAGATCCAGCCCACGCAGCACCGAGGCCTGCTGTGACCGGGGCCGGTCCTTCGAGGAGGACCGCTCGCCGGAATCATCGCTCGTCGAACTCATAGATCACCCTCGCCCCTGACGTATCGGATCGGCGCGAGCAACCCTAACGCGCCACGGCCTCCGAAGCCGACACCCCGTGGCCGCTGTCGGCCGCGGGACGCTGCGGCGGGGCCGCGACCAGCGTCAGCAGAGTGGCCTCCGGGCGGCAGCAGAACCGGTACGGCGCCCACGGCGAGGTGCCCAGACCGGCCGAGACGTGCAACCGGGTGTGCGCGCCCCAGCGCGAGGCGCCCTTGACCCGGGAACGGTCGATCCCGCAGTTGGTGACCAGCGCGCCGAATCCCGGCACACACAGCTGCCCGCCATGGGTGTGCCCGGCCAGCACCAGGTCGTAACCGTCGGTGGCGAACCGATCCAGCACTCGCGGTTCGGGGGAGTGGGTGAGTCCGATGCTCAACTCGGCCAAGGGGTTCGGCGCACCGGCGATGGTTTCGTACCGATCGCGCCGCAGATGCGGATCGTCCACGCCGCCGGTCGCGATCTTGATTCCGCCCACCTCGACGTCGCGCCGCACGTGGGTCAGATCGTGCCAGCCGCGTTCGGTGAAGGCCGCGCGGAGATCCTGCCAGGGCAGCGGATCGCCGTAGACGCGCTTGTGGTTCTTGTTGAAGTACTTGAACGGGTTCTTCGGCACCGGCGCGAAGTAGTCGTTGCTGCCGAACACGAACAGACCCGGCCGGGACAACAGTCCGGACAGCGCCTGCACCACCGCGGGAACCGCACGCTGATGGGCGAGGTTGTCGCCGGTGTTGATCACCAGGTCGGGGTCCAGACCCTCGAGCTCGCGCACCCAGGCCTGCTTGAGCTTCTGGCCGGGGGTCATGTGCAGATCGGACAGGTGCAACACTCGTAAACTCGACGAGCCCGGTTGTAGCACCGGCAACGTGGTCTCACGCAGGACGAAGGCGTTGCGTTCGATCAACGTGGCATAGCCGATTCCGGCGACTGCGGCCCCGGTGGCCCCCAGCGCGGCTCGTCGGAATGCGGCAGACGAGAGTACGGGCATTCGATCAGGATAGGCGAGATACGTGCGGAATACCGAGTGTGATTCCGCACAGCGTCACATCCGCGCCGCGGCAAAAGTACTGGGAGTAGCCTGCCGGACCCGATAGCGTGTGCGCTATGTCGGAACTCAAATCCAAGCTGCGGGCCGATCTGACCACCTCCATGAAGGCCAAGGACGCCCTGCGCACGAACACTCTGCGCATGCTTTTGGCGGCCGTGCAGACCGCCGAGGTCGCCGGTAAGCAAGCGCGCGAACTCTCCGACGCCGACGTCATCGCGGTTCTGACCAAGGAGGCCAAGAAGCGCAACGAGGCCGCCGTGGTCTACGAGCAGGCCGGTCGCGGTGAACTCGCCGCCAACGAGCGCGCCGAAGAGACGATCATCGACGAATACCTGCCCACCCAGCTCACCGACGCCGAGGTCGCCGATATCGCCGACACCGCGATCGCCGACGTCGCCGAGCAGAACGGTGAGCGGCCGGGTATGCGGCAGATGGGCCAGGTCATGAAGATCGCCACCACGCTGGCCGCCGGTCGCGCCGATGGCTCGCGGCTGTCCGCGGCGGTCAAGGCCAGGCTGTAATTTTTGCCTCCGCTTCGCTCCGGCTGTTCGCGGCCCCCAGGGGTCTCACCGTTCGGCCCCGTGTCGGGCACTCGTTCCTCGCACCCGCCACGCGTCCGACCGGCGAGACGGGCCGCGAACCGTGTGGGATCGGCTGCGGTCGAGCCTCGGCCCTCTGACACACTTCGGGCGGACCCGCGGATCAGGGGGTCCGCCCGAAAATGTGCCCTGACGACTATCTCGGCATGGGAATCGGAATGGGGATGGGTGGCAGCCGCGGAATCGGAATTCCGGGCACGCTCGGCACCTGCGGCGTGCCCGCCTGCGGGATCTGGCGTTCGGTGCCGTCGCTGAGGTAGAGCGTGATCACCGAGCCGGGGATCGCCGATCCGTTGGGCGAGGTGCCCTGCACCGTGCCCTTGGCGGCCGAGCCGGGCTGGGTCACCGCCGACACCTGGAAGCCCGCGCCGATCAGCGCCGAGGTCGCTTCGGCCTGGGTCATGCCCGTCACATCCGGAATCTGCGAATTGTTCGACCCGCGAACGTATTTGTCGTCCAGCGGCGGAAGCACCGACGGCGGGAAGTTGCCGAGCACCGGTTTGACGCCCATGAACCAGCTCCGGGCCGGTTCGTTACCGCCGAACAGGTTTCCGCTGCTGCAGTTGCGCAGCGGGAACGAGCAGATTTCGTCGGGCGTCGGCGAGTCGCCGTAGATGTACGCGGCGCCGGCCATCGAATTGGTGAAGCCCAGGAAGGCCGAGGACCGGTTGGTCTCGGTCGTACCCGTCTTCGAGGCCACCGGAACGTTCCAGCCCGCCGCGTGCGCCGAGGCCGCGGCGGTACCGCTGGTGGCGTCCTGGCTCAGCGCGTTGGCCAGGGTGTGCGCCAGGCCCGGATCGATCACCTGCTCACAGGCCTGCTGGGTCAGCGAGACAGGTTTGCCGTTGCGATCGAGGACCTGCTTGATCGGCGAAGGCGGGCACCACTTTCCGCCCGAGGCCAGCGTGGCGGCGACATTGGACAACTCCAGCGGGTTCACCGCGACCGGGCCCAGCGTGAACGAACCCAGATTCTGCTGCTTGAACATGTCGGCCATGCTGGTGTTGCCGTGTCCGGAGGTGCCGGCCTTGGCGTATGACCGCAGTCCGAGGCGAATTGCCATATCGACGGTCGGCGTCACCCCGACGGCCTGGATGAGCTTGACGAACGCGGTGTTCGGCGACTGGGCCAGCGCCTCGGTCACCGACATCGGCGACCGGTAGTTGCCGGCGTTCTTGACGCAGTACGTCATCGCCGGGCACCCCGGCGTACCACTCGAACCCATGCCCCTGGCCGCGTAGAACGAGGGCACATCCAGTTTGGCGTCGATTCCCAGGCCCTTCTCCATTGCCGCGGCCGTGGTGAAGATCTTGAAGATCGAGCCCGCGCCGTCGCCGACCATCGAAAACGGTTGTGGCTGAACGGTTTGATGGATGTTCGCGTCCAGACCGTAGGTGCGGCTGGACACCATGGCCAGGACGTTGTGCGAGTCCTGACCGGGCGCGATGATGCTGGAGACCTCGGCGATATCGGCCAGGTTCGGGTTGGTCATCGCGTTGATCGCGGCCTTCATCGAATTCTGCACGGCCGGATCGAGCGTCGTGCGGATCAGATAGCCGCCCTTGTCGAGCTGGTCCTTGCTGATGCCCGCGTCCTCCAGATACTGCATCGCGTAATCGCAGAAGTAGCCGCGATCGTCCGCGGCGATGCAGCCGTTGGGCAGGCCCTTCGGTTCGGGCAGCACGCCCAGGGGCGTCGCCTTGGCGGCGCGGAATTCGGCGGCGCGATCGGGGATGTTCTGAATCATCGTGTCCAGCACGGTGTTCCGGCGCGCGAGCACTTCCTTCTCGTTGGTGTACGGGTTGAAGTGCGAGGAACTCTGCACGATACCGGCCAGCATCGCGGACTGCGCGACGGTCAGATCCTTGGCGTCCACGCCGAAGTACGTCTGCGCGGCGTCCTGGACGCCGTACGCGCCGTTGCCGAAGTACACCAGGTTCAGGTAGCGGGTGAGGATCTCGTCCTTGGTGAGCTGCTTGTCCAGCGTCAGCGCCAGGCGGATCTCACGCAGTTTGCGTGCGGGAGTGGTCTCGATGGCCGCGCGCCGTTCGGCATCGGTCTTGGCGACGACCAGGAGCTGGAAGTTCTTCACGTACTGCTGGTCGATCGTGGAACCGCCCTGCTGGACCTCGCCGCTCGAGGTGTTGCGCAGGAACGCCCGGAAGGTGCCCTGCCAGTCGACACCGTGGTGCTGCAGGAAGCGGCGGTCCTCGATGGAGACCTGGGCCAGCTTCATGTTGTTGGAGATCTTGTCGCTGGGAACCTGGAACCGGCGCTGGTCGTACAGCCAGGCGATCGGCGCGCCGGTGGCGTCGACCATGGTGGACACCGCCGGCACGGTGCCTTCCAGTACTTCCGCCGAGACGTTGTCCACGGCGTCGGCGGCGCGGTTCGAGATATACCCGAAACCACCGGCGAGCGGGAACAACAGCCCGGCGATCAGAGCGGCCGCCAGGATGCACGCCCCGGCCAGTCTGGCGAGCGTTTGTGAGATCGGCACGCTCCAAGACTAAATGCAGTGCCTCGGAGCGAACGTTGCGCGGTGCGGGCCACCGGCTCTCGCCCAGCTCGGGACGTGCATCTCGTCACATGCGGGCGCGTCGCCCGGAGAAAAGCCTGGCGTGTCGCCCAATTCGTTCAGACTGCCCGGTTTTATGTCGCTTTTGCATGGACGGTCGTACCAGAAAATCGGGGCACGGTCTTGCGCTACGCCCATACCTTTACCTAGATTGAGAACCCAGTGTGATAGAGCTAACACTCAAAGTGGAATGTGGTGCAGTTCGCAGCGGGGTTGGGTTGCTGCGGACTGCACGCGATTCCGGAGCGCCGTTGACCCGGTGTTCGGACTGCAAAGGGGCACACCAAATGCATATGACTACCCCCATCGCTCGATTGGACGTGGAGCAGGCCGAAGCAAGGATCGCCTGGGTCTCCCAGGCCCGATGCAAGGAAGTGGACCCCGACCAGCTGTTCGTACGCGGCGCCGCGCAGCGCAAGGCGGCGACGATTTGCCGGCACTGCCCCGTGCTGATGGAGTGCGGTGCCGACGCCCTGGACAATCGAGTGGAATTCGGTGTGTGGGGCGGGATGACCGAACGGCAGCGGCGCGCGCTGCTGAAGCAGCATCCCGAGGTGACGTCCTGGGCGGAGTTCTTCCGCGCTCAGCGCAACCAGAAGGTGGCCATCTAGGACCTTGCCGACAACGGACCGAGCCCGCATCCGCGGGCTCGACCCGTTTCCGGGACCGGTCGGGGGACTCCGGCGCCGGCTTCCGCCGCATCGCACCGAGTGTGCCGCTCAGGCGGTGTGGGTCCCGGTCGAGTCGAAGAGCTGATCGGCGACCGCGCGCAACGCCCGCAGATCCGAGACCTCGAACGGCAGCGCGCTCACCGCGACGATCGGCACCCGGGGGTGCGCGCCGGTGAACCGGTGCAGCAGATGCTGTTCGCGCTTGGCGGTGGTGGCGCGGTGCGCGTGAATGCGAAGGACATCCGCCGCCAGCGCACGCGGATCGGAGGTCGTGTCGTCGTCCGATTCCGCGCTGACCGTCCCGCCGGGCACGCCGTTGCCGGTCGCGGGGGCGAGCCGGTCGGAGGCCGCGGCGGCCTGTTCGGCCGACAGCGAGCACAGCACCGGATGCGTCCGGTTCAGGACCAGTCCGGCCAGCGGCATCGCGTCGGTGGCGAGCCGATCGACGAAGAACGACGCCTCGCGCAGCGCGTCGGGTTCGGCCGCGGCCACCACCAGGAAATGCGTCCCAGGCCGGGACAGCATCGCGTAGGTGCGGTTGGCCCGATCCTGGAAGCCGCCGAACATCGACTCCAGCGACTGCAGGAACAGTGACGCGTCCTTGAGCATCTGGCCGCCCACGATCGTGGACACGCCGCGCACGGCCAGGCTCATCGCGCCGGTCACGAACCGGCCGACGCCGCGTCCGGGGGCCATGATGACGCGAATCATCCTGCCGTTCAGGAAGTTTCCGAGCCGCTTGGGCGCGTCGAGGAAGTCCAGCGCGTTGCGGGAGGGCGGGGTGTCCACGATGATCAGATCCCACTCCTTCCGGCCGACGAGCTGCCCCAGCTTCTCCATCGCCATGTACTCCTGCGTTCCGCCGAAGGAGGAGGCGACGGTCTGGTAGAAGGGGTTGGCGAAGATCTGCTCGGCCTTGTCCGGGGTGGTGTGCTCGAGCACCATCTCGTCGAAGGTGCGGCGCATGTTCAGCATCATCGCGTACAGCTCGCCCTTCGCCTCCGGGCCCAGTTGCACACGTTGCGGGCTGTTGCCCAGATCGCTCACGCCCAGCGATTGGGCCAGGCGACGGGCCGGATCGATGGTCAGCACGACGACCTTGCGGCCGGTTTCGGCCGCACGCAGGGCGATGGCCGCGGCGGTGGTCGTCTTGCCGACGCCGCCGCTGCCGCAGCAGACCACTACGCGGGCCGAGGGGTCCGCGACGATCTTCGCGATATCGACATGCGCGGCGGTATCCGGGACGGTCATCAGCGAACTCCCTGAGTGCTCAGATGTTCGGCCAGCTCGTACAGGCCGCCCAGGTCCATGCCGTCGGGCAGGGCGGGCAGATACAGCCGGGAGATGTCGACCCGGGCCAGTTCGGTCGCGCTGTCGTCCTGGGCGCGCAGGGTCGCGCTGTGTTGCACGGTCTCCTGCACGATTCCTTCGAAGTCGTTGTCGGACAAGATGATTCCCGCTTCGTGCAATCCGGCGCGCAGGGCCTCGACGTCGAGGTCGCCATCCGCGGCGCGGGCGCGCATGGTGGCGGGCAGAAAACCCTCGGTGGCGCGGTTGACGATCACCGTGCCGATGCGGAAGTCGGCCTCGGTGAGTTCCGCGACCGCGTCGGCGGTCTCTTGCACCGGCAGCGCCTCGAGCAGGGTCACCAGGTGGACGACGGTCTGCTCGGAGTGCAGCAGATTCGACACCCCCTCGGCCTGCGAGGCGATCGGACCGCCCTTGGCCATATCCATCATGGCCTTGGTGACGTCCAGGAATCCGGCGATGCGGCCGGTCGGCGGCGCGTCGACCACGATCTCGTCGTAGACCGGGCGGGTGCGGTTGCCGACCCCCTCGGTCCGCACGGCGCATTCCTTGATCTTGCCGGTCAGGATGACGTCCTTGAGACCCGGCGCGATCGTGGTGACGAATTCGATGGCGCCCATCCGGCGCATCGCCCGGCCGGCGAAGCCGAGGTTGTAGAACATATCCATGTACTCGAGGAAGGCGTGTTCGATATCGAGCGCCAGCGCCATGACCTCACCGCCACCGTCGGCGGTCGCGATCTTGGTCTCGGTCGGCGGCAGCGGCGGCAGATCGAACAGTTGCGCGATGGACTGCCGCCCCTCCACCTCGACCAGCAGCACCCGGCGGCCACCCGCCGCGAGCGCCAGCGCCAGCGCCGCGGCCACCGTCGACTTCCCGGTACCGCCCTTACCGGAAACGTAGTGCAGCCGGGCTTTGTCCGCCCGCTCCGGCCAACCTAACTCGGGCCCCGCTTCGCTGGAAACGGGCGCTGCTATCGGTGCTCCCACCTTCGCGAGCCTATAGGCCGCAGCGAAAAAGCCACCAAGGGATACACCAACTGTCTGGTACACCACACGGCTGTAATTTCGCCCTCCGCTTCGTCCGGCAAGTTCGTGACCTCCTGAGGTCCCATCGGCAGGTGCCGTGTCGGGTACGCGTTGCTCGCACCCGGCATCGGATTGCGGCGAGCCCAAAGGTTCTTGCTGCCGGGTTGCGCGGATAGTCTCTGGCGTATGAGTGATGTGACGCAGTGGGAATATGCGACCGTGCCGTTGCTGACGCATGCGACGAAGCAGATTCTGGATCAGTGGGGTGCGGACGGCTGGGAGCTCGTCACGGTGCTGCCTGGGCCGACCGGTGAACAGCACGTGGCCTACCTCAAGCGGGTGAAGGGCTGATGGCACAGCTCTGGCGGGAGAATCTGACCCGGCTCGGCCTCGAGGTGCCCGCGGTGACCGCGCCCGCGGGCGTGTACGTCCCGGCGGTGCGCAGTGGATCGTATGTTTACACCTCCGGCCAGCTGCCGTTCGTCGGCGGTGAGTTGTCGGCCGTCGGCAAGGTCGGCGCCGAGGTGAGCCTCGAACAGGCCAGGCAGGCGGCCCAGTTGTGCGCCCTCAACGCGCTCGCGGCGGTTCACGATCTGGTCGGGCTGGACTCGGTCGTGCGAATCGTGAAGGTCGTCGGATTCGTCGCGTCCGCACCGGGATTCAACAATCAGCCGCAGGTGATCAACGGCGCCTCGGAACTGCTCGGCGAGGTTTTCGGCGCGGCGGGCGCCCACGCCCGCTCCGCGGTGGGCGTTTTCGAACTGCCCGCGAACACTCCCGTCGAGGTGGAGCTCATCGCCGAGGTGAGCTGATCGACGGTGCGGTCGGAGCCGAAATGCGGTAAGCAGAAATGAGATTCGCGCCGAGCGAGGCAGAAGGACACGGCAATGACGCTCACCCATCCGGCTTACGGGCAATTGCGGACGGTCACGCCGACCGCATCGGTACTGCTGGCGAACAACCCCAATCAGATGACCCTGCAGGGCACCAACACCTGGATCCTGCGCGCCCCCGGACGATCCGATTGCGTCGTGATCGATCCGGGGCCGAAGGATCGCGAACACAGCGTCGCGATCGCCCGGGAGACCGGCGGAAATATCGCCCTGACCCTGATCACGCACCACCATCACGACCACACCGGCGGTATCGATCGGCTGACGAAGCTGACCGGGGCCACGGTGCGGTCGGTGGATCCGGAATATCTGCGCGGTTCGGTCTCGCCGCTGCGCGACGGTGAGGTCATCGAGGCGGCCGGGCTGCGCATCACGGTCCTGGCCACCCCCGGGCACACCACCGATTCGGTGAGCTTCGTGCTCGACGACGCCGTCCTCACCGGCGACACCGTGCTCGGCAGCGGGACCACCGTGCTCGAATCGCGCGACGGCGCGCTGGGCGACTACCTCGCCTCGATGAACCGTCTGCTCGAAGTGGCTCCGGGCCGGGCCCTGCTGCCCGCACACGGACCGGACCATCCCGAGGCCGAACCTGTGCTGCGCTACTACATCCAGCACCGCCAGGAGCGCCTGGACCAGGTACGTGCCGCACTGCGCGAACTCGGCCCGGACGCCAAACCGCTACAGATCGTCGCGAAGGTCTACGCCGACGTGGACAAGAAGCTGTGGCCCGCGGCCCGCAGTTCGGTCAAGGCTCAATTGGCCTATCTGCGCAGCCGAGAGAACTGAGCGACCACTCGGGGTCCGAACGACCCCGGACAATGCCTGGTGAACCTCGTTCCGGTACCTCGGGCGCACCACACGGCAGGTCTTGCCGTTCGGACGCGTGGCGGGTGCGAAGAACGAGTACCCGGCACGGGACCGAACGGCGAGACTCCAGGGGCGAATACGGCCGACGCCGGAATTACCGTGCGCGGCGGGCCAGACGCTCCGAATCGGAGATCAGCACGCTCTTGCCCTCCAGCCGCAGCCAGCCGCGGTGCGCGAAATCGGCCAGGGCCTTGTTCACGGTCTCGCGGGAGGCGCCGACCAGCTGGGCGATCTCCTCCTGGGTCAGGTCGTGGGTGACGCGCAGCGCACCGGCCTCCTGGGTGCCGAACCGCTGAGCCAGCGTCAGCAGCGCCTTCGCCACGCGGCCGGGGACGTCGGTGAAGATCAGGTCGGCCAGGTTGTTGTTGGTGCGGCGCAGCCGCCGGGCCAGCACGCGCAGCAGTTGCTCGGCGATCTCGGGGCGCTGATCGATCCACGACTTGAGCGCGTCGCGGTCCATGGTGACGGCGCGAACCTCGGTCACGGTGGTCGCGGTGGAGGTGCGCGGACCCGGGTCGAAGATCGACAGTTCGCCGAACATGTCCGACGGACCCATGATGGTCAGCAGATTCTCCCGCCCGTCCGGCGAGCGTCGGCCGATCTTCACCTTGCCGGAGGTGATGATGAACAGCCGGTCGCCCGGCTCACCCTCGTTGAAGATGATGTGGCCGCGGGGAAAGTCCACGGGCTGTAGTTGTTTGGCGAGAGCTGCCACTGCGGTGGGCTCGACGCCTTGGAAGATGCCTGCTCTGGCGAGGGCCTCGTCCACGAATGTGCTCCTTATGGGAATTGACGGTGTACTGGCGGCGCCAGCGGGTCCCTACGTGGTGACGACGCAAGCTGCCGCCTGCGGGCCCGTCGCTGTCGCCCCGGTCTGGACCGAAGCGGCCGACAGTGCAGTCTACTTTGCATTCGGACAGCGTAGTGACAGACACCACGTAGATGCGGTTGGTGAAACGACCGCGATGCCCGAATGGTTCCCGTCGCAACCGTGTCGCGCGGCGCGGCGCGGCGAGTCAGCTCGCCTGTGCGACGTCCAGTTCGTCACCACGGGCGCGCCTGCGCCCCGGATGGGCCGCGGCAGCCGGTACACCCAGCTTCGCGAGCTCGTTGACCTCGGCATTGCTGGCACGTTCGAGATATTGCTGGACCTCTTCTTCCGGTTCGAGCAGTTTGCGAAGCCGATTTTCGACGCGTTCCATGAACAGCGCGAACAGCATCAGCACCACCGGGAAGAGCACCACAGCGAGTCCTTGCATATCGAGGAGTAAACACGCAGAAGGTCTCAGATGGAACACGGCAGGCATTCTCTGTCGCCTCGATCACGCCCCGAACGTCGCTCTCGCCCACTCGATCGAGCTCGATTTCCCCGGGTCGCGCGACTCATCGGCGGGCTGTTGTCGGAGTGGTTCCGTATGGTGGACGCGTGCGTAAACCCGCCGCCACCGCTCCCAGCGCCGCCGCCGAACCGCGGCGGCGCGATACGTCCACTTCCCGTGCGTCCAAATTCGCCGCCGAGACCAGGCTCGGCCTGGTACGCCGCGCGCGCCGGATGAATCGGACACTCGCGCTGGCATTCCCGCACGCGCACTGCGAGCTCGATTTCACCACCCCGCTCGAATTGGCGGTCGCGACAATCCTTTCCGCGCAATGCACCGATGTCCGGGTGAATATGACCACGCCCGCGCTGTTCGCCCGCTACCGCGATGCGCGCGCCTATGCCGAGGCCGATCGCACCGAACTCGAGGAGTACATCCGCCCGACCGGCTTCTATCGCAACAAGGCGTCCGCACTGATCGGTCTGGGCCAGGCTCTGCTGGAACGGCACGACGGCGTACTGCCCGCATCGCTGAACGAATTGGTCGAATTGCCGGGAATCGGACGCAAGACGGCGAATGTCATTCTGGGCAACGCTTTCGATGTGCCCGGTATCACAGTCGATACGCATTTCGGGCGATTGGTCCGGCGCTGGGGCTGGACCACCGAGGACGATCCGGTCAAGGTCGAGCGCATCGTCGGCGAGCTGATCGAGCGCAAGGAATGGACGATGCTCTCGCACCGGGTGATCTTCCACGGCCGCCGGGTGTGTCATGCCCGCAAACCCGCGTGCGGCGCCTGCCTGCTGGCCAAGGACTGCCCGTCCTTCGGCGCCGGCCCGACCGATCCGACCACCGCGGCCGCACTGGTCAAGGGACCGGAGGCGGAGCATCTGCTCGAACTGGTGGGCCGGTGAGATCGATCCCCGCGGCGTGGCGATGGACATTCGTCGGCCTGATCGTGATCGTCACGCTCGCGGTGGCGTTGTGGCCGCGCGGCGAGCACGGGAACCGTTCCGGCACAACGTCGGTCGCGGCCGGGCCTGCCGCTGCGGTGAGCGCCGCGCAACGCTCGGCCGCCGCCCTGGCCGATTGTCCGGCGGCCGTCGCCCCGGGCCCGGCGCAGGGCCCGCTGGCGGGCATCGGCCTGGGCTGCCTGGCGAACGGTCGTCCGGTGGATCTGGGTGCGGCCCTGGCCGGTAGGCCCGCCCTGCTGAATCTGTGGGCGTACTGGTGCGCGCCCTGTGCCGAGGAGTTGCCCGCACTGCAACAGTTCGCCGATCGCGTCGGCTCGGCGATGACCGTGCTCACCGTGCACAGTGATCCGAACGAGTCGATGGCCCTGGCCCGGCTACAGGATCTGAAGGTTCATCTGCCCGGTGTGGAAGACGGCGACCGCAGGGTGCGGACCGCGGTCGGAGCGGTTCCGGCGCTGCCGATCTCGGTGCTGGTGCGCGCCGACGGATCGATCGCCGAGGTCGTGTCCCGCCCGTTCCAGGACGTCGCGGACGTCAGCGAGACGGTCGCCACCGAACTGGGCGTGCGCGCGTGAGCGATCGGGAGGGGGGTGGCCGTCGCGCGCCCGGTGCGGGGTGCGGTTACCGTGCTCGGGACCGTTCCGATGCGGCTGCCGCGGGCAGCCCGGCCGCTGCGGGCGGTGATCACAGCGATGAGGCCGGAGGAGGCAGAGTGCGCGACCGCGAGGCACGCGAGCAGTCCGGCGCGCGCCCGGAGCTGGTGACCGAGAACATCCCGAGCTGGCTGCGCGGCGTCGTCGAGCGCAAGCCGGCCGATCCGACCGGGACCAACCCGGTGCTGAACCGAACCGCGATGAAGCAGGTCGCGGCCGCGGCGATGCGCCCGCGTCAGGCATCGGTGCTGGTTTTGTTCGGCGGGGCGCCCGAGGCCGATCCGTCGGCGCCGGGCGGACTGCCCGCGGACGCGGACGTGCTGCTCACCCAGCGCGCGGCCACGCTGCGCCAGCATCGCGGCCAGGTCGCCTTCCCGGGCGGTGGGGTGGAACCCGGCGACCGCGGTCCGATCGATACCGCGCTGCGCGAGGCCTGGGAGGAAACCGGCCTGGACCGCGCGAGCGTCGAGCCGCTCGCGGTGCTGCCGAAGATCTTCGTGCCGCCCTCGCGTTTCGACGTGACACCGGTGCTGGCGTATTGGCGCACACCCGGTGAGGTGCGGGTGGTCAGCGAAACCGAGGCCGCGCGGGTGGCGCGGGTGCCGGTGGCCGATCTGATCGATCCGGCGAATCGGTTCGTGGTACGGCATCCGCTGGGCTACATGAGTCCGGCCTTCGCGGTCGACGGCATGCTGGTGTGGGGTTTCACCGCTGGCGTGCTGGCCGGTCTGCTGGCGGTTTCGGGCTGGGAACGGGAATGGGATCCACACGACGTGCGTGATCTGCAGGCCGCGTTGGAGGCAGTGGGGATGACACTATGACCTCGTCGGACTGGCTCGATATCGCGGTTGTGATCATCGCGCTGCTGGCCGCCTCCTCGGGGTGGCGGCAGGGCGCGGTGGCCTCCGCGCTGGCCTTCCTGGGGGTGATCCTGGGCGCGGTTGCGGGCATCCTGATCGCGCCGCACATCCTGGTCCACATCGCCGAGGGCCGTAAGCGCGTTCTGGTCGGCGTCGTGCTGATCGTGGCGCTGGTGATAGTCGGCGAGGTAGCCGGCATGGTCCTGGGGAGGGCGGCCCGCAGCGGGAGGCGCACCACACGCCGCCACGCCCTCGAAAGAAGGGGTGGGGAACGCCCCCCCCCAAACGCCGTAATTGCCACCGCCTGGCTGCTGGCTCTGCCGCTGGCCTCGTCCTCGCAGCCGGCGATCGCCGCGGCGGTGAACGGTTCGCGGGTGCTCTCGGAGGTCAACAAGGTCGCGCCGAACTGGCTGCGCAAGGTGCCCAACGAATTCTCCCAGCTGCTCAACACCTCCGGACTGCCGGATGTAATCGGCCCGTTCAGCCGCGCTCCGATCGCCGCGGTCGCGCCGCCGGACGGGAGCGTGCTCGACAGCCCGGTCGCGGTCAACCTCCAGCACAGCGTGTTGCGCATCCGCGGTGTCGCGTCGAGTTGCCAACGGATGCTGGAGGGTTCGGGCTTCGTCGTCGCCCCCGAGCGGATCATGACCAACGCGCACGTGGTCGCCGGCACCAACTCCCTGCAGGTGGATACCGCCAAGGGGCCGCTGGACGCCACGGTGGTGCTGTTCGATCCGTCCAAGGACGTTGCGGTGCTGGACGTGCCCGGACTGCAGGCGCCGGTGATCCCGCTGGCGTCGGAAGCCGCGACGTCGGGGGAGAGTTCGATCGTGCTCGGCTACCCCGGCGGTGGCCCG